>SFXD01000011.1 GCA_004559785.1 bacterium | reverse complement strand
CATTGCAAATATCTTGTCAACATAGTCGGACAATTCCTTCCCCCTGAGTTTCTCGTTGATGATGTTGCCATTTGCATCTATCACGAATATGCTGGGTATGTACTTCACACTATAGCTCGTCGTTGCATTGCGGTCAACGTCGATATAGTTCTGCCAAGGCTCTTCCAGTTCTCTGAGGCTCTCAATCCATTCCTCCTTCGATTGGTCAACGCTTACACCAATTATTCCGAGTCCGAAATCGTGGTATTTGGCATAGATGCGTTTCAGGTTGGGAATCTCCTTGTGGCATGGCTGACACCAGCTTGCCCAGAAGACGAGCAGGGTATATTTGTTGCCAGTCTGGGCAAGGTCTACCTTTCTTTCCCTATCCATGGAGTCCCTTGCTGCCAAGGGGCTGGCCTTGTGGCCAGCGAAAGTTGGCGGGTCTACCTCCTCCTTCACCTCACGTCCGTATGTGTTGTTCCTTGCGGCATCACTCATGGCATCGTACAACGGCTTCATCGACTTGTCGAGACTGCCATATATCTTCAGCATCAGCAACGGGCCGAGGAAAGTGTCCTTGTTGGCGATGATGGTCGATTTGGCATATAGTTCCTTCTCGTTGTACGTAGTCATCACACGGTCGATGTAACTCTGTCCGTGCAAGGTTTGGTACATGTCGGCTATTGCTTGCTCGTCGTTGGCGAGCTTGGACTTCTTCATCAGTTTCACGACATCCCTGTATTCGCTGAATACCTTGTTGTCAATGCTGTCCTGGTGCCTCCTGTAGTTGTTTATCGTGTTGGTGTACAATTGCTGGTATCCTGCACCATTGACCTTCATCTTCTTGAACCAGTATTCCGTTTTAAGCGACGTAATGTATTTCTTGATGCGTCCTGTCACCATGACATCGTCACCAGGCGATATGAGCAACTCGTAGGAGGCATCGCTTCCCTTCAGGCAAAGTACGAGCAACCTTGGCTCGTCGACATCCACGATGAATGCCGAATCGCCTATTGCCCCCCTTTGCATGATGTATGGGGTGGAGGTCTTGTTGGTTGCACCCCACTTGATGCACAGCGTGTCTGACTTGGACAGTCCCTTGATGTTGGTCTGTATCCTTACCCTATCCTGTGCCGATGCAGTTAAGATTGCCATGGCACCAATCATACATGTTAGGAATTTATTCATAACGTCGTGGTAAATGGTGGTTGAAAGTAATTGTCTGTCAAATGGGCTTCAATAGCCTCATCGCACAGGAGAGGTTCATGAATTCATGCTCAGCAGGAATTCTTCGTTCGTGAGCGTGCTTTCGAGTCTCGACTTAACCTCGTTCATCGCCTCTATGCTATTCATGTCGCTGAGGAACTTCCTGAGGATCCACATTCTGTCGAGGGTCATCTTGTCCTGCAGCAGGTCGTCCCTTCGCGTGGAGCTTGCAATGATGTTCACGGCTGGGAATATTCGCTTGTTGCTTAGCATCCTGTCGAGTTGTAGTTCCATGTTGCCCGTACCCTTGAATTCCTCGAATATCACCTCGTCCATCTTGCTGCCCGTGTCTATCAAGGCAGTTGCTATGATGGTAAGGCTGCCTCCGTTCTCTATGTTGCGTGCTGCCCCGAAGAACCTCTTGGGCTTGTGGAGTGCGTTTGCGTCCACGCCGCCGCTGAGTACCTTTCCGCTTGCAGGCGACACCGTATTGTAAGCACGTGCGAGACGTGTGATTGAGTCGAGGAATATCACTACGTCGTGTCCGCACTCTACCATTCTCTTTGCCTTTTCCAGTACTATCCCTGCAATCTTAACGTGCCTTTCTGCCGGTTCGTCGAACGTGCTTGCTATCACCTCCGCCTTCACGGTGCGTGCCATATCGGTCACTTCCTCCGGGCGTTCGTCGATGAGCAGCATCATCAGGTATGCCTCCGGATGGTTGGTGGCAATTGCGTTGGCAATGTCTTTCATGAGCAGGGTCTTACCTGTCTTGGGCTGGGCCACGATTAGAGCCCTCTGTCCCTTTCCAATTGGGGCAAAGAGGTCTACGACCCTGGCCGACAAGGTGTCGTTCTTGCCATTGCATAGCTTGAATTTCTCTTCGGGGAAAAGCGGGGTCAGGTTCTCGAACGGACTCCTGTCCCTCACGCTTTCGGGGTTGCAACCATTGATGGATTCTACCTTGATAAGAGGGAAGTACTTCTCGTTCTCGCGGGGAGGTCTTACGGGACCTTCCACCACGTCGCCAGTCTTCAGCCCGTATTGGCGAATGGTCTGTGCGTTGACGTATATGTCATCAGGACTGCTTAGGTAGTTGTAGTCGCTGCTTCTCAGAAAGCCGTAGCCCTCGTTCATTACCTCCAGTACGCCTTCTCCACGGATGTTTTGTCCAAAGTCGAATCTTTCATCTTCCTGTTTCTTGGTGTCGACCTTGTCGATTATGGGCATCTCGTCTATGGTGCGTATGCCTTCTTCCATGTCGTAGTCGTCGTAGTCCTCGGCAATCATCCTTGCCTGTATTTCGGCCTGTGGTATGTCCTGCAGGATAATGAAGTTCTCGCCCGTTTCCATGAAGCGTTCAATGTCTGCCTCGCTCATTTCCGCCCCCAATGGGTTTTGTGTGGTGTCCGGTTCGCTTTGCTCAGGGTCCTTCTTTAGGAGTGCCGTTGCAGCATTCTTGTCGTTTATGATGGCATCGGCAAGCTCCTGTGCGGCAGCTGCCTTCATCTCGCCTATGCGCTTCCTCTTTTTCTTTTCTGGTGCCGTTCCTGCCTCGGGCGTCTCCTCTGCGGTGGGTGTCTCCTCCGTGGCGGGCGTCTCCTCTGCGGCAGGCGTTTCCTCCGTGGCGGACGTCTCCCCTACGACGGACGATTCCCTGGCTTCGCCTTCCTCCTTTGCCTTGTTCTCCTCTTCCGGGTTTACGATGTCTTCTTCTTCAGTTTTTTCTTCTCCGGCGGCATCCACGGTCTTGCGTCGTGTATATTTTCTTTTGGGCTTTGCTTCTGTTTCCTCTGGTTTTTCTGTCTTGCGTGAGGCTTTCTTCTTCTTTGCCTCTTCCTTCCCACGCTGTGATGCAGCAAGCGACTCGGCATCCAGGATGTTGTATATCAAATCGGTCGTGTCAGACTGTATTTCTACACCAAGTCCTTCTGCAAGGGTGTTGAGTTCCTCGACAGTCATGTTTTCTAATTCTTCTTTCGTGTGCATAGTAATATGCTGTATTAAATAAATGTGATTCGTTGGATTCTAAAAAAGGGAGGTTTGGAATTGTCTTGGCTGCTAAATTGCCATAGTTTCGTGATTTCCTGTCGTCATTCTTTATCCAATGACCCTGCAAAATTACTCCTTTTTTCCAATACCTGCAACATATTGAGCCTTTTTTCAACAATTATTCCGCATTTTTTATGTAAATTTGCACAAAATCATTCATCATGGTATCGTATTTACAAGTAAAGAATCTCACGAGAAGGGTGGGGGATCGCACCTTGTTTTCCGGAATAGACCTCAGTATTGGACAGGGTCAGAAGGTTGGGCTCATTGCAAAGAATGGTACAGGCAAGTCCACTTTGTTGAACATTATTGCCGGCAGGGACTTTGCAGACGAGGGGGAGGTGGTCTTCCATAATGGGGTACGCATCGGCTACCTCGAACAGTCGCCTGTCTATCCAAGTGACCTGACCGTCATCGAAGCCTGCTTCTGGCATGGCAACGAGACGACCAATCTCATCCGTAGATACGAGCAGTGCCTTTCCACGCCGGGCAATCCCGGCTTGCAGGAGGTTCTCGACATGATGGAGCACCATAAGGCGTGGGACTACGAGAACCGCAGCAAGACCATTCTCAGCAAGTTGTCGGTGGGCGAGTTCAACAAGCCCATATCCCAGTTGTCGGGAGGCCAGCTCAAGCGCGTGGCTTTAGCCAACACCTTGATAATGGAGCCGGACTTCCTTATTCTCGACGAGCCGACCAACCATCTCGACCTCGGCATGATAGAGTGGTTGGAAAATTACTTGTCCCGTAGCACCATGACTCTCTTGATGGTGACTCATGACAGATATTTCCTCGACCGTGTCTGCTCGGAGATAATAGAGATAGACAAGGGCACTACCTTTACCTATCGTGGCAATTACGCCTATTATCTGGAGAAGAGACAGGAAAGGCTTGACGTAGAAAGAAGCGAAATATCCAAGGCAAACAATCTGTACCGAACCGAACTCGACTGGATGCGCAGGCAACCACAGGCACGCGGCCACAAGGCACGCTATCGCGAGGAAGCCTTCTACGAGTTGGAGGAACTGGCACATAGGCGCATGGAAGACAGGCAGGTGAGGCTACAGATGAAGTCCGCCTACATAGGCAGCAAGATATTTGAGGCTGAGTACGTCTCGAAGTCGTTTATGCGTGATAGTGGCGAACCCCTCGTCATCCTGAAGGATTTCTACTACAACTTCTCTCGTTTCGAGAAAATGGGCATCGTGGGTAGCAATGGTACCGGCAAGAGCACCTTCATCAAGATGCTGCTGGGTGAGGTCAGGCCAGACAGCGGAAGGTTCGTCGTTGGCGAGACGGTTCGCTTTGGCTATTTCAGTCAGGACGGCATGAAGTTCGACGAGCAGATGAAGGTCATAGATGCCGTCCGCAGGATAGCGGAATACGTGGACCTCGGCGGAGGACGTCACCTCACGGCAATGCAGTTCCTGCAACATTTCCTGTTCTCCCCCCAACAGCAGCAGAACTACATCTACAAGTTGTCGGGAGGCGAAAAGCGCAGGCTCTACCTATGCACCGTTCTGATGAGGAATCCAAACTTCCTTGTCCTCGACGAACCTACCAACGACCTGGATATTGCGACCCTGCAGATACTGGAGCAGTATTTGCAGGACTTTGCAGGATGCGTGATCGTGGTAAGCCACGACCGTTATTTCATGGACAAGGTGGTGGATCATCTGCTGGTGTTCCAAGGCAATGGCGAGATAAGGGACTTCCCGGGCAACTATACCCAGTATAGGGAATGGGAGTCGCTGGAAGAGCGCAAGTTTAGTGCTGACCGGAAGTCTTTCCGTACGGAATCAGCCGCACAAGCTAAGGACAAGCCACGCAGCAACCACAAGCAGAGGCTGTCGTTCAAGGAAAGGCAGGAATACGAATCTCTTGAGAAGCAGATAGAAGAACTCGAGAAGGAGAAAGCCGCCATCACCGGCACGCTGTGTAGTGGAAATGCGTCGGTAGAACAGATTGTAGAACTTGGCAAACGCCTTCCCTTATTGGAGAGCGAACTTGACGAGAAGTCCACCCGTTGGCTTGAACTGAGTGAGAGGGCGTGACACCTGTGCCTCTTCACCCTTTCCGGATCCAATCGTCGATCAGCCTCCTTGCTATCGAAGCCTTGTCGGGAATGTTGGGCAGGTTGTCACGCGTGAACCATGCGCCTTGGCAGAGTTCCAACTTCTGCAAGCGTATCTCACCCTTGGCATATTCGGCTGTGAACCCTATCATAAGTCCGTAAGGGTATGGCCATGCTTGGCTGTCGAAGTATTGGATATTGCTTATTTCCAGGCCTGTTTCCTCCATTACTTCCCTTCGCACGCATTGTTCGAGGTTCTCTCCTGTCTCAACGAATCCAGCCACAAGTCCGTAGAAGTCGCCACGGAACGAATTTGCACGCACCAGCAGTATCTTGTCATCTCGTGTAATGCGGACGATGATTGCAGTCGACGGCGAGGGCCATATCTCCTTATTGCATTGGACGCACCTCTTGCTGATTGGAGAGTTCCACTTCATGGGCGAGCCACACACGCCGCAATGCCTCGTATTATAGTCCCAGTAGGCAAGTTCCGCGCCCTTGCCTGCCATGGCATAGTCCTCGCTGTTCAGGATGTTGTATGTGCTCCTCAGCCCGAACATCCTGTATCCGTTTCCTCCCGTGTACGGAGAGTCGATGCGTGCTATCTCATACTCCTCTCCCCGTGAAGATATCGTGGTAACGTGGTTCCATGGCTGTAGCCTTATGGGTGGTTCAATGCCAAAGGGGACATTCCCCTCTTCGGTGAGAAGAATGTCCCCTTTGCAGTAAATTAGATAATGTGTCACGGATTGCCTAAAACTCAGATGTCCAGTGACTTTCGTATCTCGTCAACCTTAGCCTTCGCCCTTTCGAGGCATGCGCCGTAGCAGTTGGCGCATCCCATAGTGTCCTTTACCTCAAGATAGAACTTTATCTTGGGCTCGGTTCCGCTTGGACGAACGCTAATCTTTGTGCCGTCTTCGCAGAAGTACTGAAGTACGTTGCTTGTGGCAGGCATGTCGATGTCCGACTCGTTGCCGTCTGCATCGAACTTTTTCAGGGTCTTGAAGTCGCGGGCGAGGACTACCTTGCTGCCGGCGATTTCCTTGGGTCGGTTCGTGCGTAGGTTTTCCATCATGGCCTTTATCTCGTCAGCTCCTGTCTTGCCTGGGCGCACGATGTTGATGGTGTGCTCGTAGCTGAAGCCATATTCGAGGTATATCTGCATGAGCAGGTCGTATAGCGTCATGCCGTTGTCGCGTGCCCATGCTGCAATCTCGCATATCAGGCAGATGCTGGCAGGAGCGTCTTTGTCGCGCACCTTGTCGAAAGGTAGGAAGCCAAAGCTTTCCTCTCCGCCTCCGATGTATTTCTGCTTGCCCTCTGAGATGGCTATTTCGCGTGCTATCCATTTGAAGCCTGTGTAGCAGTCCCTCAGCTCGATGTTGTTCTTCTCCGCCATCTTGGCAATGACCTCCGTTGTTACGATGGTCTTTACGAGGAAGTCGGTAGGTTTCAGCTGTCCGAGGGCAATCTTGTTCTTGATGATGTAGTAGCAGAACATCATCGTGGTCTGGTTGCCGTTGATTATCATCCATTCGCCCTTGCCGTCGCGGCATACTATGGCGAGGCGGTCTGCGTCAGGGTCGGTTGCCACCACGAGGTCGGCACCGAGCTTGGTCCCAAGCTTCATGCCGAGAGTCATTGCCTCTGCGTTCTCTGGGTTGGGGCTAACCACAGTGGGGAAGTTCCCGTCCACTACCATCTGCTCTGGTACCACGTGTATGTTCTGGAATCCCCAGCTCCTCAGGCACAGGGGCACTATCACCCGTCCCGTCCCGTGCATTGCGCTGTACACTATGTTCAGGTCTTTCTGTCTTAGGATTACGTCCTGGTCTATCATGGCTTCCTTAACGGCTGTCATGTAGTCGAAGTCCACCTCACCACCTATAATCTCTATGAGGTCGCGGTTAGGCTCAAACTTCACGTCCTCTATCCTTACCTTGTTTACCTCGTCGATGATGCCTTTGTCGTGTGGTGCCAGCACCTGTGCTCCGTCTTCCCAGTAAGCCTTGTAGCCGTTGTATTCCTTGGGGTTGTGGCTCGCCGTGACGTTTACTCCTGCCTGAGCGTGCAGGTGGCGTATGGCAAAGCTTACCTCGGGTGTTGGGCGTAGGCTCTCGAATAGGTACACCTTTATTCCGTTCGCACTGAAGATGTTGGCTACGGTCTCGGCGAACATGCGTCCGTTGTTGCGGCAGTCGTGGCAAACCACTACACTGAGGTCAGTCCTACCGGGGAAGGCCTTCAGTATGTAGTTTGCGAATCCCTGGGTAGCCATTCCCACGATGTACTTGTTCATACGGTTGGTGCCTGCTCCCATGATGCCCCTTAGTCCACCTGTTCCGAACTCAAGGCTCTGGTAGAAGGCATCTACCAGTGCCGTCTTGTCATCGTTGTCGAGCATCTCCCTGATTTCCGCCTTTGTCTGCTCGTCGTAATGCGGAGAACTGAGCCATGCCTGCGCCTTGGCTTCACATTCCCTAATCAAATCCATATCCATAGGCTATTATAATGTTATATACGGTTATATGTCAAACGCTAATACTCATGCACGTCGGGAGCATCTAACCTGCCCCCAATCGGAAGTAGCATGACCCAATTAACATCTGCAAAGGTACGAAAAAAAAATGATAGGAGAAGAAAATCATGTTTTTTTTGCATCCAATAGTAAACTTATCCAATGGCAAAATGCAAGAAAGAGGCAATTTTATAACTTCAATGTCTTTGTAGTATGCTTCTTTTTCACTATCTTTGTCGGGAATTTTGAACACATATCGATCGAATGCAACATATTAGGAATTTCTGCATCATAGCGCACATCGACCATGGCAAGAGTACCTTGGCAGACAGGCTTCTGGAGTATACCAATACCATCAAGGTGACCGAAGGGCAAATGCTCGACGACATGGACCTCGAGCGAGAGCGCGGCATCACCATAAAGAGCCATGCCATACAGATGGAGTACGAGTACAATGGAGAGAGGTACGTGCTTAACCTAATCGATACGCCTGGACATGTGGATTTCAGCTACGAGGTGAGCAGGAGCATAGCAGCGTGCGAGGGAGCACTGCTCGTGGTGGATGCTACCCAAGGCGTGCAGGCACAGACCATCAGCAACCTATACATGGCTATCGACCACGACCTGGAGATAATTCCCGTCATCAACAAGTGCGACATGCCCAACGCCATGCCCGAGGAGGTAGAGGACGAGATAGTGGAACTGCTTGGATGCAAGCACGAGGACATCATACGGGCAAGTGGCAAGACGGGCATGGGGGTAGACGACATCCTCAAGGCTGTAGTGGAGCGCATACCCTGCCCACAAGGCAGCGAGGACGCTCCGTTGCAGGCTCTCATCTTCGATTCCGTCTTCAACAGCTTCAGAGGCATAATAGCCTATTTCAAGATAGTGAACGGTTGCATCCATAGCGGCGAGCAGGTGCAGTTCATCAACACCGGCAAGGAATACAAGGCAGACGAGATAGGCGTGCTCAAGATGGACATGGTGGCTCGCAAGGAGTTGCATTGCGGCGATGTGGGCTACATCGTCTCGGGCATCAAGACCGCCACCGAGGTCAAGGTGGGCGACACAATCACTTCAGTCCAGAACCCATGCAAGGATGCCATAGCAGGTTTCGAGGAGGTTAAGCCCATGGTCTTCGCCGGAGTATACCCCATAGAGACCGAGGACTTCGAGAACCTAAGGGCAAGCCTTGAGAAGCTACAGCTGAACGATGCAAGCCTTACCTTCCAGCCAGAGAGTTCCGTTGCCCTTGGGTTTGGATTCAGGTGCGGATTCCTGGGCCTGCTTCACATGGAGATAATACAGGAACGTCTCGACAGGGAGTTCGACATGGACGTAATAACCACTGTCCCCAACGTGTCCTACCTCGTCTACGACAAGCAGGGCGAGGTGAAGGAGGTGCACAACCCCTCGGGAATGCCGGACGCAACCATGATAGACCACATAGAGGAGCCATACATAACGGCAACCGTCATCACCGACACAGCCTACATAGGCCCCATCATGACTCTGTGTCTTGGCAAGAGGGGCGAGCTGCTGAAGCAGGACTACATCAGCGGCAATAGGGTGGAGATACAGTACGCCATGCCTCTCGGCGAGATAGTCATAGACTTCTACGACAAGCTCAAGAGCATCAGCAAGGGATACGCATCCTTCGACTACCACCAGTCAGGCTTCCGCCCCAGCAAGCTCGTCAAGATGGACATCCTGCTCAACGGGGAGCCTGTGGACGCACTAAGCACACTGACACACGTGGACAATGCCGAGGGATTCGGCAGGAGAATGTGTGAGAAGCTGAAGGAACTGCTTCCCAGGCAGCAGTTCGACATAGCCATCCAGGCCGCCATAGGTGCCAAGATCATTGCGCGTGAGACCGTCAAGCAGGTACGCAAGGACGTGCTTGCCAAATGTTACGGAGGAGATGTCAGCCGCAAGCGCAAGTTGCTCGAGAAGCAAAAGAAGGGCAAGAAGAGGATGAAGCAGATAGGTAACGTGCAGGTGCCGCAGAAGGCATTCCTTGCCGTGCTGAAGTTGGATTGACATGTCGTGGAATCCCTGCCTCACCCCTGTTTGCGCCAGGGGACATGGTGGTGGGGGGAGGTAGGACGTTCCCCCGGGGACGTGAAGTTGACTGTATCGCACAAATTGTTATAGAGTATTAAGCCATGGATAGACGTAGAGACATTGCACGTGAGATAGCACGCATCTATTGTACACTGACGCCTCCTGCCGTAGAGACGTTGGGCAGCATCCTGGTACCCCTCAAATACCAGAAGGGCGAGACCATACTTAGGGAGGGACAGGTGTGCAGGGCATTGTATTTCGTGGAGAAAGGCATGGTTCGCCAGTATTACTACAAGAATGGCAAGGATGTCACGGAACACTTCTCCTTCGAGGGCAGGATAGTGTTCTGCATTGAGAGTTTCCTCAAGCAGGAGCCAAGCAGGCTAATCGTCGAGGCTTTGGAGAACTCCAAGCTGTATGCCATCCCATACGACGACCTCCACAACCTGATGGCGCGCCATCAGGAGATGGACATGCTCTACCGCAAGATACTGGAGCACGTTGCTATCAGCAGCCAGGAGCATGCCGACAGCCAGCGTTTCGAGAATGCTACCGAGCGTTACGAGCGTCTGCTGCGTGAGAAGCCCGAGATAGTGCTGCGTGCCCCCATGGTACACATAGCCAGTTTCCTGCAGATGACCCCCGAGACGCTCAGCAGGGTGCGTAATAGCGGAGCACAGGTTTCGCAAAGGCCTTCTCCCAAGGATCAGAACGATGCCTGGTGGACGCATGCGGTCAAATAGGCGGTCCACCTTCCCCCCTGCGCAGGTGCAAATATGGCTTTTTCCCGCATTTATCCAATAATATCTTCAAATATGCTTGCTTAATTCAGCAAAACATATTAATTTTGCAACTGCAAATAGCAATGCGGTAGTGGCTCAGTTGGTAGAGCATTGGCTTCCCAAGCCGAGGGTCGCGGGTTCGAGTCCCGTCTACCGCTCAAGATATATATGTTTTTTATGACATTCAAGGTTATGAATGTCAATCCCATGCTCAGAGAGTGAATGACTGTCTTGCAATGTCATTCCAGCAAAAATCCCTACATTATATATAACATACAAGCAAGGCTGATGGTTTTTCCCCCTTGCACGTTCATGTCTGTGTCCGCCGTGTCTGTCCTAAGGGCTTGCCGGGGGCAGGGCAGCCTGATGTGGGTTCTTGCTCACATGGAAATAATATGGATCTGTATACGACCTGAGGGTGCGCCGAATCGGTTGTTCGATGCACCCTCAGGTTTCGTGTTTGGTGGGCAAGGCTTGGAAAAAGTACTTGCACGACCTACATGACGTGGTATTGCCAGACTCCCCCCTTATGCCTTTACTTGATGATGTCCAGTTCCTTGAATACCTTCTTCAGCCTTTCTACGGAGAGGTCAACCTGCTCCTTGGTATGGTTTGCCATAAGCGCATAGCGCACCAGGGTGTCCTGTGGGGCACATGCCGGAGGTATTACGGGATTGATGAAGACTCCCTCTTCGAAGGCACGTGCCACGACGGTGAAGGTCTTCTCTATGTCCCTCACGTACAGGGGGATGATGGGACTCTCGGTGTCGCCTATCTCGAACCCTTCCTCGCGGAAACGCTTCAGCGCATAGTGTGTTACGTCCCACAGAGCCTTCAGCCTCTCAGGCTCGTTCTGTATGATGTGCAGGGCCTCCATGGCAGCTGCCGTTGCGGCTGGCGTACAGCTTGCACTGAATATGTATGTGCGTGCCGTGTGGCGAAGCGAGTCGATGGTGACCTGGTCGGCGGCAATGAAACCTCCTATGCTGGCAAGGCTCTTGGAGAATGTACCCATGATGAGGTCTACGTCCTTAGTAAGCCCGAAGTGGTCGCATACGCCGCGTCCCTGCCTGCCGAACACACCTATGCCGTGCGCCTCGTCCACCATGATGGTGGCATTGTACTTCTTCTTCAGCTCCACTATCTCAGGCAACTTGCAGAGGTCTCCTTCCATGCTGAATACCCCGTCCACCACGATGAGCTTTACTGCATCCGGCGCACAGCGTTGCAGCACCCGTTCGAGGTCGGCCATGTCGTTGTGCTTGTACCTCATCTGTGTGGCGAAGCTCAGCCGCCTTCCGTCCACGATGCTGGCATGGTCGCGGTCGTCACATATTATGTAGTCGTCCTTGCCCACCAGTTGCGGTATCACGCCGCTGTTAACCGTAAATCCGGTCGCAAAGCAAAGGGCATCGTCCATGCCTACGAAGTCTGCCAGTTCCCTCTCAAGTTGTACGTGTATGTCGAGTGTGCCGTTCAGGAAACGGCTGCCGGCACAGCCACTGCCATACTTTCGCATGGCGGCGCAGCCAGCCTCGATGATGCGCTCGTCTCCGGTAAGGCCGGTATAGGCGTTGGAACCGAACATGAGCACATGGTGTCCGCCCATCTCAACCTCCGTTCCCTGCTTGCCTTCTATCTCGCGAAAGTAAGGATATATACCTCTGTCCTTTACGTCTTTAGCCAAAGCATAAAAAGGGTGCTTTGCCAATTTTTCTTGTAGTAATCCCATTGTAAAATCAATAAAAATATGCCCCTGAAGGCACAAATTCCGTTGCAAAGATACTACATTTGCTACAATTTGCTACAATAATGGATGAAAAATTAACGCTTTTTACTCATATTTCGCTTGATTCTGCATATATATAAATGTGATTGCGTATCTTTGCATACGTATTGGACATTTATGGATAAAAAGGTAAAGGTCATATTCATCGTAAACCCGATTTCGGGCACTGTGGGCAAGGGGCACATAGTGGACATGGTGCCGCAATACTTGGGTGACGACCGTTTCGAGGTGGACATCAAGTATACGGAACACAGTGGGCATGCTGCCGAGCTGGCTAGACAGGCTGCATCAAGGGCTTTCGACATTGCAGTGGCTGTCGGCGGCGACGGGACAGTCAACGAGGTGGCGCGCAGCCTGGTACACACGGAAACGGCACTCGGCATCGTGCCATGCGGCAGTGGCAATGGCTTGGCAAGGCATCTCGGGATACCCATGAACCCTTCCGGTGCCTTGCGGGTGATAGCCGACTGCAACATCGAGAAGCTGGACTATGGCATGATCAACGACACGCCTTTCTTCTGTACCTGTGGCGTAGGCTTTGATGCCTTCGTCAGCAGCAAGTTTGCAGAGAGCGGCAAGAGGGGACTGCTTTCGTACATCGAGAATACCCTTAGGGAGGGACTGAAATACCGCCCCGACACATACGACATTGAGGTGGACGGGGAGAAGCAGCACTACAAGGCTTTCCTCATTGCATGTGCCAATGCCAGCCAGTATGGCAACAACGTCTACATAGCCCCGCAGGCCAGTATGAGCGACGGACTTATGGATGTCACCATTATGGAACCCTTCAACGTACTGGAGGCACCACAGATAGCCATACAGCTGTTCAACAAGTCGATTGACACTAACAGCCGCATACGCACCTTCAAGTGCCACCGGTTGCACATCCACAGGAATGCGCCGGGAGTGATTCACTTCGACGGCGACCCTAAGCAGGAGGGTAAGGACCTCGATGTGAGGCTGGTGGAGAGCGCCATACATGTCGTGGTAAACAAGGAGGGCGATGCATTGCAGCCACCATTGCTGAGGATGTTCACGGATTTCTACGACAACATGAACGAGGAACTGGCCAACATAAGGCAGGACATTGCCGTAGGCAGCAACAGGATACGCTCCATCAACAAGGAACTGTTGCGCAAGTTGCGGCTGCCTCATTAACCTATATATATTATGGTCGAATTCTACTACATATACATTTTTCTAATGTTGGCTTTCGCCGCCCTGGGTTTCGTCGTGGGAAAGGCAAGGTCAAGGAAGGCTGTCTTGGAAGATGCCATGAGAGATGCCAAGTTGGCAGAGCAGGCTTCAACCATCGGGGAACAGAAAGACGTGATTTCGTCGCAGGAACTGGAAATACGAAGGCTGACTGCTGAACTTGACCTTGAACGTGCCAATGCCGTGAAGTTCGAAACCCTGCTCGACAAGCAGAACCAGCATGTTGAAGAGCAGCGCAGGATTGAGCGCGAGAATGCCGACAGGGCGATGCAGGACATGCACGCCCTGATGGATAAGAGGGTGGCAGACCTTAGGCAGGCCTACGAGAAGCAGGTGGAGGAACTGAGGGGCTCGTTCCGCAAGCAACTGGCTTCCGCAAAGGAGAATGCCGACCGACAGATAGAGGCTCTGCGTGCCATGAACAAGGAACAGGTGGACGGCCAGTTGAGGCTCATCAGGGAGCAGATGCAGACCACGTCGGAGGAAATACTGAAACGAAGGCAGGAGGAACTGGGCGAGCGCAACGTAGAGCAGGTGTCGAAGATTGTTGACCCACTGCAGCAAAGCCTCAAGGACATGAGGGAAGCCCTCGACAAGAACAAGGAGCAGCAGGTGGAGGCCATGGCACGACTGGACGAGGCCGTCAAGACAAGCCTAAGGAAGAGCGTCGAACTCGGAGAGACCGCCGACAGGCTGACAAGGGCACTTACCGGGGAGGTCAAGGTGCAGGGTAACTTCGGCGAGCTGAAACTGCGCCAGTTGCTGGAAGACCTTGAACTTCGCGAGGGAGAACAGTACGACACGCAGGAAACGCTGAGGGATAAGACGGGAAAGGGCGTAAAGGGCGACGACGGCAAGGGCATGGTGCCGGACTTCATACTACACTTCCCCAACAATAGGCATGTGGTGGTCGACTCGAAGATGTCGCTCACGGCATACGAGAGATACATGAATGCTGAGGACGGTTCGGAAGAGAAGTCTTCCTTCCTGCAGGCTCACATCGACAGCGTGCGTGCGCAGGTGAGGAGACTTTCGAGAAAGGAATATACCAGGTTCCTGCCCGAGGGATACAACAGGCTGAACTTCGCCATCATGTACATTCCCATAGAGGGCGCACTCAACCTTGCCCTGCTGAACGACACCTCCCTATGGAGAGAGGCATACGACCAGGACGTGCTGATACTCGGCCCACAGACCATGTACATGAACCTTAGGGTGCTTGAGATGATGTGGACGCAGGTACGGCAGTTGCAGAACCAGCAGGCTATGATGGATGCTGCCAATGTCATCATAGACCGCATGCAGGACTTTGGCATGAGGTTCTCCGACGTGGAGTCGGGGATGAGGGACACCATAAGGAAAATGGACAAGTTGAAGATTACGACATCCAACTCCGGCCCGAGCATCATTACGGCAGCACGTACCCTGCTTAAGGCCGGCGCAAAGGAAAACAGGAAGAAGAAGCCGATTTCCGACATGGACGGCACGCTTTTCCTGGATGACACGGAAGCCGGTGGCATCAAGGGCGAGACCCCTGAAGCCCGACAAGAGAACACCTAACACTTAATCACTAACACCTAACACCTAACACTTAGTTTTACCTCGTCAGGGAAACCTTCATGCTGAGTCCAAAGTCCTGCGTGATGGTCGGGTATGCGCTGCTGGACAACAGAGGTTGCGAGCGTTGCCGGTCGTAGTAGAGGCTCATTGTCACCATTCGGCTCATGGTGTAGTCAATCTGGGCACTTGCCTTTATAGCCTTCGAGCCGCTCGTTGCCTCGCACAGGGAAGTCTGCAGGTCGCGCTTGATGGCATCCTGGTTGCGTATGCTGAAGTCGAAGCGCATGTTCAGGTCGTGTGCGAACTTGGCCTTCGTCGTGTTGCTGCCGTTCTTGGTGTCGTTTGCCTTGTCGTCCTTGGCGTTGGTCTTCCCCTTTCCTTTGGACGAGGTTCGCTTGGACTCTCGTGCGCTGGCCTTCTTGCCACGGAATAGGGTAGAGAAGCGGAAGTCGTTTATCTTGTAGCCCCATCCTATTACAAAGTCATTTGAGCCAGTCTCGTTGAGCTGTGCGCTCGTCACGCTCAGCGTCAGCACGCGTGTCTTCTTGAACTCGGCCTTCAGCGTCATGTTGTTGTTGAAGGTCATGTTTATACCCAACAATGGCGAGAACGACTCGTTGATGCTGACCGTGCTGATGTCGTACATGGAACTGGGCTGGTATAATCCGGTGGTGGTGTTCTGCACGAAGCCGAGGGCACCTCCGCTGCCCATGCATTCTATCCACGAGCTGTAGGAGTTGTACGAGCCTACGGCATAGACGCTCTTGTAGGCATGCGTGATGTTGACCGACTTGAAGTGGTCGCGTATCCATGGCAGAGTGCTGAGACCCTTGTACGTCACCGACCAGTTGGGCAGCATCTTGCCGAGTGACGGGAAGATGTCAAGCGTCCTTTTCATGGGGTTGCCTCCGGTGTATGCAGCCAAGAAGGCAGGTATCATCACGTCGGCACTGTATTTGTCCACGGTTCCGTTGGCAGGGTCGAAATCTCCGTTCATGCCTGTCCCGGCAGGGTATTGCCTGCCTGTGTATTGGCTTTCCACACGCTGTTGGAAGACGTCGAGGTAGTCCTTGAACTTGTTGAACGTCGCGCTGTTGTAGCCATTGCTTGCGCTGCCCCTTGATGCGAAAGCCGTCTTGATGCTGATGGTGGTCATGTTGAAGGAGCCGCTCATCGTGGTTGGCGAACCAGCGTACATGTATTGTATGCTCTTGTTCTTGTTGTGTGTGCGCGACATGTTAAGGTCTACCTTCAGGTCGCTGAATGGCTCCAGTGCTATCTTTATCTGTACGTCTTCCGTCTGTGCCGTCGTGGCAGGCGTTGCAACGCTGTCGGCGCACAGAAGCCATCCCCTCTCTCGAGCCTTGTCTATGTAGCTGTCGCCTATGAATCCGAATCCGAAGGCAACTCCGGGGGCGAATATCCCATTCTCCTTGTGCTGTCCGAGCATGTCCCCCACGTTGGGAAGGAATCCGGGCAGGGCGAGGTTGTATGTGTTGCGGTAGCTGACGCTGACGTTGCGTGCCATCATGAGGAATCTCGCGGCCGCCTGCCCGAGGCTGTACCACTTGTTTTCCTGCAGGGGCGGCAGGGCGATGACGTTTAGCCTGACCTTCGTGGTGTCCTCAGGAGCCTTCTTCAGCCTTATGGTATTCTCGTCCACCTTCTTGTACCTTAGCTTGTATGGGTGTCCTGTGCTGTCGAGTGCCGAGACCCTAATCCTTTTCGACTTCTGGCCGTGTGCTATGGTCATGATGCTGTCTGGGAGGAGGGTGATTTCCTTTGCGAAGCCCTTGTTTTTCTT
This sequence comes from bacterium, assembly GCA_004559785.1. Classification (GTDB taxonomy): domain Bacteria; phylum Bacteroidota; class Bacteroidia; order Bacteroidales; family Bacteroidaceae; genus Physcousia. Next base: position 20,308 of record SFXD01000011.1, on the reverse strand, counting down.
CTTCTGTTCGGAGATGCCGTTGGCGTTGGTTTGCTTTCCGGCTGCGGCTGTCATGCGTGCCATTACGGAGTCGAGCGGTTCGCCTGTCCTGGCGGCTTCCTCCTCAGCCTTCTGACGGTCGAGCCTTTCCTTCTCCTTTGCCTTCTTCTTTTCCTCGTCGGCCTTTTTCTTCTCCATCTTCTTCTTGTTAGCCTCGCTTTTGGCGTTGCTTGCCGAGAAACGCTTGTTCACCTCCTTAAGGTAGTTGCAGTGGTTGTAGAGCTTTTCGAGGTCGAGCTTGCCGTTTACGTTCACGGTTCGCTGGCTGTTGACGGTATTGCCCAGGGTAGAGCCGTCTTCCATCTCCGTGCCTCTCTTCCAAGTATAGGTGCCGCTGTACGAAACGTCGCTGGTAACCCAGTCGAAGACGGGCAGCTTGTCTATGGGCAGCTTGTAGCTGATCTGCACGTTCTGGTTATAGTCCAGCGGCCTGCCGAAATGTCGGAGACTATGTTTTACGGAATCCTTCCATATCTGGTATTCGTCGGGGTAAAGGTCCTTGTTGACCTGCATGTACGGCTCCTCCACCTCGGCCTTGGTAGCGCTCTGGAAAGTGAAGTGCAGAGCCTTGAAGATGTCCCACCTCAGTTGGAAGTTGCGGTTCCAGAGGAAGCTCTGGCTGAAGGTGGCAGGGATGGAAGTCTTGTCCTCCAGGTTTTCCAGGTCTCTCTCCTGCAGTTCGTAGTATGTGCGGTTAATGTCTGTGCTGAACGTCAGGTTCTGTGGTGCGAAGGCAATGTTCTGTGCCTTTACGATGTCCAGCCATTTGCTCTTCCCCTTGATATTCTTGAAGGGCTCCCATGGTTTCCAGTTAGGGCTCCACGAGTAGTTCATGCCGCCTTTCCAGTTCTTTTCGTGCTCGTAGACGGTGGTTTCGCCCTCGGTGGTCTGTGTCGAGTGGCTATAGTTGAAGGTGAAGTTCGCTGGGTCGTAGGGCATTGGATGCTTGCGTGTTGCGATATTCACCTTTACGCCGCTGAACGAGAGGTTCTTGCTTGTCTCGACATGGTTGGTCAACGAGCGCAGCGAGTCTCGTTCCCTGTCGGTAGCGAGTGCGTCGAGAGCGTCGCTCAGCAGCATGTCTGTGTCGAACGGATTATACTTCGGGCTAATCTTCTCCTTGCTATAGCTATAGTATACGGGTACGTTCACCTTTGCCTTTTCGGGTAGCAGCCTTCCAAGGTCGAAGTTGGTGGTAACGGCATAGTTCAGGTTGTCCTCGTCCTTGCGGGCCTGTACGCTCTGCTCGATGCCTCCGAATCCCGCAGTCTCCATCTTGGCAGTCACGTTTACGCTGCCAAGGTCGCTCAGCTGAAGGTTGAGGTTGCCCTGCGCCGCCCATCCTCCGCTGTTGGAGAACTCCTGCAGCCTCAGTTCGTTTGCCCAGACTTCCACGCTCTTCACCTGTCGACCGTTGTTGCGTATTCCTATCATGATGGTCTTCACCTCGCCGAGGGTTGGGTTTCCCACCACGGAAATCTTGTTTGACGGGTGGTTGGAGTCGTATTCGTAGAACACCTCGTTCATGGATACGGCTCCTACGCCGGCTTGCGTGTTCCGGTTTTTCTTGAGTTCGGTGAAGATGTCCAGGTCTATGTCCACCATGTTGTCCTCCGGCCACACTTGCCTGCAAGCCATTGCGCTATATGTATCGTAGTACCCCTCGGGTGTAAGCTTCAGGGGCACCTCGTATTCGTAGAAGTTGTTCTTGTAGTCGGAGCCGAGTCTTAGGAAGATGCTTGTCTCTCCGTCTGCCGTCTCGGTGACGTTCTCAGCCAGGGCGTTGGCGTGGACGAAGAGTTGCAGGTGCTTGTACTGCCTCATGTCGTAGTTGCAGTTCTTGTACACAGCCCTTGCGTCGCCTGGGCTGAGGTTGCGCGCAATCATCGACATTGCCTGCTCGTTGCTCTCCACCAACTGCGTCTGGGTAGGGTCGGTTATCCTGCTTATTCCGGGAGGCAGGACGTAGTTGACAGGCTCCTTGTCGTTGTTTTCCTCGATGTTCACGGTGCTTACCTCCAGAGTGCCGCTCACGGCAGGAGCCTCTCCCTGATACAGGGCCTGTTCGTATGTCCTCCAGTCTCCCTGCACGAGGTCGAGTGTAGCCAGTCGCAGTATTACGTCCTCCTCGAAGTGCGTGAGGAAGAGCCTCATGAACCTGATGCTGGTGAAGTCGTTTATGGAGCCTTCCTTCGACTCGTACTCGTCCAGTGGTATGCGGAACAGATACCAGGTACACTCCTCGGTGTTGCCGTTCCTAAGCTTCACGCTTGCCGTGCGCTTGTCTGCTATGTGGTTGCGTCCCACCACCATGTCCTCGGGTCTGATGCTGACCCTGTACTGGTAGTATTTCTCGTATTCGTTTAGCGTGTAGTCCTGGTTGATGTCCTCCACGTCGGGTGTGCTCTTCCATGCCGTCTCGTAGGCCTCCGGGCTCGTGTCCGAGTCTGCGCTGTTGCCCTGCGGCAGGTTGACGCGCTTATATCTGTCGAGTATGGAAGTCTGCTGGTTGTCGAAGTCCGTACCTCTGTAATAATGGTAGTTGTCGTTTGCGGGGTCGTTGAATATGGTCTCGTAGGCCTCCGGGCTCACCTTGGGCTGTATCTCCTGCAGGAAGGTCTTGTAGGTAACGTACTCTCGTTCCTCGTCGTCGTTCAGTCCGTTCAGTCCCACGTCTTGCCTTGCCCTCGACCCCTTTTCGTTGTTGAAGGCGTATGTTACGCTCGTGGTGTTGGGCACCCTTCCCCACAGTCCTTCCGTCCAGTACTGGCTGTTGCCGTCTATTGGCATTCCGCTCTCGAAGTACTTCTTGCCGTCCTTCAGTATGTCTTCCGAGACCTCTCCGAGGTTGATGTAGAAGTCTCCTCCATGGTTGCCGGGCTGGTCTTTCTTGTATATGAAGGGATCCATCATCCAGAACTCGATGTATTCTATGTTCTGAGCCTCGAAGTCGGTATTGTCCATCTTCCTCATCATTCCGCCCCACTTCTGTTGCGGGTTGGTCAGCCTTCCGTCCTGCTCCACGTCCGTCGTCAGGTTGTATGCGCCGCGTTCGGTGGGGTAGAAGGCAAGGTTCAGCACGTTGAGGCTGCTTGCGCTGTTGTAGCTGTTCTGTGCTTTCTGTGGGTAAAGTTCCCTCTCGTATACCTCCCTCACGTAGTGGTTGGACAGTTGCTGCAGGTCGCTCTTGATGTGTGAAGGCGTGAGCGTGCTGCTCCTGCGCGTGAATATGGGGTCTACGTAGTACCATGCCAGCATAGCCCTGTTGTATCCGTATGCGAGGTTGCCCGAGAGCTTGCTTTCGGGGAACATGCCGGGCGTGCTGGAGATAGTCCAGTATGTAGGCTGCGTCAGGCTGTTCTTGATGCTGCTGCTCTCGAAGTCGTCGAGGTACGAGGCATTGCCCTGCACGCTGTGGTTCTGTCCTGCTATGAGTTGTGCGAACTCGCCGTTGAACGTCAGCATGCTTGGTTGCGTGCATTGTATGAGGGGCAGCTTGTCGAAGATGTTGGTCAGCCATTGGCTTTCCTTCTTCCAGCTGAGGTGTACTCCCCAGAGCGTGTTCTTCAATGGTTCGCTACCCATGTTGACCTTCGTAGTCAGTGGTTGTTCGTTCAGGTACATCAGCGTACCGCCGAAGGTAAGGTTCTTGCTCAGTTCGTAGTCGAGGTTCACCCCGAGCATGGTCTTTCGCTGCATTCCGTACTCGTTGTTGCTCTCTACGCTTGCGTTGATGTTGGTGCCTGCGTCGAGTATGCTCTGGTTGATGATTGTGACGCGTCCCATGTTGTAGTCCACGGTATAGTCCGTGTTCTCGGTAAGTGTCACGCCTCCTGCCGTCACTATTACCGAGCCTTGTGCCACGTTGGTCACGCCGAGGTCTATTTCCCCTGCACTGTTGCCCTTGTACCTACCGCTCAGCAGGAACTTGTCGTGTTCGGCAATCTGCTTGGCTACGGTCTTGGTGCTGTCGTACAGTTCGGGGAAGCAATACTTGCTTGCCAGTTCGTCGTTGCCAATCCATTGCCGCAGGTGTTCGCCGAAGGGCTCGGCTACGGGGAAGATGACCCTTCCCTTGTATATAGTATAGCCCTCTATGTAGTCGAACTGTCCGTTGGGGTTCGACTTGTTGTTGGCGTCCAGCCTGTCCAGGTTCATCGCCTTCAGCAATGGGGTGTCCTTCAGCCTTGGGTCGGGCAGGTATGTGAGATACACCCCTGTGGAGTCGCTCTGGTACTTCACGTCCAGCCGGAACATGTCCTTCTGCACCTGGTTAGCCCCAAGGTTGTACACGTTCTTCATCATCAGCCTCCATGTCGGTTGCGACGGACTGCCCGTAGTGCCCTTCAGCAGCTTGACGAAAAGGGCCTGCTGGTTGTCGGTGATGTCGCTGGCGAACTCTCCCACCTGGTATGTCATTCCGCCATAAGTGTATTCGTACGCCACGGCGAGGATGTCGTCGGTCTGTAGCGTGCTGTTCAGGCTGACGTATCCGAGGGCACTGTTAAGGTAGTACTCGCTTGTCCCCAGCTTGCGTGCCGACTGGAGTTTCTCGTAGTCCACGCTTCCCTCGAACCCTGGTATGGCATCGAGGATGGTTGTCGCCTGCGAGATGTCGCGTGCGTCTGCGAAGGATGTCAGTATCTCCTCATATTCGGTGTTCGAGCGGTTGCTGGGGACGTTTACCCCCGTAGGGTTCCATTGTGGGTTGCTTATGTACGACGGTTCTCCGAGGTCGGCCAGGGCGATGATGTTCCGGTTGTTCTCCGTGCTGCTCGACTTGTTGGTGACCCATATCTCCACCCTCTTCACGTTGATGCCGCTTGCTATGGTGGGCAGGGTCTTCATGTTCTTGTCGTATTGCTCGCGGAAGAAATGCGAGAGGAAGAAGTGCCGGTTCTCCTCGTAGTTGGTTGCGCTGAATTCGAAGTTCGTGGTCTGTTTTCCTCCCTTGCTGCTGACGCTGCTGCTGGCACTCTTCTTCTGGCTGACTACCGTCTGCAGCTTGAGCTTTCCGAATTGCACGTCTGTCCTCAGTCCGAATAGGCTGCTTACGCCTGGCACGAGTCCTATGTTGCTGGGGAAGGAAACGTTTCCAGCCTCTATCAGCTTGATTATTTCATCCTCCTTGCCGTCGTATTTCAGCTTCAGGTTCTGTGCGTCGTAGTCGAACGTAGCCTCCGTGTTGTAGTTCAGGTTTAGGTTAATCTTGTCTCCTACCTTGCCGTTCATGCTGAGGTTGATTTTCTCGTCGAAGTCGAATCCCGTGGTCTTCCTCCTGCTTGCGGCGAGGGCGGGGTTGTCCACCTTCTTCATGTTCACGCCCATCTTCAGTTCCGCGCTTCCCTGTGTCTTCAGCTGTACGCCGCCTGGTCCGAATATCTTCTCTGCAGGCCCCAGGTCGAAGTGCATGTCAGTGAAGTCGAACTTGTCCTTGCCCGATGTCTCGAAAGCCTCCGCGTTCTTCTGCCTCCAGTATTCCGCCATACTCTGCTTCAGCGTCCATTGCTGGTACTCTTCCGGAGTCATCAGCCTCGGTGCGGTCAGGTAGCTTGTGGCGAGCGATGCCGTCATTGCTGACTGGCTGCCTGTCGCTGGCGTCGTTTTGGCTGCATTGGCGTTGCCGGCGGAAGCCTTGGCCTGTGTCCCGCCCCTGCCATCCAGTACGGTGCCTATGGTATAGGTGCCGTCCTTCTCGTCGTACGTCACCTCCGTCTTGATGTTGTCGGGATCCTTCAGGTCGGCTGTCTTCCTCTTCATGTCCTCGTCTGCTGCCGCCCCCGTCTTGCGCACGCTGTACCTCGCCTTTCCCTTTCCCACGCTGTCGGCTGGTGCCTCCCCATCGCCGGTGGCAGGGAGCACGTGAAAGCCTTTTGTCGTAGCAAGGATGTTCAATCCTGCAAATACAAGGAGTATAGATATGATTTTGCGAGTACTCACAAGAAATATAACGCACTCCGTTCCTTTTTTATTATATATATGGTTTTATTTTGCCAGTGAATTGCCCACTTTTGGTTATTTTTCAATAACTTTGTCCCATGACATTATAACTATATGGTTTTTCCGAGATGATAGAATACTTGAAAGGACGGCTTGCGGAACTCACCCCGGCATTGGCCGTCGTAGATTGCAACGGGGTGGGATATGGTGTGAACATTACCCTCAACACATTCTCCGCCTTGCAGGGGCAGGAGCAGGTCTTGCTGTGGATAACGGAATCGATACGCGAGGATGCCTACCAGCTCTGGGGATTCTCTGCCCGTGTCGAGAGGGAACTCTTCCTGCTTCTCACCAGTGTCAGCGGCATCGGTGCGGCCATGGCCCGCATGGTGCTCTCTGCCATGAACCCTTCCGAACTGTGCGCCGTCATCGGGGACGGCAACGACAGGATGCTCAGGCAGGTAAAGGGGATAGGCCCCAAGGCTGCGCAGCGTATCATAGTCGACCTGCGTGACAAGATTGCCTCCCTCGGCATAGAGGCTTCCGGCTCAGCTGCCTCCGGTTCCGGCCCGGACTTCGACAAGGAGGTCATGGACGAAGCCATCCAAGCCCTGACAATGCTTGGCTTCAGCCCCGCACCTGCCGGCAAGGTCGTCAGGCAGATACTCTCCGAAGAACCCGGCGCACCGGTGGAACGTGTAATAAAGTTGGCCCTCAAGATGCTGTGACCGTCTCACTGAATAATCACTATGGACAATAACACTCAACTCTTGGACGTCGCCATCGAGGCATCCCTCATGGCTGGCAAGGAAATCATGAAGATATACCATGACCCCTCGCAGGACTTTGGCATAGAGCGTAAGGCGGACAACAGTCCGCTCACGCTTGCCGACAAGGCGGCACATCGCCGCATAGCCGACATCCTGTGTGCGACGGGCATCCCAATCCTCTCCGAGGAGGGAAGCCACGAGGACTATTCCGTGCGCAGGGAGTGGGGCAGGATGTGGATTGTCGACCCGCTGGACGGCACAAAGGAATTCATCAAGCGCAATGGCGAGTTTACGGTCAACGTCGCCCTCGTGGAGGATGGCAAGCCAGTGCTTGGCGTAGTATATGTCCCTGTCCCGGACGTCCTGTACTATGGTCTGGCAGGAACCGGAGCCTGGAAGAAGGTTCCCGACGCAGAACCCGTATCGTTGCCCCTGCATGGGGAGCACGAAGGCTTTGTGGTGGTTGCCAGCCGCAGCCACCTTACTCCCGAGACGGAGGCATTCGTCCAGGAGATGAGGCGCAGGCACGAAGACGTACGCCTCGTCAGCAGCGGCAGCAGCATCAAGATCTGCCTCGTTGCCGAGGGCACGGCCGATGCCTACCCTCGCTATGCCCCCACCATGGAGTGGGACACGGCTGCAGGGGATGCAGTAGCCCGGGCTGCAGGCAGGTGCGTGCTGAGCCTTGAGGATGGCATGCCCCTGCGCTACAACAAGGAGAATCTTCTCAACCCCTGGTTCCTTGTTTCTAAGGACGAGGCCTTGTAATCCGGATTGCTTTTTTTTGATGTAGAGTGGGGTGGCTGAGCGGGTCGGGACAAAAAAAAGGGCTACCGCTGTAGCCCAACCTTTGTTAACCTTAAATCTAATACTATGAAAAACACGATGCAAATTTACGCCGTTTTTTGGAACATGACAAATTTTTGAAAGAAAAAGACAATTGCTTTAACTTATATTAGCATCAACTGGGTTGTTTTTACAATAATTCACGCTTTCGGAAAGAATTTTCTTACTCTTCAAACATTGCTGTTTGCGTTTTCGTCCTATCCCTTCTCTCTCCCTTTCTTCCCTCTCACTCGTCTGCATCATGTGCCCCTGGCTGCTTCAGGCGATTCACGCGATGTCCCCCATAAAATGCAGACCCCTGCACCGTGTGGAGATGCAGGGGGAATGAAATATTCGCCTTTGGTCATTCAGACCGGGCATGTCGCAGGGTTATTCCCAGATGTCCCAGTCGTCGTAGTCCTCTTCCTTCTGCAAGGCGTTGGCTCCGTCGACTGGAGTACTGTTTATGTTCAGGCTGTTTACCAGGATGTGACATCCTTCTACAACCGTTGTAGTCGTTTCGGGCTGGATATACTTCTTCATGTCGATATAAGTCTAAAAGGGGTTAATATATTACCTTCTTTCCTCCCACGATGTTCAGTCCCTTACGGACTTTGCCCATGCGCTGGCCGGAGAGGTTGTAGATGGGCTCCTCGCCGCCGGCGGCAGCCTCGATGGCGTTGACGGCCGTCTCTTCGTCTACGATGATTATAGCCTTCGCTCCTGCACTTGGTGCCTGGAGGTATGCCTTGCCTGCCGGGATGGTTGTGCCGTCCGTTGCGGGATAGAAGCCGAGACCGTTGTCGCCGTTGGCAAGGATGTACTGTGTGCCGTCGGCTGTTTTCGATTCAGTAGCAGAACCCGTAAGGCTGTTGCCTTCGAGGCGTGTGCTGTCCTCCGTAGACAGACCTATGACGTAGTTGCCCTTTTCCACGGCCTTCAATACGACAGGTTCGTTTGCCGGCACGTTGCCTGCTACCTCCTGCAACGTGGCATAAGTCCAGGTGGGAGACACGCTTACGGAGTATGCCGTCATGCCATCTGCCGGGCAGAATGCGCTGCTCTGTACAGTTGTGGCGGTCAAGGTTGTGCCTATGTTGAGAATCGCTCCATCTGCGTATGTCGTCTCGCCCTCAACGTCAATCACATTCCATGCCGAACCTCTATCCGTCTTTCCTTGCTGCCACATGGAGAGGTCATAATTGTTGCCCCAGTTGTTTAGCCAGAATCCGTCCTTGCCGAGGCAGAACTTGTTCTCGCCGAAGTCGCTGGTATCTATTGCCCACCTGTATTCGTCGGCCGACATGGTGGGGTATGCTCCGTTGTTAGGTAAGGCTACTTTCAGGTTCTTGCCGTCTCCTGCCTTCTTGTTGAGTATGCGGAATCCGTTGAAGGGGTCACCCAAGAATGCCCAGAGTGCTCCGTCCACATTGGCTGTACCTTTTACAAGCGGGTACTTCTCTGTGCTTCCGTTGTTGTAGGCGAATGTGTAGTTTTCTCCTTCCTTGTTCTTCATTATGTACCATTTTGCATTTGCATAGTCGGAAGAGACGGTAAACGGAAGGTTGATGCTGACCATGAGGTCGCACGTGACATTGTCTGACACCGTTCCTTCGGGCTTACCGGAAACAGTGGTGAATGCCGGCTGCAAGGGGGTGGGGTAGTTTGCTCCCAGAGCAACGTACTCTTCCTGTGTATAGATGGGGTTTCCGTCGTAAACCATGTTGTAGGTTACAATCCTCGTGTTGTTCACGCTCGTATTCTCTTCGTCGGTTGCAGGAGTGAATACCCACGTCGAGCCTGCGTCCGTGGCAGCATACGAGCTGATCCAGTATGCAAGGTAGCCTGCGTTGTTGTTCTCGTTGACGTAGGCGTTGCCCGTCTCCGTGCTGACGTTAAGTAACGTGAAATGCCCGTCGGTAATGACTGGCTTGAACGTGGCAGCATCGATGGCGGCTACAGGCTTTAGCCTGCCTTCTACGGCATCGCCGGATACCGTACCGCCAAAGGCGTTGTCAGAAGGTGTGGCGGCGTTGTAAAGCTTGAATCCTGTCAGTGGGCTTCCTACGAGGGCAAAGTAGTTCTTGATGTTCTTGCTCATCTCCTCGCCTTCGGCAAGTGCCGTGCAGGATATCGCATTCGTGGACTTCTCGTAAGCCAGCTGCTTGCCGCGTACGGTACACAGGTTCCACTTGGCATCTTCGCGCGTATCGCTTATGGCGCACAAGGCAGAGTTCCATGTGGCGGTAGCCGTCACCTCGGTCGTACCGGCCTCAACCGTTGCCTTGTCGTAGGAGTAGTTGAAGAAGGCTTGCCTGAGGTTGGCGGACAGTTCGGGCGTGGTCCCCACCTCCACCATCTTGCTTTCCTCGGCCAAAAGCGTGCCTTCGTAATAAGCCCTGATGGTGATGTTGGCATACTTGTTGAGTTCCGCCTGTGCTTCTGACTGGCTGATTTCCTCGAACTCGAAGGTCGAGCCTCCGTCGGTGGTATTCCTCGTGTGGTACCAGTATGCGAATACGTTGTTGTTGTCGTTGATGTAGCCCAGCTTGTTGTTCTTGTTACGGATGACGAGGTTGTTGCCGTTTACGTTGACGAGCTCCCATGTCACGGCTTGATCCAATGGCACTGCGGACAGGGTCCTTGTGCCGCCAAGGGCATTCTTGTTGCCTGCACCTGCGTTGAGTATCTTAAATCCGTCTGTCTCGTTACCCACGAATGCGAACATGTCGTAGATGGACAGGGCGGTAGGTGCCGTCGTGCTGTTCATATACTTGCCTGTTGCCTTGTCGTAGGCTGTGTACTTCACTGGGTTGCGCAATACCTTGATGCGGTACCATGTGGCATTCTCGTAACTATCCGAGAACTTGATGTTTTCCTTTGCAGTATAGCTTACGTTCACTGTCTGTTCTGCGTCGGCTGTATTGGTGGTAGCCGCAGGGGTGGACTTCACGTAGTCGAAGGGCTGGCTGTAGGTCTTTCCCTTTACCGACTTGATGGTCTTGGTGTCAATGGTGTTGGTGCCGTCGGTAAGATTCCAGGTTACGTCCACCATTTCCGGATAGGATTCGACAGGAACCTCCACGATGTCGAATATGGAGCCTCCGTCGTTGCCGTAGTATTGACCAATCTGTTCTCCGCCCCAGTCGTTCCAAGCACAGCTGTGTCCTTCGCTCAGCGAGAGGCAGAAATAATTGTTGTCTTGAGGGCTTGGGAAGATGGAAACGGGAACTGTACCGTTCACCCACGACGAGAAGTCCCGGAATACCTGGTTGGTGCAGATGTTGTGGAGGGTGTAGAGCGTGTAATCTGGGGCCTCGCCGTTGTCGAAGCCCGTAATCTCCTGCTTACCCTCGAACCAGAACATGCAGGCGGCGTCCGGCGTATCTGTCTGCAACATGTTGGTCCCGTTGCCGACCCACTTGGCGTACTTATTGGACCGGAAGTTCTTGATGTAGTACAGCTTAGGGCTGTCGGCCGTACTTGCCTCGGGCCATGTCAAGGCTCTTGCCGGTATTGACATGAGTATTGCCAATACGATAGGAATAAATGACTTGAATTTGTACATGATGTAATTAATAAGATTTTGTTTGTTTTGGTTGTAAGTTTAAGTTGTATGCTGCAAATATAGCAATTTCCCTCCATATTGCAAAGGTCGCAGGATTTTTTTTCTCGTTACGTCTGCCAACCATGGGTATTTGTTTCTTTTCATGAATTTTCCGTCCTGTCCTTTTCCGGAGAAGATATACTCATCCTGCCGGAGAAGATATACTATACCCTGCCGGAGAAGATATACTTACCCTGCCGGAGAAGATATACTTACCTTGCCGGTGAAGTATATCTTCTTTGAATCAGGGCTTATTTTACGGCATACTTTTTTCCATCCTTGATGTAAATGCCGTCATACGGAACTGAGGCAAGCCTTTTGCCAGAGAGGTCGTATATTCCGTCCTTGCCTGCCGAGGCTGAAGCCTCAGCTGCCTTGATTCCGGTTGCCTCGCCAGACAAGGGATGGATGGTGATGCGGTCGAAGTTCGGAGCCCACAGATCACTATAGCTCTGGATGGTGATGGTGTTGTAGCCGGCTCTCAGTCGGACAGGTATCATCTTCCATCCCATGCCTTCGGGGTCGAAGGTGTTTGTAATGTCATTGTTGGGTTCGTAGGTTATCGTATCGCCCACCTGTTCGTCGTTCACCAGCAGTTTGGCATACCTCTTGTCCTTTGTTATATAGTATATGGTAAGCAGGTATTCCCCGTCATTATCCGCTTTGACACGGTTGAATTGCAGTTTGCGTCCCAGACCAATGTTCTTCACGAAGGCTCCTGCCGATGCGTGGAGAGAATTGTAGTTTGCTCTGGTTACGCCCGTGCTGAGAGTGTTCAGAGTGGACTCTGCCTCGTAGGTGGTGCGTTCTGCCGGAACGTCAAGGTTGGGGTTGGGTGATATCTGCATCAGGAATCCTCCTTCGGAAAGTTCCTTGAATGAGACTGGGGTGCCCTTTGTAACTTCCATCTTGTTGAACTTCAGTTCGCTTCGGCATGAGCCGTCCCTGTATATGTACGCCGTGTACGTCTTGCCCTCTTCAAGGAAGTCGAGGTCGAGTTTGCAGGTTCTTTCCGCCGTGTTGATGCCTGCCACCCACCAGTCTTCACCGTTGCGCCTGGCGATGGTGGCATACTTCAGGATGTCTCCCTCCAGCAGACGGCTCTCGTCCCATACGGTAGGCAACCGTTTCATGATGTCCTTCCCGAGGAAATACCTTATGTTCTGCGGGCATTCGGCTATGTGGACAATGCCGCTCTCGAAGGCCGTGAGCAGAGCCAGATGGTGTCCCATGGACTGTTGTGTTATTATACTGCCGTACCATGTGGCAAAGTCTCCCGGCGTGTAGTCGGCTGCTCCTACCACGTTGCGCGTGAAGATAAGGTTCAGGTGGTGCTGTGCCGTGATGTTCTTGGCAGCCCAGAACTGGTTTTCGCCTCCGTAGATTCCTTCCTGCGTCATGATGTGAGGATATGTGCGCCTCAGTCCCGAGGGGCGTGTACATCCGTGGTAGTTGACAAGCATCTTGTACTTTGCGCACAGTTTGTAGAGGTTCTCCATCCTTTCCATAGCCTCCTTTGAGTCGTCTTCCCAGAAATCTATCTTTATGCCCTTGATTCCCCATGCAGCCCATTGTTTCAGGGTAGCCTCCATGTTGGCGTTGGAGAACTGCTGGTTGTCGGAGAGCCTTGCGGTCTGCCACAGAAGGGATTTCACGCCGTTCTCTGCCGCATGTTCCACAAGAGCGGGCACCCAGTCCTTGCTCCATCCTCCGTCTATCAGGGTGTATGGCCATCCCATTTCCGCTGCAAGGTCGGCATGTGCCGTCTCGCCTGCGAGCAAGCCTCCGTATTCTTTTTGTATCCAGCTCTTGTTGCCGTCCGAACCGCCCCAGTACCATGCGCTCACACCGGGCTTTATCCAGTCCATATCGTCTATGGCGGTGGCAGGGCAGAGGTTCTCGGTCATTGTCGTGCCGAACACATCTGCCAGACTTCCCACGACGGCCATTCTCCATGGTGTGTATGCGGGCAGTTGGCATGTTATCTTGTGCTCCTTGTCCTGGGCATAGTCCTTGGTGGCTCCTGTCCATGAATAGGAGAATTCTCCCTTAGTGGTCTCGGCCTTGATGAGCGATGTGCAGAAAATGCCCCTGTTGTCGGCTTCGGAGAGCAGTATGTAGTCCGTACCGTCATAGACGAGTGCAGGAGCGTTGAAACGGTCGTCATTCGAACCGATAAGGTTGGTCCAGTTGGTGAAATATGTATATCTGCCTTCGTATGGGTAGTTGGGCGACTGGATGTTGCCTATGAACCTGCAGGCAAGGCAGTTGGTGAAGTTGCTCAATCTTATGCGGCTCGTCTCCTCCGTAAGGGTAGCCATAGTGTTGCCGCCGTACTTGGGTATGACGTACCGGAATGCGAAGCCGTCGTCGTAGAGGCGGAACTGTACGGTCTGCCTCCATGTCCCCTTGGAGGTTATTACAGAGAGTATGTTGCAACGATCCCTGTACGAGGTCTGTTTCCCGACGGGAAGCCAGTATGGGTCGTCAATCTCCGCTGTTGCCGAGGATACGAGTGAGAGTCCCTCGGTGAGGTCCTTGAGGGTGGTTTTCAGTCCGAGGGGCGATTCGTCGACAAGCGTGCGTCCGTCCTTGGTGACGGTATAGGTGAGTTTCCCGTCGACGAGATGGACGGTAGCCTTTATCCTTCCGTTGGGCGACGTGTTGGAGAAGTCCTCAGCCCACATTGCGGTAGGCTGCAAGAGGAATGCTCCGGCTATGAGAATAAGTCTGCTGGTGTTCTGCATTGTAAGTTTGTTGTCAGGTGAAGTTGAATTGTATGATTAAAAAAACAAAGTATGGGGAGGCATTAGCCTGCACCCATACTTTAGATTGTATAGGTGTTATGTCACTTCACAATCACCTTGGTTCCATTCATGATGTAGATGCCCTTGCCCATGAACCTGACGTCCTTCAGCGTAGCCTTGCTGCTGACGAGCTTGCCGGAGATGGTGTATACGGCACCCTCGGCAGAGACGGTCCTCAGGGCATTCTGGATACCTGTCCAGTCGTCGTACTTGCCGTTGATTTCTATTGCCAGGTCGTACTCGGTTCCGTCCTCCAGCATCACGTCGCCATACTTCAGGTAGGCAGAGTTTGCCGGTACGCTGTAGTTGCGACCCGTGTCGAGACCTTCAACGGACTTTGTCTCGTTGCCTTCGAAGTACACGTAACCCGTTCCAATCCATGTGTCGAGGAAAGTTCCTACCAAGCCACCTACGTTCTTGGGCTGGCTGGTCATGCTGGAACCTGTGTAGAGCGCGACATCCTCGCAAGCCTCGCCGTCGTATGTTCCCTGTGGAATGATGAAGAACGGTTCTCCTGCCTCAATTGCCTCTCCTTCCTTGTTCTTGAGGGCAAGGTAGGCTGTTCCTTCCTGCTCAAAGCTTCCCAGCGGAGTGTACACGTCGGAGTGGTCAACTGTAAGGTTCATGGGGTAGCAGATAGGCGTGATGCCTCCCGTCAGACGATTGAGAGTCATGGTTGGCACGTAGGCTTCGAAGTCAACATCCTCTACGGGTTCTATGAGGAAGTGGGAGTTGCAACCAGGATGGCTGTCATCCCATGTGCCCACGTAGCTGCACTTGCTCTCCCATGCGTTGAGGTGAGGATAGCTAATAGTCTGACCGTCGATGAGAGTCATGTATAATATGTTCTGTCCGTAACCGATGGGCTTCACCGTGAAGGCGGCTGGTGTCCACTGCAGTGAAATACCGCCGTTTTGGGTGAAAGGCTTGCGGTAGATGTACATGCCGCTGGCACGGTTCTGGATGGCGTAGGTAGAGTCTGTGAGGGCAACGAAGCGGAACTGCGAAGCCTCCTCGTTGGTCATCTCTTCCTCGCTGAAGTAGTAGAGTTCAGCACCTGGCTTTATGTCCTCGCTGTTGAGTACGGTACCTATGCCATCTGTACGCGTACCCGGGGCGATGCGCTGGTTGTAGAGTGTACCGTTCGCTATGGTGTTCTTGCTCCAATTGTTGAGGTCGAAGTTCTCTTCGCTGTCGAAGCAGAAGTGGTACCACTTGGTCGTGTCCACTCCGATGGCCGTGGAGAAGATTGCATCCTTGGCAGCCTTGATGTTCCTCACAAAGCTGTCTGTCTCGTCCTGTGTGTACTTTCCGCTGTCGTCATACTCCGTGGCGGCAGTAAGGAGCTTGTCGAGCGTAGCGGCTGTCTCGTCCGAAGTCCAGTAGCCCGGGTTCTCGCCTACGATGACGTAGTCGGGGTACTTCTTGTTGCTTGCGATGGTGTTGCGCAACTCCGTCGGGTCTACCAGGACGGCCTTGAATGCCTCGTATGCGTTGACGAGAGCATTGTAGTCGTCTACGGTAAGGGTTTTCAGGTCGAGAGTCTCGTATGCGTTGACTATGGCCTCAAGGGTCGTTCCTGTCTCGCCCATGGCTTCGAACTGAGAGGTCTTGGTCTTGGAAGTGGGGTAGAGCTGGAATGTCGCATAGTGCCCGAAGTTGCGGTAGCCGTTGTTCTTACCCTGAGCGGACTCCTCGTAGAAGCGAAGGTGCTTGTACGGTTTCGTAAAGGTGATTACCTTGGAGATAACGTCATACTGTCCGTTGTACCACGGCAGGGAAACATTGTCGTCGATAAGTTCCCAGTTGGTGTCCTGGGTATCCTCCAGGGCTGCATCGTCGTTCGTACCGTATAGGCTTGTCTTTGTAATGTGGTCGTCATCTGTCTTGCGGCGCAGTACATACAACTGGTATGTGCCTTGCAGCGGCTCGTCGAGGGTAACGTCGAGACTTGCCTGATGAGGACCCGTGGCGTTTCCTCCGCTCCAGCGGCTGTGCCAGAAGGTGGTGTTGTCGCCGTCGAGCAGGTTGTCGAGCGAACCCTCGTTAGGTTCTGTCCACAGAGAGTGGAACTGTGAGGTGGACTGTATTACGGGAGCTTCCTTGTCGGGAGTCCAGACGTTAAGTTCGTCGTAAGCTACGTTGAGTGCATCCTTTGCCTTTGCGATGTAGTCCTGATAGTTGAGGACGAGTTTGTCGTGGTTCTTCACCAGCTCGAATGCATCCATCAGGGTCTGGGCCTCCTCGTCTGAAACCCTCTCGAGATACCACTCGGACGTACCCTTGTCACTTGTGTACTCGTCACCCATGTTCCATGTAGACTTCCATGTACCCAGTTTCTGCGGTCCCTTGCCTTCACCCCTCTGGTGCCCCATCTGATGTATGTATGTGCCACCGTTCAGGTCGGTCGGGTAGTTGGCGAAGCGTATCGCAATGACGTCGTGACCGTTCTCCGTGCCTGCATAGTCGAAGCCCATGAGTCGGTTGTTTTCTTCGGACATGCGGATAATCCATTCTCCCTCAGCCATATCGCACTGCATGTCCGTTCCTGCGTTTATCATTCGTACGTCCTTGCCTTCCATGCTCAGTTTCCATAGGTAGCGCGCGTCGTTGTCGTCCTTGGCATCCCACCACAGCCAGCCGTCGAGGCTGCCGTACATGGCTATGTCGTAATATTCCTTTTCCAGGATAGGGTTGCCGTCGAGGTCCATCTCGCCGTTGTCAACCTCGTTGTAGTAGCGCAGGTTGCCCACTATGCGGTAGTAGCCGTCGTCCATCCTGAACGTGACGAGGCTTGCCATTATCCTCTCGAAGTCGGCGTCAGTCTTCTCGATGATTGCGTAGATTAGTTCCTCGGCAATTTCCTCTCCGGCGTCCATTCTCTCTGCGTACTGGTATGCCAGGTCAAGGTCGGCCTGGAAATCCGCCCAAGCCTCCTCGTCGGAATATTGGCCGAAGCCCGTGCCTATGTTCAGCTCTTCGGGGAAGCCCGGCAGGTACTTGTCATACTGGTTGAGCAGTTCGGTAATGGCACTTGCCAGGGCAAGGGCCTTGTCGGCAGGGTAGATCTGCAATTCCGCACAGTGCCAAGTCTTGGTGTTGGTGTTGGTTTGCGTGCAGGTAACGCGGATGTGGTTGCATCCCTTCAGCCTGAACATGTCCGAGATGACGTACGTCCCCTGGTCAGCATCGCCGTAGTAGGGAATCTCTACCGTCTTCGACGTTGACCAGATGTCGCCGTCGAGGCTCTCCTCCACCAGCAATCTCGTAGGCTGGCAGGTGTTGCTGTTGTGGCGGCGGCCGAAGACTATCTGGTAGTAACCCGAAGTCTCGTTCTCCAGGTCGATCTGTACATAGTGGTCGCCGCTATACGTACCATGCCAATCGCTGTGCCAGAACGTTGTGACATTGTCGTCGATCAGATACTCGATGTGCTGACCCTCTGAGGAGTCGCTGGCAGGACTGCTGAGCTGCGTTTCTCTTAGGATAAGCCTTGTGTCGGGGTCGAATCCGTTTGCGGCTGCATCAAACTGTGCCATAGTCGGCAAAATGCCTGACAATAGCATAATCATAAACGAAAATAAAGTTTTTCTGTTACTCATAATGCTTGAAAATTAGTTAATAATGGGTTTGTTGAATTTTATGCTTCTCCTTGTTCCGCCCACGTTCCATGAGATGATGTAGATGCCGTCGGGCAGTTGTGCCACGCTTACTGGTGTTTCGGCATCGCCACGACCTACTATACGCCCGTTGGCGTCATATACGGCTATCATGCTGCTTACCTTGGAAGCGTCTGCCTTTGTGTGTAGAACGATGTGTCCTGTAACAGGGTCGAATCCTACACGGTACTCTTCATCTCCCGAAGCCGAAGCAATATCATCCGTAATGTCCTCGCTTGCCTTCTGAATGTACCATTGGCGTGTAGGTTTTACGGAGTTGTTGGCATCGTTGGTCCAAGTGATAATGGGATTCCCATTGTCGGCATTTCCTCCGGAGTTGTTCCATGCAAGTCCTGTCTGTGCATTGGCTATGGCATAGTAGTCTGCGGTAGGGACGAATTCCCACCATTGTCTCTTGTCCGAATCGTTGCGTTCGCATAGGGCGATGGTAGAGCCTGTGTTATAAGACGTACCATTGTGGACGGCGACATCCGTTTGCAAGACTATGATGTAGTGGTCGCCGCTTATGGGTACGAATTGCCAGAGCTGTGTCTCTGCTCTCGAGGGCGTGCCTGCCCAAGTGCATATCGTGGCTGTTTCGGAATCTTGCCTCATGTCCGTGACGTTCCCTGTCTGTACATTATATACATAATATAGGGCTTCTTTTTCCACGCCTAAGGGATTGTTCGGGGCAGGAGGTGGTGATGGCAGTCCTTCGGGGTTAGGGAATGTAGCAGACAGGAATTCGGCGTGTTCCCGTACGAATTTCTTCAGGTAGTCTACACCCTCCTGATAGGTACTGTACAGCACAATCTCGTTGTAGACGTGTTCGCTGAGCGACCATTTCCCGAAATTCAGCCTTTGGCTTTGGTCTATCACCTGTGCCATACTGTCTATGTAGGCGATTGTCTTTTCCACAAGTCCCTCCTGAAGTACTGCCTTGTGCCAAAGTCTGCCGGTCAGGTTTCTGAACCAGGGGTCGTCCCACATCCTTCGCACATACTCCGTCATCTTGCCTGACGTAAAACCTGCATCTATCATGAGCCTGTCGGTTACTTCGCCTATCCGGTCGCAGTTGTTGAAGGCTATGTCGTAATCCCACATAGGTCCCCAATAAAGCCTGTCGTCGCCTGCCTCCTTATAAGCGTATGTGCTCCAGTAGCCGTCGGCGTTGCCCGTATATTCATTAGCCACGAACCAACTGGCAAGAGTCGTACTGTCCACCATCGAGCGGTAACCCTGGGTGGAATCGCGGTAATTGTCTGAGAAGAGCCTTTCCTCGAACTCGTTGACGAAGCACCTGATATAATTCTTCTGTGCATCCACAATGACATCGTCGTCCGGTGACTTTATTGTGACGGGCTGCCCATGGTTTGTATAGAAATATACGGGCTCGGATTGTGCTGAGCCGTCGAATTCTATTAGGTATCCTCCTGTAATGTCCGATGAGTCGGTGGGAATCTCCTCCTGTTCCGTTATCTCCACTCTCTTCTTGTGCACCTCTATCTGGTCGCTTACCTGATAGTTCCCGAGGTATTCACCATTGAGTACAAGGTCGACAAATTCCGCAGCAGGTACGAAAGGCTGACCGAGTTCCTTGCCTATGAAGGCGGCCACGGCGTTACGCAGCAGAGTCTTGTCAGCATAGTTAGCAATCAGAGTCCAGTTCTTGGCTTTTGCAAATCCCTTGCCCAGGAATTTCTCCTTCTTTCCGAACTTGATTCTATATGGCTTTTTTGCGAGTCCCCAAGTGCTGTTGCCCCTTCCCTTGATTTTCAGAGAGTCGTATGCTGCAACGGAGTCTCCTTCCAGCCTCCACATGTCGGCATATTTCCATTCTGCCTTGCCGGCTACCGGCAGTCCGTCCGTCGTGTTGAGGAACAGGGTAGGAAGGTCGCTTTTCTGCACCATGAACGAAGGCAGCAGTCCGGCGCTGACCCTCTCCTTTTCCTTCTGCAGGTTGTCGTATGCCGTCTGCAGGGCGTACAGGAGATCCTCCGTAATGTCCTTGTCGGCAATGTCCTTGCCCTTCATTAGTTCGGCATACAGGTTGTTGACCAAAGGGACAAGCAGTCTGTCGATGCCCTCTCCCAGTATTTCAACTTGCAGCAGGCGGAACTCGGCGATATGTCCGAATTTAAGTCCGTCGGAATTTTCCAGAAAATATAATCTGATGTATCTGTACGTATTATCGCCCAAAGAAAGCGGATTTGACATAACCTCTGCCCCGTAGTAGGCGTTGTCGAGGTGGAACTCACCTATTTCCGTCCAGTTTGTTCCGTCGTTGCTGCAATGGCATCCCAGCCGTGTGAGGTGGTGCTGTTCTATGAAACGCCTTTTCATGTAGATTGCGATGTCGTTGCCTATAGGTTCCTCGAGTGACACCTGCAGGTAGTGAGTTTCCGAAACCTGGTTGTGCCAGTCGCTGTGCCAAAAGGTATAGGGGTTACCGTCGAGAATATAGCCCAGGTCCTGTCCCTCCAGTACGTCCGATGCGTTGCTGCTCAGTTGGCTTTTAACCAGAGGGATTTCCTCTGACCTGTAACCAATGGCGTTGTCGTATGCTTCCTTGGCAGTATTCCACAGGCTTCGGTACTCCTCGGCTGTGGTTTGTGCCTGTACAGAAGTCGTTTTCATGAGAATCGAGAGGGTAAACACGAA
>SFXD01000079.1 GCA_004559785.1 bacterium | reverse complement strand
ATATTTGGTGGTTTGGGAAAAAAACCTTTCCTTTGTATCAAAATAAACTATTCATTCACTCAAAACAAAACGTTTTTGCCTATAGAAGATACTTTACTCTAAACAAAAGAAGGAAAGTAATGAAGAAAAACAGCGCATTGACTGATTTCGAATTGGTCAGTATGTATGAGCAAGGCAACGACGAAGCTTTCGATGAATTATTGTCAAGGTATCAAGGCAAGGTGTTCACATACCTGATGTTTCTCGTCAAGAACGAGAGCAAGGCTGAGGACTTCCTGCAAGAGACATTCGCACATGCCATAGTAGCCATCAGGACAGGTAAGTACCAGACGACCGGCAAGTTCGGAGCATGGATTACACGCATAGCAAGGAATGTCGTCATCGACCACTCACGCGAGTGGGAAACATCCAAGGTCACGCCCAAGGACCATTTCTCGCAAAGCATTCTCAACAGCATCAAACTAAGCGAAGAATGTCATGAGCACAAATTCATACACGACCAGCAAGTTGGCATCTTAAGGGAACTGCTTGGCTACCTTCCCGACGTGCAGAGGGAAGTGGTGATTATGAAATTCTACGAGGACATGACTTTCAAGGAAATAGCAAAAGCGACAGGAGTCAGCATCAACACATCGCTGGGCAGAATGAGGTACGCCCTTATCAACCTGCGCAAATTGATAAATGAAAAGAATCTCGCCCTGGTAGGTTGACCGCAACACACGCCCCACAACGAACGGGGCGTGTATATTTTTAATGCTTCCAAGCAATAAATGCCCCTTTCAATACGTTCTATAGATAAACGCAAACAGATTACATTGCCTATGGAACAATCATTACACCTACCCTATTTCTCAGCAAGCGAGAACGTGCTGGCACAAATACGCATGTTTGCCAGGGCCTTTAGGCCAAAGACCACCGCCACATCTACCAGCCGCTCATGATATCTCCATCACTCCTTTCCGCAGACTTCTCCGACCTGAAGTCTGAAATGCAATGGTTCAACGGCAGTACGGCCGACTGGTTGCACATAGATGTCATGGACGGGGTATTCGTACCAAACATATCTTTCGGGTTCCCCGTCTTGAAACATGTTGCCAAGATTTGCCAAAAACCCTTGGACGTACACCTGATGATAGTGCAGCCAGAGAAGTTCATCGAAGAGGTCAGAGACCTCGGCGCACACATCATGAACGTACACTACGAGGCTTGCCCACACCTGCATAGGGTGATAGGGCAGATACACGAGGCTGGAATGAAGGCAGGCGTCACCATCTGCCCTGCCACGCCTGTTTCGGTACTCGAGGACATCGTTTACGACGTAGACCTTGTCCTCGTCATGAGCGTGAATCCCGGCTTCGGCGGGCAACGGTTCATACCACACAGTGCCGACAAGGTAAGACGCCTGCGCAAGATGATTGATTCCTCTGGAAGCAATGCCTTGATTGAGGTGGATGGAGGCATCAACGGAGACACCGGCCGCATAATGAAGGATGCCGGGGCGGACGTCCTCGTGGCTGGCAGCTACATCTTTGGTTCCCCCGACCCTGCAGCAAGATGTGCTGAGCTGAGTGGCCTATGGAAATAAGGAGGCCTGTAGTATGGATGACCATACTATACGTCACGGGCATTGTGGCAGGCCTTGCAGTGCCAGCCGTACCTGCATACCTGGCTTTGTCGGCAGCCCTTCTCGTGATAGGCTCTGCCACATTTCGCACATTTCGCAATTTCTCCGACATAGTACTGCTTGGGACATGGTTCTTCCTTGGTGCTGCGCGAGTCGGCCTTCACACAGACAGCCATGAAAGGGACGCTAGTTGGATAGCTGCCATGCAGGAGGAGGCAAGGACGCAGAAGGATTCCTTTGTCGGGAGATTGTCGTCCGGCACCTCGAGCCCCAGGGCCATAGCCATCAGTGCAGCCTTGCTTTGTGGAAACAAGAGCCTTCTGGACGCAGACACGCGGGAATCCTTCAAGAGGGTGGGTGCCATGCACCTGCTTGCGTTGAGCGGGCTTCATCTTGGAGTTCTATACGGGATGCTGCACCTTTTGTTAGTACGCTGGATGATGGGCAGCTATTGGCGATGGGCTCTGCTGCCTCTCATACTTGCCTGTATCTGGTGCTACGTCTGGTTTGCGGGCATGCCCACATCCCTGCTTAGGGCTGGCATCATGTTGTCATTCTTCGTCACATACATGATGCTGGGAGCAAAGCCGCCACCTTATCACATACTGTGCATCAGTGCCTTGCTAATATTGCTTGTTTCGCCCGAAATGCTACTCAACATCAGTTTCCAGTTATCATACGCTGCCACGTCGTTCATAGTTTGCTTCTATTCGGCGATAAGGAAATTGATATACCAAGGCAGAAGCCGTATCGCCGACATCCTTGCCGTCTCCATCGCAGCCCAACTGGGTACCATGCCGCTATGCATATACTACTTCCATAGCCTCTCGTTGGTAGCAGTTCCTGCGAGCATCGTACTCATACCTCTGACTACTGTCGTTGTCTATATGGGAGTCGCGCTTGCATTGTTTCCTACCTCAGCTGTGGCAAGTGCCTTGGACACAGCGGTAGACGCAGAGATGCGCGTGATGGACTTCATGCTGATTCCTTCCGACGGCTATTGGGACGGCATACTTGCAGAACCTTGGCAGATAATGGTGCTTTACATCCTGGAAATAAGCCTGCTGCTACGAACCAAGACCCTGGAGGAACACGGCAGGGAGCCTGTCAGTCTGTAGAGAAATCTGCGAGTACCTGACGATAAACCGTTAGCACGGCACTCTTGCGTATGAACCCAACAAACGTTCCGTCCACTCCCACGACGGGAAGCGTCCAGGCACGAGTGGTGTCGAAAGCCTTCACCACCACGTCCATGGAGTCGTTCACCGTCAGAGTCACCGGAGGTTTCTTCATGAGCTGCGCAACAGTAAACTGCCGGTATAGTTCCGTACGGAAGATAAGGTGACGTATGTCATCGAAATAGACAGCTCCGATGAAACGCATCTGTCTGTCTACGACAGGGAAGACATGGTTGCGGCTGCTGCTAACCTGCGCTGCCACGTCGGCAAGCGTCATGTCTGGATACAACACACGCTCGTAGTGCTGTATCACGCTGTCCACGCTCATCAATGTAAGTATTGCCTTGTCCTTGTGATGCGTGAGAAGTTCACCCCTCTGGGCAAGTCGCATGGCATAGATGCTATGTGGCTCAAATGCCTTGATGGTGAGGTAAGAACCCACAGCCACTATCATGAGCGGCATGAAGAGTTGGTAGCCTCCCGTCAACTCGGCTATGAGGAAGATTCCGGTTAGTGGAGCGTGCATTACCCCGCTCATAAGTCCGCACATGCCAAGCATGGCAAAGTTGCGCTCGGGTATCTCCATGTCGAGCATGCCATATTCGTTCCACAACCTACAGAAGACAAATCCCGTGACACAGCCAAGGAAAAGGCTGGGTGCGAATATTCCGCCACATCCGCCTCCGCCATTTGTGGCCGTAGAGGCAAAGACCTTGAAAAGTACTATCAGCGAGAGGTATATCAGAAGGTGTCCGCTGCCGTAGAAGAGAGACCTGTCCATGGCAATGTTCCAGTCAGCCTCACCGCCTCCCCTGAGCAAGAGGGTTATCAAATCGTAACCCTCACCATACAGGGGAGGGAAAAGATATATGAGCAGGCTGAGCATTACGCCCCCGAGAGCAAACCTGCCATACATGCCATCAATGCGACGGAAAACGCCTTCGAGCATGTTCATGGTACGAGTGAAGTACAGGGCGACAAGGCCACAGACTATTCCAAGCCCAAGATATGCAGGCAGACGCTGAATGTCGAACGTGGATTGCAGATGGAACTCGAAGATGGGCGTGATGCCCGACACGGCAAACGTAAGTCCTGCCGCCGTCACGCAACTGACGAGGAGTGGCAGGAGGCTGGTCATGGTAAGGTCTATCATGAGCACTTCCAGCACGAATACCAGTCCTGCGATGGGAGCCTTGAATATTCCCGCCACTGCTCCGGCAGCGCCACAACCCACGAGCAACATCATCTGCTTTCCGCCAAGGCGGAACACGCTGCCCAAGGTACTGCCAATGGCACTACCCGTGAGCACGATGGGAGCCTCTGCGCCGACACTTCCTCCGAAGCCGATGGTAATGGCACTTGCCACTATGGACGTCCATGTGTTGTGGGCACGTATCCTACTCTGCTTGCGAGCTATCGCAAACAATATCTTTGTAACGCCATGCCCGATGTCGTCGCGGACAACATAGCGTATGAACATCATGGTAAGGAAAATACCCACTACGGGATATACGAGGTACAGCCAGTTGTCGGAAGTCGCGTCAAACTCCTGCGTAAGGACGTGTTCGATCTGGGTGATGAGCCACTTCAGCAAGAGACCGGCACATGCCGTGAACACACCTACGAGAAAACTGACAAGTAGCATAAACTGGCTGTCGGGAATATGCCTTCTCCTCCAACGCAACACGAAGGCAAGAGCATTCCTGCCACGCAACTCCGAAAATGTCCTTTCCCTGCTCATCACCTATTTCCTCCCTACCTTATGAAGCTGATCTCCCCATCTGCCCTAAGCCTGACTATGCGGCTCGGCGACGAGGGCTTGGTATCGTTCTGGCGTGAACGCATCACGTAGTCAACTCCATTGATGACCTCTGGCTCTATATCCATGAAACGTGCCGGCGAAGGACGGCCACTGATGTTTGCGCTGGTGCTTACTATGGCCTTCTGGAAACGGAAGCATAGCTCCTTGCTGATATTCTCTGACGTCACACGTATGCCCACGCTGCCGTCTGCGGCTACCAGGCTCGGGGCAAGGTTCACGGCACCGTCGAGTATCAGCGTAAGAGGCTTCTCCGAATACTCCACAAGATCCCATGCCACATCGGGTATCCCCCTTGAATACATCTGCATCCTGTTGGCAGAATCCACGAGGCATATCAGAGCCTTGCTGTCATCCCTGTTCTTGAGGCGGAACACCCTGCGGACGGCATCCTCGTTGGTAGCGTCACACCCTATGCCCCAAATCGTGTCGGTTGGGTAGAGTATGAGGCCTCCCTGCCTTAGCACCTGCACCGCCTGCCTGATATCCTCGGCTATATCCTTCTGTGTCATGGTCAAAACTCGCTCGTGAAGTGAAAACCTATATGTTCGAAGTCCTGCTGAGCCATCGTCAGTACATAGCCGCTGTCTGCCAGGAAGACATCCCTTCCCTCTCTGTCCTTTGCCATATACTGGTACTTGCGCTTCTTGAACTGCTCCAGTTCCTGCTCATACCCGGGCTGGCACTCTATCCAGCACGCCTTGTAGAGGCTGACAGGCTCCCACCTGCACTTGGCACCGTATTCATTCTCCAATCTGTACTGTATTACCTCAAACTGCAACTGTCCGACGGTTCCTATTATCTTACGGCCATTGAACTGGTTGACGAACAACTGCGCCACGCCCTCGTCCATGAGCTGGGCAATGCCCTTCTCCAGTTGCTTTGTCTTCATGGGGTCGGCATTCTCTATGTACTTGAACATTTCGGGCGAAAACGAGGGAAGCCCCCTGAAATGAAGTTGCTCTCCTTCCGTGAGCGTGTCGCCAATCTTGAATATTCCGTTGTCTGGCAATCCCACTATGTCGCCAGGCCATGCCTCGTCAATAGTCTCCTTGCGCTGAGCCATGAATTGGGTAGGACTGCTGAAGCGCACCGTCTTGCCATGGCGTACGTGCAAATAAGGGGCGTTCCGGACGAACCTGCCAGAGCACACCTTGCAGAAGGCGATGCAACTGCGATGGTTTGGGTCAATGTTGGCGGTTATCTTAAAGATGAAGCCAGTGAACTTGGGTTCTTCGGGAGTGACCTGTCTCTCCTCTGCCATGGTGCACTTGGGTGACGGCGCTATGCGAACGAAACAGTCGAGCAACTCCTGCACTCCGAAATTGTTGAGGGCAGAGCCGAAAAAAACGGGTGCCACCTCTGCCTCAAGATACCCTCCGCCATTACCGGACTTCCCCAGCACCTCGTCCACGGAAGGGTATACACCGTCTATCATCTCCAGATCCTCCCGCAACTTGGCAGCATCGTCCTCTCCTACGGCGTTGTCCAGTTCCTCGGTATCAATGTCTACCTCTACCTTCTCCGTTACCTTCTGCTTGTCGGGGGTAAACAAGTTGAGGCTTTGCTCGTAGATATTGTACACTCCCTTGAACCTCATACCCTGGTTGATGGGCCATGACAGCGGTCTTACCTTTATCTGCAATTCCTCCTCCAACTCGTCAAGCAAGTCAAAGGGATCCCTACCCTCGCGGTCCATCTTGTTGACGAAGATGATGACTGGTGTCTTCCTCATCCGGCATACCTCCATCAGTTTACGCGTCTGGGCTTCCACTCCCTTTGCGCTGTCCACCACGATGATTGCGCTGTCCACCGCGGTCAGGGTACGAAACGTGTCTTCTGCGAAATCCTGGTGTCCAGGCGTGTCGAGTATGTTTACCTTGTATCCATTATATTCGAACTCCATCACACTTGTCGTGACGGAAATTCCACGTTGCTTCTCTATCTCCATCCAGTCGCTGGTGGCAGTCTTCTTTATCTTGTTGCTTTTTACGGCACCAGCCACTTGTATCTGTCCTCCGAAGAGCAACAGTTTCTCTGTCAGCGTCGTCTTTCCCGCATCAGGGTGCGAGATTATCGCAAAGGTCCTTCTTCTTTCCAGTTCTTTGTTCATTCCTCTCTATGCGTATTCTACATTATTCAGTGTCATCCTACCACTTGTCCTGCGGGCAGGTATCCTCTCCTGCTCCAGTGCCAAGTATCTCATTTATCCGACCATAGGTCTGAGAGCATCTCCAGCAGATGGGTTATCGGCTGCAATGCCAGGCGTGTCTCCTCCGAAAGTTCCCTGCCTTGCATCCCTATCAGTGTGGCACCATATACGGCATCCAGGCAATTCTCTATCTCGCCCTTGTCCATGGCATGGCTCTTGGCACGCAGCTCTACTATGTATGGCAGAGCCTTGTAGTATGCCGCACTGTAGTATGGCTGCTTGGGGTCGGACAGCAACTCTTGATGCCGCTCGGACAGCAACTGTATCGTGTTCCTCACCACCTGTACATGTCCACACTGTGTCTTTCCCTCTTCCTTCATCATGCGGATAAGGGATTCATACCACTCCCTCTCTTCCTTTCTCTGACTCTCTCCGAGGTCGAATCTCGGCATGTATTCCTCCTCTATCCTCTCGATGTCCAGCCCATACGCCCTTATCACGTCCTCCACCTGGTACATATATATAATGTATGCGGTAATGCTCTGGGTCCTGAGTTTCCTTGCTATCTGCATATTCGTTACTTGCTATCATCACACAATCATTCCAGCAGGGCCAGCACCAGTCCCAGCACCGAAGCCCCCATGACAAGTGCTCCGACAAGGCGGTTGAACAGGGTCATTGTTTCCATCTGCACTTTGGAACTGACCTTCATCAGCGCACTCGAAAGGCACAGCCACCACAGCATGGCCCCTGCAAATATGGACGCATACCCCAAGGCCTGCTCCCACACATGGTCGGGCATTACGAAGCCAAACCTTGCGAACAGCGCCAGGAAGAGCAGCATTATGAGCGGGTTGCTCAGCGTTATCAGGAAACCCGTAATAGCATTGTGCAGAAGAGTCCCTTTCCTTCCGCTCGAATGATGCGGCTTGGCAGGCTTGGAGTTGTACGTGTACAAACCGAATAGGAGCAGCATGACACCACCCAGCATCTTGAAGTACAGCATGGTGGTAGGATTCTCGATGAAGTCCAGGATAAACCTCATGCCCAACCCTGTCATCAAGGCATATATCAAGTCGCTTACAGACGCACCGACACCCGTGACAAAGCCATACCATCGACCCTTGTTCAGAGTGCGCTGCACGGTGAGGATACCCACAGGGCCCATAGGCGCACTTGCCACAATGCCAATGACTATACCCTTCAGTACGAGGTCTATAACGCTATCGGATTGTACCCATATCATATTTGTGGTGCAAATTTCGCATTTTTTTTCGAATTAGACATACTTTTATTAAGGAAATTTGGCACATTGCAATATAATTGCATACCTTTGTGCATAGCAATCGTACAAACCATAACAATTAACACAAAAACATCATGGACAAATTGAAGCCTTATGTAATCGGGGTAGACCTCGGAGGAACCAACACCGTATTCGGAGTTGTCAACGCACGCGGAGAAATCGTTGCAGAGAACTCAATCAAGACACAACAATACAAGACAGCTGAGGAATTCGTGGAAGCTGGCGTAGAGTGCCTGCGTCCCCTACTCAACCAGATAGGCGGTGCCGACCAGGTACAGGGCATTGGCATCGGAGCACCCAACGGCAACTACTACAATGGCACCATCGAGTTTGCACCCAATCTTCCATGGGCACACGACGGCATAGTCCCCCTCGCAAGCATGTTCACGGAGAAGACAGGCATTCCTGCCAAGCTGACCAATGATGCCAATGCAGCCGCCATGGGAGAAATGGCATACGGAGCTGCCAGAGGCATGAAGAACTTCATCGTAGTCACACTTGGCACAGGCGTTGGCTCTGGCATCGTCATCAACGGACAACTCGTTTACGGGCATGACGGCTTTGCCGGTGAACTGGGACACGTCATCATGGATCGTACGCCAAAGGGACGCCCATGTGGATGCGGCAGGACCGGCTGCCTCGAAGCATACTGCTCGGCAACTGGAGTTGCCCGTACGGCACGTGAGATTCTCACCACCACCGACCGCCCCTCATTGCTGAGAGAAAAGCCTCTGGACGAGATAGAGTCTCTGGACGTGAGCATCGCTGCCGGCAAGGGCGATGAGGTGGCAAACGAGATATTCCAGTTCACGGGCAAGATGCTTGGTGAGGCTTGCGCCGACTTTGCTGCATTCTCTTCGCCAGAGGCTTTCATATTCTTCGGTGGCCTCTGCAAGGCTGGCGACCTTATCATGAAGCCCATCAAGGAGGCATACGACAACGCCGTCCTGAAGATATTCAAGGGCAAGGCCAAGTTCCTCGTGTCTGGGTTGATGAACGCCAACGCTGCCGTGCTTGGCGCAAGTGCCCTCGGCTGGGAGGAATAGTTAAGGGATGTTCTATAAATTCGAGAATCGCAACCAGTCCTACAAATTTCATTTCCGGTCACTATGCAAGGCCTTCACGCCATCTTCATGGTTTTAATTCAGTTACGATGCCCGCATCGCTCCTTCATTAAAGCCATGAATCTGACATAAAGTATTCTGCAAGTGTCTCGGTCGAATTTATAGAACA
>SFXD01000078.1 GCA_004559785.1 bacterium | reverse complement strand
CCTCTCGCTCAAGGACGACGACATAGACGGGGCGTTGAGGCAGCTGCAGGAATACCTGCTTACCGTGCCTTACTGCAACGATGCCAATACGGAGGGCCATTACCAGCAGATGCTCTACATCATCCTGTCCCTGCTCGGGCAGTTCACCACCATAGACGTTGAGGTGCATACCGCCACGGGGCGTGTGGATATGGTGATGCAGACGAGGAAGTCACTCTACTTGTTCGAGTTGAAACTGAATAAGAGTGCCGAGGCAGCCATGAGGCAGATAGACCTAAAGGACTATGCCTCCAAGTTTACCCTCTGCGGCTTGCCGATAGTGAAGGTTGGAATCAACTTCGACACGGAGCGTCGTACGATATCGGATTGGAAGGTTGACTGAAAGGCAAGGTCATGCAACAAGCCACCCTCGTGGCGATGAGGGACATAAGCGGAACCACCGTCGTTAGCCTGACTGCCATTGCCCTCCTCGTCCTCGTCCTCTTCCTGCCCTACCGAAAACAAGAGACGACGTAAAAGCCGCGATTTGGTAACAAAACCATAATCGAGGAGTGTTGTATATGAGAAAACGGCTACTCTGCCGACAAGAACCTTACTCTCTACAGAGAGGGTCGCCAGCGTCGGTTTTCGGGGATGTCGATGGCACGCGACTGCTCGCTGCTCATGATGGCAGCAAACACGGCCCTCATGGCAGCCAGTACGTCACGCCCTGAGATAGGAGTCTCAGGGCCTGATTCCAGCGAGTCGATGAACATGTCGATTATGCCGGACTTGGTCTGGTTGTCGTTGGTCTGAATCTGTTCCACGTCCATCATG
Source organism: bacterium (assembly GCA_004559785.1). Classification (GTDB taxonomy): domain Bacteria; phylum Bacteroidota; class Bacteroidia; order Bacteroidales; family Bacteroidaceae; genus Physcousia. Next base: position 8,586 of record SFXD01000078.1, on the reverse strand, counting down.
GTATGTTCGCCGTCGGAGGAGTGTATCTCTATGGAGTGCCCCGTATCGTAGATGCGCATTATGCCCTTCGTGCCGTACAGTATGGTAGAGTTGTCCTCCTGTCCATAGTATGTCCATGAAGCCGTCATAGTGCCTGCCACCCCATTTTCCATGGTATAGATGCAGATGGCATTGTCGTCCACGCTGATGGGGTTGCCCTCATGGTCGGTCTTGTCGAGTGTGGTGATGAGCGAGCGTACCGACACCACGTTCTGTCCGAGCAGATGCTGTATGAGGTCGGTTTTGTGTATGCCGAGGTCAGCCATGACACCCATTGCGGCCTTGTCCTTCTGGAAGAACCACAGGTTCTTGCCAGGGTCCACGCTCCAAGTCTCTGGTCCGCTGTGCCCGAAGCACGTACGGAATGTCAGCACACGTCCTATCCATCCCTGTTCCAGCAGCCTGCGTGCCACGACGTGTGCCTTGGCGAGCCTCTGGTTTTGCCCTATCATTAGTTTCCTGCCGCACTCGTCTGCCACCCTTACCATTTCCTCGCATTCCTCGATGGTAGTTGCCATAGGTTTCTCGCACAGTACGTCCTTGCCCGCTCGCATAGCGTCGATGGAGACCTGTGCGTGTGCGTGGTTGGCAACGCATACGCTTACTGCATCTATCTCAGGGTCGGCAAGGAGTTGTTCGAGCGTGTCGTAGCTCCTTGCGTCGTATTGTCTGGCCAGTTCGGCAGCCCTTTGCCTGTTCATGTCGAAGAAGCCTACTATCCTGGCGTTTGGGTTGGCGGCATATTCCGGAATGTGCCTTACCTGTGCGATCTTGCCGCATCCTATGATTCCTATACCTTTCATGATTGTTTTTTTTTGTTTGTATTAGGTTTGGTTATGAGAATTTCGTGTCTGTGTGCATCTTGCGCATGGCAGTGATGTCCTCCTTAGGGCATATCATTAGGATTTCCCCCTCCTCGGCAATGACATAGCCGGAAAGCCCCTTTATTACGGCCGTGCGTCCCTCGGGAAGTCGTACGAGATTGTCGTTGCAGTCGTACAGGAAAGCCTTGGTTGCCATCAGCACGTTGCCGTCCTTGTCCGATGGGCGGTCGTCGTAGAGGCTGGCCCATGTGCCGATGTCTGTCCAGGAGAAGTGTCCCTGCTGTACGTAGACGTTGTCGCTGCGCTCCATGATGGAAACGTCGACGTTGAGCTTGGGTACGCTGTAGAAGAACTGCGGCACGAGCTTGGGGTCGGCCGTCTCTGCCTCCGCCATCATGCGTGGTATCTCGAGCCTGTATTCGGGGACGAGGCTGTACAGGTTGCTGAGCATGATGTCGACGTTGAAGCAGAAGAGCCCTGAGTTCCACAGGAAGTTGCCTTCCTGCAGGAAGAGGTTTGCAAAGTGGCTGTCGGGCTTCTCGGTGAAGGACTTCACCTTGTATACCCCCTCCTCGATGCGTCGTCCTGTCTGTATGTATCCGTATCCGGTCTCGGGTCGTGTGGGCCGTATTCCGGTCACTATGATTCCGTCGTGTGATGAGGCGAACCTTAGTGCACCCAGCACGTCATCGCGGTACTTGTCTTCCTGCATAATCAGGTGGTCTGCAGGGGTGACGAAAACGTTTGCCCCGGGATGTGCCTTGGCTATCACTACCGTGCCCCATGCCACGGCGGCAAGAGTGCCTCGCCTGAGCGGTTCCTCCAGGATGTGTATGTCGTCCACCTGCGGCAGCTGTTCGTAGACGAGGGGCAGGTACTGCACGTTGGTGGAGATGTATATGTTTTGAGGCTCGATGAATGTGGCTACGCGGTCGTATGTCTGCTGTAGCATGGTACGTCCCGTTCCAAGCAAGTCCATGAATTGCTTGGGCTTCGTCGTCCTGCTCACGGGCCATAGGCGGCTGCCGTTGCCGCCTGCCAATATCAGGCAAAAGTCGTTGCTCATATTCAGGGATGTTTGGTTAGTTAGGAAAAAATGGAGAATGCGGTGCCTGTCCTCCCTCTGCCTTTTTGAAGGCTGTACGTGGGTGCTACTTTCCGCGAACTTTCTGTATCACGGGCAGGAGCAATCCCTCCATCACCTTGTATCCATCGGCGTTGGGGTGTATGCCTGGCTTGTCCTTGGCATACTTGGGATTCATCTCCGTGCCGTCCTCGGTGACGAGTGCGCTGAAGTAGTCTACGTATGGTATCTTGTTCTCCTGTGCGTATGCCTTGACTCTCTCGTTCAGGCTCCTTACCTTCTGCATGGCATCCGTTATGGATGGTCTCCATCCGAACCCCCCGGCCGGCAGGCAACTGGTGAGTATGACCTTTATCTTGTGGTATCGTGCCAGTTCCACCATCGAGCACACGTTGCCGAAGGTGAGGTCCTCGTCGTATGGTCCCGTGTTCTCGGCTATGTCGTTCGTCCCGTAGTTGATGACTACCACTTTGGGCTGGAGGTTGATGACATCCTCGCGGAATCGCAGCAGGAACTGGTAGCTGGTCTGTCCACCGATGCCTCTGCCTATGAGATTGTTTTCCTTGAAGAATTCTGGTCTTGTGCCAGGCCATCCGTCCGTTATGCTGTTTCCCATCAGCACCACTCGTTTCTCTCCTTTGGCTGGAGCTCCAAGTTCGCTGTTGGCTTTGGAGTATCTCTTCCAGTTTCCGAATTCGTGTTTCTGTGCGCTGATTCCCAAGGAAACGATCAGCAGGAGTTGGATGGCTAATAATCTTGCTTTCATGTCAAAATAAATGTTTTTGTTTGAATATGTGGTCTGTTTTGTTCGATTGCAGTCACAAATTAAGCAAAAAATCCCCGATAAAGCAAGCGTTGGAAGGTAAATTTAGTTATTTTAAGACAAAAAAGGCGTAACTTTGCGCCTTGGTATTGTTTTAGGCAAATGAAATATATGGCAAGGAGTGGTACGTTGCGAGAGTGTGCGTTTGGAGCCTTTCGTCCTGCGATGGGCAATGTCCGTTGGTTGTTGAGCCTTATGCTACCCATATCGCTTGGGGTGGCACTGTTGCAGCATTGGGGCGTGCTGGCGTGGATGGCTGGAGGTCTTTCTCCCATGTTCCGCATGATGGGACTGCCTGGCGAGGCAGCCGTCATCTTCGTCTCGGGGGCATCGGCTGGTACGTATGCCGGCATAGCAGCCATGATGGCGATTCCCCTTACTATGAGGCAGGCTACCATACTGGGCGTGATGATAGCCCTATGCCATGCCCTGCCGATGGAATGTGCGGTAAACCGGATGACGGGCTCCTCGCCTGGAGGCATGGCGTTGCTAAGGGTGGTGATGGCTATGGTGGCTGCGATATGCCTGAATGCGGTCCTGCCCGACATGGCAGTACATTATATATATATGGGTGCGCCTGCGGAGAGCGACTTGCAGGAGGTGTTGCTCACGTGGGTAGTGTCGCAGGTCAGGGTGTCTGTCGTGATGGTGGCAGTCATATATACGCTTATGGTGGTGCAGAGGGTGATAGAGTCGAGGGGGTGGCTCGGCATCATATCCCGTTGGCTGTCCCCGTTGATGGCTCTGTTCGGCCTGAAGGGCAGTTGCGCGTACATGTGGCTTGTGGGCAACGTGCTGGGCATCAGCTATGGCGCTGCCGTCATGAGGGAGATGATAGACAGGAAGATTGTTACGTACGAGGAAGCCAACGATGTCAACTACCATCTTGTCATGAACCATTCCCTCTTGGAGGACACTATAGTCTTTGCCTTGACCGGCATATCCGCCCTGTGGTTAGTCGCCACGCGTGTGTTGCTGGCAATGGCAGTGGTGTGGGGCAGAAGGCTAATGGCTACAGCAATTTCTCTATTGCCTTCCGCAGGTCGCCGACATTTTCCATTCGTGCGTAGAGGTCACAGTTGCGGTCGATGAGGAAATAGGATGGGAGGGTGCTTGCTTGGTACAGTTCGAGCATGTCGGAGTCGAGGCCCTCGTCGCAATGTACGCTCACCCAAGGGAGGTTTTCGCATCTCTGAGTCCAGAAGTGCTTGTCTGCGTCGAAGCTTACCTGGTAGATTTCAAATCCCCTGTCGTGGTAGCTGTTGTAAAGGTCGCGCAACTGCAAGGTGCGTTCCTGGCTTCCCCTGAGGCTGAATGCCGTAAAGTCCAGCAGCACCACCTTCCCCCTGAGGCTGCTGAGTGTCACCTCCTCGCCCTTGATGTTGGGGAAGGTCATGTCTATGATGCCAATCTCAGAGACGCGGTCGTCGTCGATGTCGAGCACTATCTGCCGGGGCTTCACGTGCCCCTGCCGGCTCTGTGCCACGATGTTGCTTAGGTTCTGGGAACGTGGACAACCGGGATATTTCTCGCTCCAAGCGTTGGCCACGGCCCTCATCCACACGAGGTCGCTGCGGTTCTGCATGGGGTTGAACACCATCTGCCCCCCAATCATCTGGAAGCAGGCGAAGTAACTGTATGTGGCCGAGTACCTGTTCTGTATCACCTCCATCTTCACCTCCTCCTTGTATTCGTCGAGCATCTCGTCTATCCTGTCGCTTCGTTCCTGTATAGTATAGCTGCGGTCGTTGGCCATGCGCCTTATGTTCCTCTCCACGTCGGCTAGCTTGAGGCTTAGAAGGCGGATGGTGTCGCACACGCCGCTGCCTTCCACCCTGTAGCCAAACGACATGCTGTCGAGGCTTGCATCCACGCATACGGTCTCCGTGCTGTCGAATGCCAGGTTTATGCACTGCCCTCCGATTCTCAGCCGGTAGAACTCGGGGTTGCCCATTGTGTCGCCACCCATGCGGAACGTGCCGTCCCGTCCCAGCCTTACGGAGTCGATGGCCTTGATACCCTCTCCCAGGGTCAGGTGCTCCAGGTAGAGCATCGTGTCGGCCGCACCCGTAATGTGCCCCGTAACATGGAAACGGGCATCCCGCTGGCAGGAAACCGCAAGCATGGCAAGAACCATGGCGAATATATTGAAAATCCTTTTCATTTGCGCTAATGAATGTTAGTTTGTGGAGTGTAAAGGTACTGCTTTCTGCCCGTATGAGCACCCTTTTTCTATAAAAAATCATAAAAATGAACCAGTTTCGGCAAATTTCGGCCGGGAATCCTTACAATGTCATTTAAAAAGATTAACTTTGCACGCTATTTAGCAGTATTATATATTTTTTTACAATTAAGATGAACGTAATTACAAAGACAGTCGAGTTGCCTGATGGAAGGACCATCAGCATCGAGACCGGGAAACTTGCCAAGCAAGCCGATGGAGCCGTAATGTTGCGAATGAACAACACCATGCTTCTGGCCACTGTTTGTGCTGCCAAAGATGCCGTTCCCGGAACAGATTTCATGCCCTTGCAGGTAGAGTACAGAGAGAAGTATTTTGCAGCCGGAAGGTTTCCTGGCGGATTCACGAAGCGTGAGGGTAAGGCCAACGACGACGAGATTCTTACATGTCGTCTTGTGGACCGCGCATTGCGTCCGCTCTTCCCCAGCGACTACCACGCTGAAGTTTATGTGAATGTCATCCTCTTCTCTGCCGATGGCGAGGACATGCCCGATGCGCTTGCAGGCTTTGCAGCCTCTGCGGCATTGGCTGTCAGCGACATACCCTTCGAGGGTCCCATCTCGGAGGTTCGCGTGGCACGCATCGGGGGCGAGTTTGTCATTAACCCCACGTTCGCACAGCTGAAGGATGCCGACATGGACCTCATGGTAGGTGCCACCGAGGAAAACATCATGATGGTGGAAGGCGAGATGAAGGAGGTGCAGGAGTCCGACCTGCTGGCTGCCCTCAAGGCCGCACACGAGGCAATCATGCCAATGTGCAGGTTGCAGAAGGAACTGAGCAAGGAACTCGGCAAGGACGTGAAGCGCGAGTATTGCCATGAGGTGAACGACGAGCAGCTGCGCGAGGATGTCAAGGCAGTATGCTACCAGAAGGCATACGACGTAACGAAGCAGGGACTGGAGAAGCAGCAGCGTGCCGAGGCATTCGAGGCCATCAGGGAGGCATACAAGGAGGAATATGCCGCTGCGCATGCAGACATGCCTGCCGAGGAACTCGAGGAGAAGAACACCCTCATCGACCGCTACTACCACGACGTAGAGAAAGAGGCCATGCGCCGTTGCATACTCGACGAGGGTATCCGTCTCGACGGTCGTAAGACCACGGACATACGTCCCATCTGGTGCGAGGCAGGCCCACTGCCAGGTCCCCACGGTAGTGCCATCTTCACGCGTGGCGAGACACAGTCGCTGGCTACATGTACCCTGGGTACGAAGCTCGACGAGAAACTCGTGGACGACGTCCTGATACACGAGTACCAGAGATTCCTCCTCCACTACAACTTCCCACCATTCTCGACTGGCGAGGCCAAGGCTCAGCGTGGAGTAGGTCGCAGGGAGATTGGTCACGGACACCTGGCATGGCGTGGACTCAAGGGGCAGATACCAGCGGACTATCCATACACGATACGAGTGGTAAGCGACATCTTGGAGAGCAATGGCTCGAGCTCGATGGCAAGCACATGTGCCGGATGCCTTGCCCTGATGGATGCCGGAGTACCCATTTCGGCACCAGTGAGCGGCATTGCTATGGGACTTATCAAGAATCCCGGCGAGGACAAGTATGCCGTACTCTCCGACATCCTGGGCGACGAGGATCACCTTGGGGACATGGACTTCAAGACCACAGGTACTCCCAACGGACTTACAGCCACGCAGATGGACATCAAGTGCGACGGACTCAGCTATGAGATTCTCGAGAAGGCACTCATGCAGGCTAAGGCCGGTCGCGAGCACATCCTTGCCGAGATGATGAAGACCCTGTCCGAGCCACGTCCCGAGCTGAAGCCCCATGTACCCCGCATCGAGCAGCTGATAATACCTAAGGAGTTCATCGGGGCCGTGATAGGTCCGGGCGGAAAGATTATCCAGGGAATGCAGGAGGAGACGGGTGCCACCATCACCATCGACGAAGAGGATGGGGTAGGCAAGGTGCAGGTGAGCGGTCCGAACAAGGAGACCATCGACGCTGCCATGGCAAAGATAAAGTCCATCGTTGCAGTTCCAGAGATAGGGGAGGTTTACGAGGGCACCGTACGCAGCATCATGCCCTACGGCTGCTTCGTGGAGTTCATGCCTGGCAAGGACGGACTGCTTCACATCAGCGAGATTGACTGGAAGCGTTTAGAGACCGTAGAGGAGGCAGGCATCAAGGAGGGTGACAAGCTCCGCGTGAAACTCCTTGAGATTGACCCCAAGACAGGCAAGTTCAAGCTCTCCCGTCGTGTCTTGCTCGACAAACCCGAGGGCTATGTAGAGCGTGAGCGTCGTCCACGTCCCGAGCGCAGAGACCGTGGTGAGCGTCGCGAGCGTCGTCCACGTCCCGAGAACGAGGCACAGGCAGGGGAGTAGCATTCCCCTGCACATTTGCCCAGAGACATGGCATGTGACTGTATAATGCGAGGTGCGGCATCATTGTTGGTGTCGCACCTTTTGGTATTGATGTAGCGAGGACCATCAATCTTGACGACGGTCGAAATGCAGAGGAAGACGAAGCCGACATATGAAAATGGGAGAATCCGTTTGACCCCGACTATACAGACCTCGATACCTTCTTAAAAGTGCGATTTCTCGCCAAGCCAAAGCGAGCAAGCTCTCTTTGGTCTTTTGGCTTAACGAAATCGTTCCATAATGCTGACGGCACGGATTCAGACGTTGACATGATGTACCAAAACATTGAAGAGGCGACATACGGTGAGACCGATGACTATCAGCTTATATATCTGCCATACCGAAATAATGGCTACAACATGGTTCTTGTACTTCCCAAGGAGGGCGTGGCCATTGAAAGCATTATGGGAAGAACGGACTGGCTCTGCCAAGACACGGATATTTGTGAGGTGGATCTTTATATGCCACGCTTCAGCTTTGACAATACGCTGTCGTACAAGGAAATCCTAACCGACCTGGGACTCGGAGATATGTTTGACAAAGAGGATTCCTTCCCAGACATCACAGATGAGCCGGCTCATATCAGTCAGATACAGCAGCAATGTGTCATCCATGTAGAAGAAGAAGGTACAGAGGCAGCAGCCTTGACTCTGGCAGAACTTGAATTGGGGTGTCCTCCGCTAGATGAAATTCCCGAGCCAGTGACCATGAGACTTGACAGGCCCTTTGGCTTTGCCATTAAGGGAGAATATGACCAACTCCTTTTCATGGGCATTTTGAAGCAGATGCAATGAAAGACAGAAGTGGGAGGATGGCCTCGCTTGGCTATCCCCCCACACAAGAATGTATTGTAGCGTGTTAAAAAAATATGGCGTTAGTTTACGCGGTAGCGAACCTCCTTGGTGCGGAACTTCTTGACGGTCTTCTTGTCCTTCACGTCCTTCATACCCGTTGCGGTAATGATGCTCACGCGGTTCTTGTCGTTCTCGGCGAAGGGCTGTACGGTATCACCATAGTAGTTGGCGGTAATCTGCGACTCGTTCACGCCAGCGTCCAGTAGAGCCTTGACGGCCTTCTCGCTGCGGAGCTTTGAGTACATCATGTTGATGCGTGGGTTGCCTGTCTCAACGTCGGCGTACGACTTGATGTCGATCTTGCACTCGCGGTGGTCGGCGAGGAATGCG
>SFXD01000077.1 GCA_004559785.1 bacterium | reverse complement strand
AGTATACTAACATATCTGCATCCAAATATGACAAATCGCAAAACGGCAAAGGCCGTACTCTTCGACATGGACGGAGTCCTCTTCGACAGCATGCCCAACCATGCATATGCATGGAGCCAGTCGATGACACAATTCGGACTAAAGATGACTACCAAGGAGGCATACTTGCACGAGGGACGAACAGGTAGCGGCACCATCAACATACTGGCACAACGCTACTGGGGACGGGATGCCACGGAGGAAGAGAAACATTCCATCTACGAAGCAAAGACAAGGGTCTTCAATACCTGCCCCGAAGCCCTGCCCATGCCAGGAGCCCTTGACGTGCTGCAAAGGGTAAAACGCCAAGGTTCGCTCATCGTTCTCGTCACAGGCTCTGCCCAGGCCTCGTTGCTTGACAGACTTGAGACCCACTTTCCTGGAATGTTCTGTCCGGAACTGATGGTGACAGGTAATGACGTGAAGATGGGAAAGCCTTTCCCGGAACCTTATCTCATGGGGCTTGACAAGGCTGGTGTCAGAGCAGACGAAGCCATCGTCATAGAAAATGCACCTCTCGGGATACAGGCCAGCCACGCAGCTGGTATCTATACCATAGCCGTCAACACAGGTCCTTTGGACAATGACATCCTATGGGAATCTGGAGCCGACGAGATATTCCCCGACATGACAGAACTTGCCAAAGCCTGGTGACATCGAGCGCATGCCTATGCCATAATGTGTGGCATGGGCACAACAGTCACACGCCATCTGCATCCTCGTCCACGTCGAGTATGTCATCTACCTTTATGCCAAACTTGCCGTCTTTGTAGACGGTCACCACAAAGGGAGCAGACATATCGCTGTCCGGATAACTTATACAGACACCGAAGAGCAGGTTCCCATCCTTCACTTCCGAGAAGCGGAAGCCATCGAGAATGCCATACTTCCTGAAGCCTCCATCGAGGTATGGCCGGAAATCTGCCTTCGAGAACTTGCGGTTGAAGAACGCGTCGCCGTCCTTGACGATGGTAAGCACATAAAGGTTGTCTGCATACCTTTCCTCCGTCTCGGGGTCTGTTACCAGGACGGAATCCTCTGCCACCCTCTCCAGCCTGTATTCTATGTTGTGGTTGCCGTATTGTATCTGCTCGCTGAAGTTGTATGGTGGCATTACCACCACCTTACCTTCAGTTTTCGTCTCTTCCTGCTTGCTATCGCACTGTTCCGTTCCGACTCCCTTACAACCAGCCATCAACAGCATGACAGCTGCAAGCATCCAAGCCATGCATGATTTCGTCATTGCCTCAAAAAGAATTAGAGTTTAACTTTCTTCTTCACACCCTTCGACTCGTTCTGAAGCCTGTCGAGTGCTGTCACCACGTACACGTAAGGCACCTGCCCTCCTCGATACTCCAGTGGCAGACTGGTCTGTTTCGTGATGCAGAAGATGTGCGAAGGGTCGTCAAGGTCTATCCTCTCGCCTTTCAGGAAACGATATACCACATAACTGTGAGCCTCATCCATGACGCTCTTCGACTTTGGTGCCGTCCAGAAGAGTATCGGGCCATCCGTTGTCCATACCACTGCCACCTTCCTTGGCTTGCCTGGTGCCCTGTCGTCTATCCATGGCATCATTGGCTGTAGGGCAGGTGTGTTGTGATACTGGTTGCGTAGCACTGTTTGATAGTTTCCGGGGTTCTCGCATACCGCTGCGGCATACCACTGGCAACTGCCATATATGCCAGGCAGGCTGCGCTGCAATTCATACTTGCGGTGCATCTGATGCGAGGAGGGGTTCTCGGGGTCTGGGAACTTTACGGTACGCATCACGTCCTGCCCAATATACAGGGGGCGTATCCCTGCATTCTGGCTCCACCAGTGGATGAGAGTCTCGTAGTCCGCCGCCTTGTTGCCTATCTCCCAATATATCTGTGGTATGTTGTAATCCACCCATCCCTGACGCACCCATTCCAATACATCGGCATATAGGTCGTCGTAGTTCTGCAATCCATTCGTGGCACTGCCATTGGGGTCGTTCTTCTTGTTACGGTATATGCCGAACGGAGAAACGCCGAACTTAACCCAAGGCTTCACTTCCCTGATCTGGTACGACATCTGTGCTATGAACTTGTTGACGTTCTGCCTTCTCCATCCCGCCCTGTCGGCACCACCACCATACATGGCATAGGACGTATCGTCGGGTATGGGCAGACCTGCCTGGGGGTACGGATAGAAATAGTCATCGATATGTATGCCGTCAACGTCATACCTACGTACTATGTCGCAAGCCACCTTGCATATATAGTCTCTGTTTTCGGGGAATCCCGGGTCGAACAGCATTAGGTCGCCATAGTTGAAGAAATGGTTGGGATTGCGGAAATACTCATGCGTATTTGCCATTGCCGTAGTACCCTTGGTCTTCGCCCTGTAAGGGTTGATCCACGCATGCAACTCCATCTGCCTGGCATGACATTGCTCTATCATCCATCTCAGGGGGTCCCAGTATGGGTTGGGCGGCAATCCCTGCTGCCCTGTCAGATACCTGCTCCAAGGCTCCAGGTCGCTGGGGTACAATGCGTCACCCTCGCATCTCACTTGGAAGAAAATTGCATTGATACCATCCTTCTGCAAGTCGTCGAGCTGACTCGTCAGCACCTGCTGCATACGGTCTCGGCCCATGCCCTGAAACTGTCCGTTCACACTCTGAATCCAGGCTCCACGAAACTCCCTCTTGGGGTTCTGAGCCGTCATTGTAACTGCCATGAATAGCAGCAGAAAAAGCATTTTGTACCTCATAATGTCACAAATGTACGAAAATTTCTCCATTCCATATCCTACTCATTCCAACATTTTTTATAATTTTGCACAAAATTTCGCTTTCCCCTACAAATATGGCTTTAATCAAAGTACACAGACCTAGCATTCTGCTAATATATACAGGTGGCACGATAGGCATGAGGGAGAATCCCGAAACGGGTGCCCTTGAGAACTTCAACTTCAACCTGCTGCTCGAAGAGGTTCCCGAGCTGAAAAGATTCGATTACAGCATTAGCACCTTTACCTTCAATCCTCCCATCGACTCAAGCGACATGCAACTGGACCACTGGGCTAAGTTGGTGAAGATTATCAGCACCAATTACGAGTTCTTTGACGGATTCGTCATATTGCACGGCACAGACACCATGGCATACACGGCTTCCGCACTAAGCTTCATGCTCGAGAACCTGGGAAAGCCCGTCATCCTGACTGGCTCTCAGCTTCCCATAGGTACACTGCGCACAGACGGCAAGGAAAACCTCATCACCGCCATCGAGATAGCTGCCGCACGCCGCAAGGATGGTACTCCGATGGTGCCAGAGGTGTGCATATATTTCAAGGAGAAACTGATGCGCGGCAACCGGACCACCAAGATCAATGCAGAACAATTCAATGCCTTCCGCTCATTCAACTATCCAGAACTCGCTACGGCAGGCATCACGATACAATACAACGAGCATGCCATACGCAGGCCCGACCCTACCCGACCATTCAAGCCCCATTATCTTGTCGACCCAAACGTAGTGGTACTGACGCTATTCCCGGGCATACAACAGAGCCTCGTACACAGCGTACTCAACATCCCCGGGCTGAAAGCCGTCATCCTGCGAACCTTCGGTGCCGGCAATGCCCCACAGTCAGAGTGGCTCATAAACGAACTGTGCGATGCCCGCAGCAGAGGCATACTGATGGTAAACATCACCCAGTGCCAGTCGGGATGCGTACACATGGGACTGTATGGGACAAGCCTGCCCCTGCTGAAGTGCGGAGTTGTCTCCGGCTACGACAGCACACCCGAGTGCGCCATAACGAAACTCATGTTCCTCATCGGGCACAAGCTCCCCATCGACGACTTGAGACAGATGATAAACACTGACCTGGCAGGTGAAATAAGCATAGACAAGAAGGCATGACGCGGCAAGAAGAATACATCTATGTCAAGGGGGCAAGGGTCAACAACCTGAAAGACATCGACGTCAGGATACCGCGCGGCAAGCTTGTTGTCATCACAGGACTAAGCGGCAGCGGAAAGAGTAGCCTGGCTTTCGACACGCTCTATGCCGAGGGGCAGCGACGATACGTTGAGAGTCTCTCCTCTTACGCCAGGCAGTTCCTCGGAAGGATGAACAAGCCCGAGTGCGACTACATCAAGGGCATACCACCTGCAATAGCCATAGAGCAGAAGGTTACGAGCCGCAACCCTCGCAGCACGGTAGGCACCAGCACAGAGATATACGAATACCTACGCCTTCTGTACGCACGCATAGGCAGGACCTTCAGCCCTGTCAGTGGCAAGGAGGTCAAGAACCATACAGCCGACGACGTGGTGGACTACATGCGGCTCTTGCCCGAAGGTACCAGGATGATGGTGCTGTGCAGAACGCAATCCACCCCACAGGTCCTGGCTGGACAGGGATTTGCCCGACTCCTCGTAAACGATGCCGTGATACGCATCGACGAATACCAACCAAGCAAGGACGACGACGTCTACCTCATCGTAGACAGACTTAGCTCAAATGCCTCAAAGGACACGGAGGCACGGCTTGCCGACTCGGCTGAGACTGCATTCTATGAAGGGCATGGAGAACTGACCATACAACTCGTGGAGGATGGGCGACGGACAGTGTTCAGCACGGAATTCGAGGCTGACGGCATCAGGTTCGAACGTCCTACCGACAACCTCTTTGCCTTCAACTCGCCAATTGGAGCATGTCCTGAGTGCGAGGGCTTCGGCAAGGTCATGGGAATAGACGAACGACTTGTCGTGCCCGACAGTACACTCAGCATCTATGAAGGTGCCGTTGTATGCTGGCGCGGAGAGAAGATGAGCGAGTGGAAGGACTGGTTCATACGTTTCAACTCGGAACGTGGTTTCCCTGTCTTCAAGCCATATCTTGAGCTCACGCAGGAGGAGAAGGACTGGCTCTGGCACGGTACCTTCCCAAGTTACCTGACGGCACATCAGCGACAACTCGCCGAGGAAGAGAAGGAATGGGGGCTCATCTCCATTGACGCCTTCTTCGACTACCTCAGGCAAGGTCAATACAAGATACAAAACCGAGTGATGCTCGCAAGGTATCGCGGCAAGACCATCTGCCCCGTGTGCCATGGAGCGAGGCTGCGCAAGGAGGCTGACTACGTCCTTGTGGCAGGCAAGAAGATTTCCGAATTGGTGGAAATGCCTGTCGACATGCTGCTCGAATGGATTTCAGGACTGCCATCCCACCTTACAGAAAACGAGAATAAGATTTCCCAGCGCATCGTCACCGAGATACTCCACCGGCTTCAGTATCTCGCAGACGTGGGGCTAAGCTACCTTACGCTCAACCGTCCCAGCAACACACTCTCCGGAGGCGAGAGCCAGCGCATCAGCCTTGCCACGTCCCTTGGCAGCAGCCTTGTGGGCAGCATGTACATACTCGACGAGCCAAGCATAGGACTTCACAGCAGGGACACCGAGCGGCTCATCAGCGTACTGAGGAAACTGCGCGACCTGGGCAACACGGTGATAGTGGTGGAACACGACGAGGACATCATGAGGGCTGCCGACTGGATTATAGACATAGGTCCCGAAGCGGGACGTGGCGGAGGACAGGTTGTCTGGCAAGGCATACCCCCGTCCAGGCAAGGGCAGGACCCTGGCATCGACAACCCAAGCCATACGCTTGCCTTCCTTTCCGGCAAGGACACCATCCCCGTACCCTTGCAAAGACGCCCATGGACCAACTTCATCTCTGTCAAAGGCGCAAGGGCAAACAACCTCAAGGGCATAGACGTATGCTTCCCTCTCAACGTCATGACCTGTGTGACAGGCGTTTCCGGCAGTGGCAAGAGTACCATCGTCAGGGACATATTCTACAACGCCATGAAACGCCAGCTGGATGAAGTGGCAGAACGTCCCGGGGAATACCTATCCCTGGAAGGCGACTTCCGGGAGATTGGTGCGATAGAGTTTGTCGACCAGAATCCAATAGGCAAGAGCAGCCGTTCTAATCCAGTGACGTATGTAAAGGCATGGGACGAGATACGTCGTCTGCTCACTCAGCAGCCACTGGCACAGCAGATGGGGTATACGGCTTCGTTCTTCAGTTTCAACACAGGTGGCGGACGCTGCGAAGAGTGTAAGGGCGAAGGCACCATTACGGTGGAGATGCAGTTCATGGCCGACCTCGTCCTCGAATGCGAAAGTTGCCACGGCAGACGCTTCAAGCAAGACATACTTGACGTAAGGTATCAGGGACAGAACGTCTACGACATCCTCAACATGACCATCAACCAGGCGATAGAGTTCTTTTCCGGACACGGTCAGCGGCGCATAGTATCCATGCTCAAGCCGCTGCAGGACGTGGGGCTTGGATACGTCAAGCTAGGCCAGTCCTCCTCCACCCTTTCGGGTGGCGAAAACCAAAGGGTCAAGCTGGCTTACTACCTCGGGCAGGAGAAAGCCACACCCACCATATTCATCTTTGACGAGCCTACCACGGGACTGCACTTCCACGACATCAGGAAACTGCTGTCCTCCTTCGATGCCCTCATCAAACGTGGACATACGGTTATCATCATAGAGCACAACCTGGAAGTCATCAAGTGTGCCGACCACATCATAGACCTCGGACCGGAAGGAGGTGACAAGGGCGGGAACATCGTGGCTTGCGGCACTCCCGAAGACGTCAGCCAATGCACCACGAGCCATACAGGCAGGTACCTCAGGGGATTGCTGAGCGTACAATGCTCCGGATAATCCGAAGGCCCGCCTGACAAGGATGGGACGCAACGTGCAGGACATACCGACATAGGAATCATATATGGGCAGTTCAATAGGGGCGTTCTACTTATCTGAGGACATCCCCTAAAAAATCATAAAAAAGGAGGGGGTGAGACATAAAAACAAGGCTATCCCTTGGCAGAATGACGAAAAAGCCGTACCTTCGTGTTGGTTGTAATCATTTTAAACGATAAATGGATATGAAAAAAGTGTTTCTCACGCTGCTTCTTGCAGTTATCTCCACAGGAGCCTTTGCCCAGTTCGAGAAAGGCACCAAGTACGTCAGCACGTCAATTTCAGGCCTCAACCTGAATTATAACAAGAATTCAGAATTCACCCTCGGCCTACAGGCCTCTGGCGGATATTTCGTTTGCGACAGCTGGATGCTACTCGGCCAGTTGGGATGGGACCACAGGAAGAGCTTCAACGACTTTACCATTGGGGCTGCCGGACGCTATTATATTGAGCAGAATGGCATCTACCTCAACCTTGGGCTGAAGTATCAGCATATCGGTCCCACAGTAGCCAACAACATTTATCTTACGCCCGAGGTTGGCTATTGCTTCTACATTAACCAGCACGTCAGTGTTGAGCCCGCCCTCTACTATGACATGTGCCTCAACGATTATTCCAATTTCAGCACGGTAGGACTCAAGATAGGATTCGGGTTCTACTTCTGATGGACTGCGTGCCCCAGACACCTGTCAAAGAAGAAATATCGTCTCATCGCCACAGATGTTGCGTATCTTGAGGCGTAGAGGTTGCTTGGGCGCATAGATTTTGGCATTCCAGAAGTCCTTGGTTTTCTTGCCATTGAGGACGACGTAGCCGAGCTTGTCAATCTTTATTTCCGAGTCGCTGTGCCACTGGCCTTCATTGGCGGTACAATCAACGGAAACGTACTCGATGGTTTCCAGGCCTTCGTCGCTGATGGTTATGGGGTTGAACTTTTTCTTCTTGTCGGCACCCATGTTCTTGGCGTTGAAGTCATAGATTTTCTGCATCACTCGGTCGCTGACGAATTTGGTTATCTCGATGTCGAAGCCTTCCTTCTCCACCGTTTGTCCGCAGAGAATCTCGGTGGCAGGCACTACCTTGTATTCTGCATGGTCGGCTGCCACCACCTCGTCGAGCACCGCCTTCAGGTCGCGCAGTTCCACAAAGTCCTTTGTCACAGACTTGTCTTCGTGGATGAACTTGTAAATCTCCTCCTCGCTTGTGATGTCAACATAATAGACGATGACCTTCTTGATGTCGCTTGGCAGTTCGGGTATTGCCTCGTGCAGGATGCGGTTCATCATCACCTCGTCGAGCAGTTTCGACGAGCTGTCCATGAGGTTGGGCACATACACTGGCACTTTGCCAAGCCGTGAGTCGCTGATGTAGCCTTCCCAGAACTCATCCACGCTGTCGTCGTTCTTCAAGCCCGGAATAAGCCGGCAGATATTCTCCATGGTCTGCTGCGGATTGCGGTAGAGCTGCACGCCGTCCTTCACTTCCTTCATGGTGAAGCAGGCTCCGGCTGCCACAAGTCGGTCACGCGCCGTCTGTATGCTGTTGATGCCGATGTCGTTATGGATAAATCTCCTGCCCAAACGGTTTGCCACGGCTGCTGCCACACCGCTGCCTCCGAAGAAGTCAGCCACAAGCATACCTTCGTCAGACGAGGCCTTGATGATGCGCTCCAAGAGGGCTTCGGGCTTTTGGGTGGCGTAGTCATTGCGCTCAGGGTGATTGCCTCTAAGGAATTGTATATCATCCCACACGTCATTTAATGCGCCACCTTTTTCAACATATTCGTCTAAATATCTCTTATATGGCTCAATACCATTTGCTTGTCCTCTAGTTTCCCAAAACCATTCTCTGCCGTCTTCATCTTTGTAAATTTTCCTTCTAAGTGCTTTTATTCGATCTTCTCTTGTCCATTCTTTCGTTACTGGGTTTAGAATAGTATCCTCGCTTCCAGCATAAAAGAAAATTACATCATGCTTCGATTGGAATTTATTGTCGGATTGTCTTTCCCTTCCAGGGTAGTACCACACAATCTCATTCCTGAAGTTCTCTTCCCCAAATATCTCGTCCAGCAATATCTTCACATAGTGCCCGATGTGATAATCAAGATGCACATAGATGCTTGCCGTGTCGCTCATCACGGCCTTGATAGCAACAAGGTTCTCGTACATCCAGTTGAGATACTTCTCCTTGTCCCACACATCGCCGTACATGGTTTCCTCGAAGGCTTTGAGTTCGTCGATGTCAAGTTCCGTCTCTGCCTGCGAGATGGCTTCCGCCACCTTGGGGTTGCGGCGCACATACACCTTCTTGGCATAGTCGGCACCACTGGCAAAGGGCGGGTCGATATATACGAGGTCCACCTTCACGCCCTGCTCCTTGATGTAGGCACATGCAGAGAGGCACTCGCCGCGGATAATCATGTTGTCGGTGTCCGCATCGCCCACCTTTTCGGTGGTCTCCACCTCATAGTAAGGCATTCCACGGCGCAGGCGACCGCTGAGTTCCTCCACGCCACGATAGCGGAGCGTGCGGTTGAAATTGTTCAGGAGGGCTTGGCCCTCGATGGGTTCTGGAAAGAACGGAATATATTTTACAGCCATAGAATCTGGGATTATTCAAAGAATTGTTTGATGATGTTGTTTGTCTCGTTGATGCGCTCGCTGTCGCTCAGCGAGTCTTCAAGATAGAGATAGTCGAAGCGGCGGTAGCCGAACTTCTC
>SFXD01000010.1 GCA_004559785.1 bacterium | reverse complement strand
AGACATTCTCTGACGGAAACCGTGCTTGTTGCTGCGGCGACGGTTGTGGGGTTGAAACGTTCTTTTCATAATGTTATAGAGCTTTTTATTGTATGTTTGCTGCTTATTCGGGGTGCAAAATTAGCAACTTTTTTGTTATTAACCAAAAGTTTACTCTTATTTTTCCTCTTACACACACTTTTTTTCACATTTATTTTGTACCTTTGCAGCGCGAAAATAACAATACTCTTAATACAAACAACTATTTTATGATTAATTCACAGGACATCAAGAAGGGCACATGCATCCGCATGGACGGCAAGCTCTATTTCTGCATCGACTTCCTGCATCGCAAGCCAGGCAAGGGCAACACTATCATGAACGTTACGCTGAAGGACGTGGTTAACGGCGGTGTAATCGAAAAGCGTTTCAACATCGGCGAGAAGCTGGAGGACGTACGCGTTGAGCGTCGCCCATACCAATACCTTTACAAGGATGGCGACGATTTGGTTTTCATGAACAACGAGACCTTCGAGCAAATCAACATTGCCCCCGAGCAGGTGAATGGAGTGAACTTCATGAAGGAGAGCGAGAACGTGGAAGTAGTAGTTGACGCCAGCACAGAGACCGTCCTGTATGCCGACGTACCTGTCAAGGTACACCTACAGATAGTATGGACCGAGCCCGGACTCAAGGGTGACACGGCAACCAATACGCTGAAGCCTGCACGCGTGGAGACAGGCGCAGAGATTCGAGTTCCCCTGTTCATAGAAGAGGGCGAGACCGTGGAGGTAGACAGTCGCGACGGTTCGTACCTCGGCCGAGTAAAGGTATAAGTCTACCATTTGCATAGGACACCATAACGCTGCATCCTTCCGCTCACGGCAGGATGCAGCTTTCGTTTTGCGACCATGGGCACCCTTATGGCAAACTTTTCCTGTCATTTTGCGCCCAGTCTCATTTTTTTTGAGTACCTTTGCGCTTGATATGCAATAATAATAATGGTATGGGAATAAGAACATTCTTCAGCAAAATATTCAGCCCCATGGTCTATTGGAACCTCTTTGCCATGTGTCTGGTCTTAGTAGGCATCTGCATCGGCGTGTGGATAGGAATGGAAAAATATACTCGGCATGGCGAGAAGATAGAGGTTCCCGACATCAACGGAATGTTGCTGAACGATGCGGAATACGCATTGGAGAGGGCAGGACTGAAGGCCTTCATCTCCGACTCCTCGTACAACCGCAACCTGCCAGCCGGCACTATCCTGGACCAGTTTCCACAGAAAGGCAGCCTGGTCAAGAGCGGCAGGAGCATCTACCTGGTGATAAACGCACGGCAGACACCAACACTGCCCATACCAGACATTGCCGACAACTGCTCGCTTCGGGAGGCAGAGGCTCAACTGAAGGCTTTGGGATTCAAGATAGGCCCGATAGAGTACGTGAGCGGCGACAAGGACTGGGTACTTGCCTTAAAGTGCAAGGGGCAGAACGTCTATGCAGGAGAGAGAGTTCCCATAGACATGCCGGTAGTCCTCGTGGTAGGCACTGACGAGGTATCGATGGACTACGATACGGGAGGTTGGACCGACGAGGCACAGACGGACAGCATGTCAGCAGGAGGCGTACTCGATTTCTAAATCACACGGGGAAAAGGGAGAGGAATTTATGAGACTGTCGGAAGAGGAAATCGAGGACGACGAACTGCTGGAGACTGCAGAAGAACACGAGCACTGGCGCATAGAGGTGGACAAGGGCCAGGGCGCAGTGCGGATAGACAAGTTCCTCATAGACCACATGCCCGACACCAGCCGCAACCGCATACAGAAGGCGGCAGAGGCGGGATGCATACGCGTCAACGGCAAGAGCGTCAAGAGCAACTACAGGGTAAAGCCCCACGACATAGTGACACTGGTGCTGGACCGTCCCAAGAGGGAATGGGAAATTGTGCCCGAAGAGATACCCTTGGACGTGGTCTATGAAGACGACCTCCTCATGGTGATAGACAAACCAGCCGGAATGGTAGTCCACCCCGGGTGCGGCAACTACAGCGGGACACTCGTCAATGCCCTTGCATGGCACCTGAGGGACGATCCTGGCTTCGACCCCAACGACCCAACGGTGGGACTCGTACACCGAATAGACAAGGACACGAGCGGACTGCTCGTGATAGCCAAGACGGCAGAAGCCAAGACACACCTGTGCAAGCAATTCTTCCATCACACCACAAAACGGCAGTACCGCGCACTCGTCTGGGGACCGTTTGCGGAGGACGATGGCACCATAGAGGGCAACATCGGGAGACACCCGAAAGACAGGCTGCAAATGGCAGTCTATCCCGTAGGCAGCGACACAGGCAAACCAGCCGTCACGCATTGGCACGTACTGGAACGCTTCTGGGCAGTGACTCTGGTGGAATGCAGGCTGGAAACAGGACGCACCCACCAGATAAGGGCACACATGAGACATTTGGGGCATCCCCTGTTTGCCGATGCCAGATACGGCGGAGACCAGATACTAAGAGGCGAACTGACGGCTTCGTACAAGGCCTTCGTACACAACTGCATGGAGATATGCCCAAGGCAAGCCCTCCATGCGCGCACCCTGGGATTCGTACACCCAACGACGGGCGAGGAGATGTTCTTCACCTCCGAACTGCCCCAGGACATGAGAGGCCTCATCGAAAAATGGAGGACATACGTGAAGGCACGCTTGCAGTGAGAGATAAACAGACACATGAATCCGAGGTTATCGCCTTCGGTAACACATAAGAATATTGTAGAAATGGGAAAGAAGATTGTTGCCATAGTTTGCGGAGGAGACTCCTCCGAACATGACGTAAGCATGAGGAGTGCTGCAGGCATAGAGTCCTTTTTGGACAAGGAGAGATATATTATATATAAGGTGGAGATACATGCCGGCAAATGGGAAGCCCTGCTTGGCAATGGCAAGCGACAGACCGTGGACAGAAACGACTTCTCGTTCGCCAAGGAAGACGGGCTGACGATTCGTCCAGACTTCTGCTACATCACCATCCATGGAGCTCCAGGCGAGAATGGCATCCTGCAAGGCTATTTCGACCTTATAGGGATGCCCTACTCCACATGCAACGTTCTCGTAGAGTCGATGACATACGACAAGTTCGTCCTCAACAACTACATGCGAGGACTGGGCGTGTCGGTGGCAGACAGCCTGCTTATTAGGATAGGGCACGACAAAGAGGTGGATGACGAGGACATAATAGAGAGAATAGGGCTGCCCTGCTTCGTCAAGCCTGCCAGAGGAGGGTCGTCCTTCGGCACTACAAAGGTCAAGGACAAGGCAGGACTGAGACCTGCCATAGAAGTTGCACTCAAGGAGGGCGAGGATGTAATGGTGGAAGCCTTCATGCCAGGGACAGAGATTACATGCGGATGCTACAAGACAAAGGAAAAGAGCGTAGTGCTGCCCATCACGGAGGTCGTAACGAAGAGGGAGTTCTTTGACTACGACGCAAAATACAACGGGGAGGTGAGCGAGATTACGCCAGCCCGGCTGACGGACAAGATGACGGAGCGAGTGCAGAAACTGACCTCGATGATATACGACATACTGGGATGCCATGGCATAATCCGCATAGACTATATCATCACCGAAGGCAGCAAGATTAACATGCTTGAGATTAACACCACCCCCGGAATGACCGCTACCAGTTTCATCCCACAGCAGGTAAGGGCTGCCGGACTGGACATAACGGACGTGATGACCGACATCATCGAGGACACACTCGCCTGACCAATGCAAGACACCCACCAGCCTAAGACAATCACACCATACACCTTCAAGACCATGACCGAAAAGGACAAGACAAACGAAGCACAGACAGGAACAGACGAGTTCGACGAGATACGGCCGTATAACGACGACGAGGTAAGGCAAGTCCTGCAAGAACTGCTGCACGACCGGCAGTTTGCCACTCTGCTGAAAGGCTTTGTGCCATGGATGCCAAGATGGCTTAGGAACGGCTTGCTCCGAGCATCCTTCATAGGGATAGACAGCACCATGGGTTTCCAACTGCGATTCATGAAACCCTTGGTTAAGTACATCCTACGGAAATGCTCTTCGGGCTACAGTTTCGGGCATTCCTGCATCAACAACGGCGAGGAGAGGTATACCTTCATATCCAACCACAGGGACATAGTGCTCGACAGCGCCATACTCGACGTGATGCTGTACGAGAACCATTTCCCCACCACATGCGAGATTGCCATCGGCGACAACCTGCTGATATATCCATGGATAAAGAAACTGGTCAAGCTGAACAAGGCCTTCACCGTGCGCAGGGGACTCTCACCGAGGGAACTGCTTGAGAGCAGCCGACTGATGAGCCGGTACATGCACTATGCCATTGGAGTGAAGAGGCAGAATATCTGGATAGCACAGAGGGAGGGACGAGCCAAGGACTCCAACGACCAGACACAGGAAAGCGTGCTGAAGATGCTGGCTATGGGCGGAGATGGCTCACCGACAGAAAGGTTGAGGGAATTGCACATAGTACCTCTTACCATCAGTTACGAGTACGACCCCTGCGACTACCTGAAAGCTCAGGAATTCCAGATGAAGAGAGACAACCCGGCATACAAGAAGAGCAAGCAGGATGACCTGCAGAACATGAAGGTGGGCATCCTCGGACGCAAGGGGCACATTCACTACGAGGCAGCACCGTGCATCAACACATGGCTGGACGAACTAAGCGAACTGCCACGCACCGAACTCTTTGCAGAGATTGCACGAAGGATGGACAAGCAGATACATGCCGGCTACAGGCTATACCCAGGCAACTACGTCGCTGCCGACCTGCTGACAGGCGGCAAGGACTACAGCAGCCACTACACCAATGCCCAGAAGGAAGCATTCGAGCAATACCTCAAAGGACGCATCGCCCTGGTACAGGTAGAAAACAAGGACGAAGGCTTCCTCAGAGAGAGATTACTCACGATGTACGCAAACCCCGTATTCAACAAGCACAAGGCGATATGAGACGACTACTCAACATGTACGCCTACGCCCTGGTCCTCACCATACTGCTATCGTGCGACAGGAATGACGAGGGCTACGAGACCACCTACCCCGACATCCTGACGGAGATGGCAGACGTGCTGACCGACAGCGAAGGCAGGATGGTGAGGATGCTGACCGATAAGGGGACAGAATACTCCGTCAGCAACCCACCCTCGGGGTACGTCAAGGAGGCGAGATACAGGCTTGTCTGCGGCTACGTCCCCAATGGCAATACTGCCAGGCTGTACAACATGACAGGCGTGACCATATTGCGTGACTCTACAGAGGTCGCTGCCAAGGACCCCACCGTGGTGGTGAGCGCATGGAGGGCCGGAGGCTACATCAACATGCACCTCTCTCCACTGACACAGGGTGGCGTGCAATACTGGGGGTTCATCGTAGACCGACGTGAGCCCGGAAACATCCACGTCAGCCTACACCACAGGCAGAACGGCGACCCCGCCTCGTACTCCCGGGACGCATACGCAAGCCTTCCCGTGGAATATCTGGAGGGAGTGGAGGAAGGAGACATCATAACGCTACACGTCAACACAACGACAGGAGAGAAGGAATGGAACTTTCGAAGATAAAGGGCAGCATAGCCGTACTGATATCGGGAGGCGTGGACAGTGCCGTGGCAGTACACATGCTGTGCGAGGCTGGACACAAGCCAGACCTGCACTATATCAAGATAGGTATGGAGGGAGAGGACTCTTCATGTACCGCCGAGGAGGATATAGAATTGTCAATGGCTACGGCACGCAAGTACGGGCTACGCCTGGAGGTTACCGACCTGCAACAGGAATACTGGGAGCAAGTGGTGGGCTACGCCATCGAGAGGGTAAGGAAGGGGCTCACGCCAAACCCCGACGTGATGTGCAACAGGCTTATTAAGTTCGGAGCCTTCGAGAAACGCATCGGGCACGGCTACGACCACATTGCGACTGGACATTACGCCACCAACGTATACAGGGACGGAAAAATGTGGCTGGGTACAGCCAAGGATCCCGTCAAGGACCAGACGGATTTCCTCGCACAACTGTCTTACAATCAGCTTAGCCACACGCTGTTCCCCATCGGGCATCTGATGAAGGATGACGTGCGCCGCATTGCCATGGATGCCAAGCTGCCCAGCGCAAGGAGGAAGGACAGCCAGGGTATCTGCTTCCTCGGAAAGATAAACTACAACGACTTCCTGCGCAAGTTCATGGGCGAGCGCGAGGGCAAGGTGATAGACATAGAGACGGGCAAGGTGGTAGGCACGCACAGAGGCTACTGGTTCCACACCATTGGGCAGCGCAAGGGACTCGGACTGGGAGGCGGTCCGTGGTTCGTGGTAAAGAAGAACGTAAGGAAGAACATCATCTTCGTAGCACATGGATGGGACACGCAGTTGCAGTATGGACACGACTTCCGCCTGGCAGACATGCACTTCATTACCGACAACCCTTGGCAATCGCCACAGGAAATGCCCATTCAGTTCAAAATTCGACATGTAGACCATTTCATGAAAGGTACCATTACACTTGACGACGAAGGGTACCACATTCATTCCGACTCTCCCATCCAGGGCATAGCACCAGGGCAATTCGGCTGCATCTACGATGCCGAAGCCACAATATGCTACGGAAGCGGAGAAATCAGCATATATAGGGACAGGTAGCACACCTGCCATGATTGCCTCCCAACAATGCAATCGGCGACTGCCATACACCACATTAGAACTATGATGGGGTTTATGGAACACCACCTTATGCAATGCCATGCAGCATACATCGGAAAACCGCTCATTCGAACACCCTCATTTCTGAAAAAAGTTAAATATTGCAACAAACTTTGCAGGATTTGTTCAAGTTTCCCAAATAATCAATACTTTTGTACCCGTAACAAAGCAGGAATACATATATTGTATTTACATAAATAATTAATTAACCATTTAAGAAAAGTGTTTTTATGAGATTCAAGAACTACCTTAATCTTGCTATGCTGTCATTGGCATTGCAGGCAAGTTCCATGGCATGGGCGCAGCACGAGCACGACTATGTGAACGGGATTTGTATCTATGAGGACTGTCAGGTTCCAGGCAAGTACGAGCAGCCCAGCCAGGCAGAGGACGGATTCTATGAACTGCGCAATGCAGGAAACGTAGAGTGGCTCGGATGGCAGGTTAGCCAAGGAAACCTTACCATTTGCGGAAGGATGATGAACGACATCGACTTCGAGGGTAAGGAAAACCTTCATACCCCCATCGGACCGGACGAAGGACACAAGTTCGACGGCACGTGGGACGGACAGGGCCACAGGATTACAAACATGATCCTCAACCTCCCCGAGAAAGAGGGCGTGGGATTCTTCGGTATGCTGCGAGGCAACGGCCCAGATGTAACAATCAGGAACTTTGTCATCGACAAGACTTGCTCCATCACTGGAAAGCACAGGGTAGGAGCCTTTGTTGGCTGGACGCAGAACACAGGATGCGTACTCAGGATGGAGAACCTTGTCAACGAAGCTGACGTGACAGCCGTGAACGGTTCTGACGCAGGTGCCATCGTGGGAGGACGCTACAACGGCAACGCACCCACATGGCTCATACGCAACTGCATCAACACGGGAAAGATTACCGCCAACGGCTATGCCAGTGCCATAGCAGGTTGGATGGGTGACAATGCCAACAACCGCATCGAGAATTTCATCAACCTTGGAATCATTGAGGGTTTCAACGGTGAAAGCAACATCGTACGCACAGGAGGATTCGCCGGCAACATCAAGAACATAATCGACCTCAGCGGTACGGAAGGTGCCGTGCAGGGCGTGAGGGAAGATCTTACGACAGAGGACATAGCCAACGGAAAGCTCGCCTACATTGCCAATGGCGACCAGAAAGAGATCCACTTCTATCAGACTCTTCAGGAGGACGCTTACCCTGTGCCTTTCAGCACTAGCAAGCAGGTGTACTTTGACGGTAGCATGCAGTGTGACGGTACACCACTGGAGGGAACATACACAAACGATGTCACAACTCCTTCCATCGACAGCCACAATTTTGTGGACGGTGACTTCTACTGCCAGACCTGCGGAAAGATCAACACGGAGTTCTGCGAGCAGATTGACAGCGTATACCAACTGAAGAGCGTGAAGGATGTCGAGTGGTTCTCTGCCATGGTAAACGAGGGACACGGAGACATCGATGCCAAGTTGACCTGCGACCTCGACATGACGGAGGCAGCGGAGTTCCTGCCTATAGGTACAAGGAACAACCCCTTCATGGGTAACTTCGACGGTGGGTTCCATACCGTAAGCAACCTCGACCTCTCCGCATGGACAACCGACTGGAGCGGATTCTTCGGACACATACGGGGCGGCTCGTCCGTCAAGAACCTCAGGCTGGACGAAACCTGCATCATCTACGGCAACATGGGCGTAGGACTCATCGGAGGTTCAAGCCAGTCGGGCGACATACATCTCACCAACCTTGCCATGGAGGGCGAAGTACTCGCCACCAACAAGAATGCAGGAGGTATCCTCGGATGCAACACGGGAAGTGTCGCCAAGATATACATGGACAACTGCTACAGCACAGGATATGTGACCGGCGGTTCCGAGAGCGGAGCCATAAGCGGATGGGTAGGATCCAACGGAGCCGTGATATCCAGATGCTGGTCCACCGCTTCCGTGTCTGGCATGGAGAATGAATCGAAATACATGATACGCCACAGCGGAGCTACCATCACCGACTGCTTCTGCCCCTACGGCACGCAAGGAGAACTGATAGACTTTGAGGAAGTGGAGAACGGTTCGCTCTGCTACAAGCTCAACGGCAGTCAGGAGGATATCACCTGGTATCAGGATCTGGACAAGGATGCCATACCGACCTTCATGCCCGGACACAAGCAGGTATACCCTGCTACCGAACTCAACTGCGACGGTTCGTACGACATCTACAACACAAGTTTCACCAATGACCCCAATGCCATGAGCAGGAAGCCGCACCAATATGTGGACGGATTCTGCAGCAATTGCAATGGCGAGGACCCTGAATACCCGTTCATCCGCATCTTCGCCAACGCCGACCACGATGTTACCACAGGCTACATCACCGACAACTCCAAGGACGGTTCGGGACTTGCCATCAACAACAGTGTGAGCGAGCACTGGAACATGAAATGGTTCGATACATACCAGCAGATTTCCGGACTGAAGAAGGGAGTCTACAAACTCCGCGTACAGGGTCTGCAGCGTGTCTGCGCTTGGGACAACAACGGTGAGGAGTACGGTATGGGAACACTCAACGAGGAATTCGCACCACTCTACCACAGCAGCCAGTACTATGCCCTCTCCGGTGGCAAGAAGGTTGCCTCGCTCTTCAAGGACATTGCAGAGGAAGGACTTGAGGAGTCCGTAGGCGAGACAGAGAACTTCAACGACTACACCGGTCGCTTTGTCCCCAACTCACTGGCAGCCTGCAACAAGTACTTCAGGAAGGGTATGTATTGGAACAAGCCACTCTATTTCTATGTAGAGGACGAGACCGACACCGTAAACATAGGAGTCGAGAACCACGTATACAAGTATGGCAACTGGACCGTATGGGATACATGGCGACTGGAATACGTAGGCGACGACGATGCAAGCTATGCCCTGATACGCAACCAGCAGGTAGACAACATACAGGACCTCTCTACCCTTGAAGCTCAGGCTTCGATAGTAGAAGAATACCAGAACGCCGTTGCAGCCATCGAGGGCGCATCCTCGCTTGAGGACATTCTTGCCAACGCAGACATCCTCTCTACCAACCCGCTGCTCATCCGCCAGAGCCATCTGGCATACCAGGCCTACGATTCTGCTGTCAAGGCGGTGGCAGAAGAACGTGCTACACACGACAACCTGCTGGGACAATATGCCGACCTGCTCGACAAATACCTTGAGGATTATGAGGAGAACGTGGAAGGACTGCCTCATGGCACCTACTATTACATCATTGAAAAGAAGCCCCTCAGCGTAGAAGAACTAGAGAGCGAGATTACATTCCTGAAGGAATTGCTTACCCTTGCCATAAAGACCAGCATCGACGAAGGCTCTGACCTTACCAACCTCATCTACAACCCCGGCTTCGACGAGGATACCGCCTTCAAGGGGTGGACCGAGACACACACGCAGCTCAGCACAGCCGGCAGCAACTTCAACAGCAACTCCGGTTTCACGGATATCTATCCCGTTGCAGGAACATGGAACACTTCATTCGACCTCTATCAGGACATGGAGGAAGGATTGCCCAACGGTATCTATATGCTGGAGGCTCCTGCATTCTTCCGTCCCGGAGGCAACGGAATGGGAGAACTGGACGGAACGGACTACGTGACCGCCTCTCTCTACCTCAACGATTTCTACACCCCAATAATGAATATCTATGCAGGACAGGTTCTCTATGAGGATGCCGTCAACGGTGTCAACTGCCGCTTTGATGCAACAGGCGACCCCGAGGCTCCGCACAACGGGGAATACGACTCATCTCAAGACTTCGATACGGGCGTAGGCTATGTTCCCGAGCAGAGACAGGCTGTCAGCTTCGCCTTTGCCGGAGGACGTTACATCAATCAGGTATACGGTATAGTTACCGACAACAAACTGCGACTCGGCATCCGCAACACCGGTTATCCCTACTACGAGAGTGAAATGACCATGTGGGGCAAGTTCAAACTTGTATATATGGGCAAGAGCGCAGATGCCATGGACAAGATGATAGAGAACTTCGAGGCTCATCTGGCTTCCCTGACAAGGGCACAGATGCAAGCCGTACCATACATCTTCAGCACATCACACCTCACCAACATCGAGGGTTTGATATCCGATGCAAAGGCTGCCGGCAACGTTGAGGCCAAGATGGAGATTGCACAGAAGATAAACGAGGAGTTCAACGCCATCATCCCCAGCAACAAGATATACGAGAAGCTGAACGACCTGATGGAGTGGTGTTATGTACAGGGTGACTCCTATGCGGAGACAGACCCTGCCAAGCAAGAGGCTTTCGTCAGCGTCGGAGACGAACTGATGGACCACATCTACTCTGGCGATCTCACCGATGATGAGGCAGAGGCTCTCTACAACAGCATCCAGGACAACGAGGCCATCGGCGGTGGATTCTACGTACAGGGTGACCTTGTGGACGAGGAAGGCAACAATATCGCTTACAGCGACATTACTACCATCTATCCGCTGAAGAAGAACGAAGAAGGCAAGTACGTGGGGCGCATCAAGGTACAGGACCGCACCAACCTGCCCAACGCCAAGAACAGGGCATCCATCTACTTCAGCCGTCTGGAGTCGAAGTACAAGGCAGTGTTGCCGAACAATCGCTTCATAACTCCTGCCCAGGGTACATTCGGCATTACCGTCGATGGAGGCAATGATTTCCAGACACAGAGTGGAGAGTTCAACGTGACTCTCGATTTGGAGAACGCTACGGTTACTTTTGAGGCTATCGACTACAAGTGGAATGATGATGTCTTTGTGGTTGGTTCCATACTTGACGATGAAGGCAACGAACACAGATGGAAGAACGACGAGATGTGCCCGCTCCACCATCAGGGCAACGGACTGTACGAGGGTGACATTACCTTCTTCAAGGACCTGAACCATGTAGACAAAGGCGACTTCCTCACCTTCACCATCATAGCATGCCGTGCTACAACAGGTTTGCACGAGTTCACGAAGAATGCCACACGTACAGACTGGACCGAGTCGCGCTACGGTAGTGAGACCAACGAACTCGTTGTAGAAGACGGAGAGACCGTCACGGGACTTATCCGTGGAGTAGACAGACAGTGGTGGATGGTATGGGACAACGAACTACCATACGTCAAGTACCACATCGCCTTCGACATGAACGTAGGCACCATGATGATTCAGAAGGATGTCGAGGACTACGAGAACGGCATTGCCAACATTACTCCTGACAGCGACGAGCAGGTTATCTACAATCTGTCAGGACAGCGCGTCAGCCGTCCGTCCAAGGGCATCTACATCGTAGGCGGACGCAAGGTAATGTTCAAGTAACAAGCATTGATTTTTTAACCCAGTTTAGCGTTGGGAGGGGAGCGGCACGGCCCGCTTCCCTCCCAATCATTTCATGGCATGCGGTGCAAGCCGGCCTGAGGGGGCGACGCGAGCCTGTACGGCACTCTGCCGTGGCAACGCACGGCAACCCCGTAACGACCATTGGGATGTCCTGTGGTGAAGCCCCTGCCCTATGCGGAAGGCATCAAGCAAGCCTTATTTACGTCCATGACGCAAATTTATCCGTCCAACAGTTGCACGAAACGGGATTTTTTTCGTACCTTTGCGTGCAGATATCGACAAATTCACACACCCATGAAGAGATTAACCACAGTCTTATGCACCACAGCGTTATGCGCAGGTGCGATGGCACAGACGGGATATGGCCTGAGCCTCGAAGCGGACGGCATACTCGTAGGCGGAGAGCAAGCCGCCATATCCATTGGCATGAGCAACATCACCCCCATCACGCTGATACAGGCAGACCTCGTACTTCCCGAGGGAGTGACCATAGCAACGGACTCCGAGGGTCAGATGCTGACGTACACGGCGGGAAGGGCTGACGGCCACGTGATTTCCGCCAACACGCTTTCAGACG
Source organism: bacterium (assembly GCA_004559785.1). Classification (GTDB taxonomy): domain Bacteria; phylum Bacteroidota; class Bacteroidia; order Bacteroidales; family Bacteroidaceae; genus Physcousia. The sequence continues at coordinate 24,579 of SFXD01000010.1, read as the reverse complement.
GCACCATAAGGATGCTCGTATGGTCGGGCTACAACAAGGCCTTCAAGGAAGGAGACGACCCCGTCGCCACCATCGTGCTGGACGTGGCACCGGAGATAGCTGAAGGCGTACAGACGCTGAAACTGGCCAACATCCTTCTTGTGGAACCAACCGAAGCCGGTTACAAGCCCGACGACTCCACTATGGAAATCTCCGCCATAGACGAGGAGACAGCCGTCAAGTCTGCCATAGCAACCGACAGCGACAACCACACGACGTACAACGTTGCCGGCGTGCGTGTGCAAAGGGCAGGACAGGGAATATTCATAAAGGACGGCAGGAAGATTGCCTCCAGGAAATAACGCACATGTCCCCCAACGGCATGCAACGTCACTGCACGCCGACCCAGCATAACGAGCGACCCTCCCACGCATCCTAAGCGTGGGAGGGTCGCTCTCTTTATGATCCGTGATGCGAGGCACGGCGTACTGCAAATTGCATTTACCCCATCCTTGGTGTACGGTCATCGCAGCGAAAAACATTTACACCAAGACAATACGCTGTTTTTCCTCCCAAGGACATAGGATTTTCCTCCCGAGGGAAAACTTTTTCCCACGCGAGGAAAAAATATTTTTCTCGCGTGGCATTACTTCTTGTCTGGATTTGGGGATTTCTGGCGAGTAAGTAATCTTTACATTCCCAAGCCTACCCGTGCTATCCCGGGGGCGGCAGGAACGCCCCTACCTGCCAGCCTGGGCTTGGAGAATCCTCTTCAGCACGACCGTAGCGGATATCTCCCTGTTGGCAGCCTCGGGGATTACGAGCGAGCGCGGTCCCTCGATTACCTCGTCGGTCACTATCATGTTCCTGCGCACTGGCAGGCAGTGCATGAAACGGGCATTGTCAGTCCACGAGATATGCTCGGCATCCACCGTCCAGCCCATCATGGCGTGATAGTCGTCGAGCACCTTGCCATAGTCGTCAGGGCGAGTCACTCCCGGGCAGCTCCAGTTCTTGGCGTACACGAAATCCGCACCCTCGAAGGCTTTCCTCTGGTCGTACTCCACTCGTGCGTCTCCCACGAAGGCAGGGTCCAGCTCGTATCCCTCCGGGTGGGTGATGACGAAGTCCACGTCGGCGGCATTCATCCATTGCGCAAAGCTGTTGGGCACGGCCTGCGGCAGGGCCTTGGGATGCGGAGCCCACGTCAAGACCACCTTGGGACGCGGCTTCTCCTTGTACTCCTCGATGGTGATGAGGTCGGCAAATGCCTGCAGGGGATGCACCGTTGCCGTCTCCATTGCAAAGACTGGCTTGCCGCTGTACTTGACGAACTGCCTGTATACGGTCTCGGCATAGTCGTAGCCGCGGTCGGTGAGACCGGCAAAGGAACGAATGCCTATCACGTCGCAGTAGCTGCCCATTACGGGGATTGCCTCCAGCAGATGCTCGCTCCTGTCGCCGTCCATTATCACCCCTCGCTCCGTCTCCAGTTTCCAGGCCCCGGCATTGACGTCGAGCACGATTACGTTCATGCCAAGGTTTAGTGCCGCCTTCTGCGTAGAGAGGCGCGTACGAAGGCTGTTGTTGAAGAACACCATGAGCAGCGTCTTGTTCCTGCCCAGCGCGGCATGCGAGAACCTGTCTTCCTTTATCCTGCGTGCTTCTTCGAGGGCAACGCCCAAGTCTCCTATGTCGCTTACGTTCAGAAATGATTTCATAATAGTGGTATGTTTTGTTTGTAACTGTAATCCTTACAATATGCTTGCCTTTGCCGTGCAAGGGCTGCATGGTTGGGGGCGCAGCCTCACTTGTCCCTGTCGCGTATCTCCACCCTCCTTATCTTGCCGCTGATGGTCTTGGGCAATTCGTCCACGAACTCTATGACGCGAGGGTACTTGTACGGAGCGGTCTCACGCTTGACATGGTCCTGCAGCTCAGCCACAAGAGCCTCATCAGCCTTGCCTGCATACGACTCTGACAACACCACCGTGGCCTTCACCACCATGCCCCGCACCTCGTCGGGCACTCCCGTTATGGCGCATTCCACCACGGCGGGATGTGTCATGAGGGCACTCTCCACCTCGAACGGGCCTATGCGGTAGCCCGAACTCTTGATGACGTCGTCCGCACGGGACACGAACCAGAAGTAGCCGTCCTCGTCACGGTACACCACGTCGCCCGTATAGTAGACCCCGTCACGGAGCGTCCTCTGCATCAGCCCTGGCTGGCTGTAGTATTCCTTGAACAGCCCGAGAGGCTTCCCCCTGTCCGTACGTATCACCAGCTGCCCCTGTTCTCCGACAGCGCACGGCCTGCCCTCAGCATCCAGTATGTCGACGTCGTACTGGGGATTGGGCTTCCCCATCGAGCCCGGCTTGGGAGCCACGAAGGGATAGGTGCCAAGCACCATGGTGGTCTCGGTCTGGCCGTAGGACTCGTAGATCATGATGCCCGTCTTCTCCTTCCACTTGAGGAAAACGTTGGGATTGAGGGCCTCGCCTGCCGTAGTGCAATACTCCAGCCGGGAGAGGTCGTACTTGGACAGGTCTTCCCTTATCATGAACCTGTAGACGGTGGGAGGCGCACAGAAGGAGGTGATGTGGAACCGCTCTATCACTCTGAGCATCCTGTCGGGGCGGAAACGTCCGTCGAAGTCGTATACGAAGACCACGGCCCCACATATCATCTGGCCGTAGAACTTGCCCCACACAGCCTTGCCCCATCCCGTGTCCGCCACGGTGAGATGCAGCGAGTCCTCGTGCAAGTTGTGCCAATAGCGTGCCGTTACGACGTGAGCAAGCGGATACGAATGGTCGTGCATCACCATCTTAGGTTCTCCGCTGGTTCCGCTGGTGAAGTACATGAGGAAGTTGTCGGTCACGCGGTTCTGCCCCTTCTGGCTCTTGAACTTGGGCGCGAGGATTGCTCCCTGCCAGTAGTTCTCCCAGTTCTGCGGCACCATGGGGCCTATGGAGATGCAATGCCTGAGCGTCGGGCAATAGGCCCTTGCCCTTATGACGTTCCTCAGGACAAGCACGTCGCCTACGGCCACTATTGCCTTAATGGAAGCCTGGTTGCAACGGTATATGATGTCCTTGTCCGTCAGCAGGTGGGTGGCAGGTATCGCCACTACGCCAATCTTGTGCAGCGCCACCATGGTTATCCACCACTCTATCCTGCGCTTGAGTATCAGCATGACGCAATCCCCGCGTTTCAGTCCCAGCGTGAGGAAATACGATGCCACGCTGTCCGAGAGCCGCTTCAGCTCGCCATAGTTCACGTGGCGTACGTCCTTCCTGTCGTTCGTCCACAGCAGGCATTCCTTCTCGGGGCTCTGCTCGGCGTATGCATCCACCACATCGTAGGCGAAGTTGAAATCCTCCGGGACGTTGACCTTGAAGTTTTCCATGAAGTCGGCATAGTCCCTGAAGTCCGTCTTAGGCAAATATTTCTCTAACATATTCTTGTCTGCTAAATAAAGATGACAAAATGACACGCTATCCTTCCCTGACCTGCCCGTTACCGTCAATGAGCCACTTGTAGGTGGTCATCTCCTCCAGCCCCATGGGACCGCGAGGCCCGAGCTTCTGCGTGCTGATGCCTATCTCGGCACCAAGTCCGAACTGTGCCCCGTCGGTGAAGCTGGTGGGCGCATTGACATAGACGCAGGCGGCATCCACCTCCCTGCGGAAACGGTCGGCTGCGTCCGGGTCCTCGGTTATGATGCACTCGCTGTGCCCCGAGCCATATTCCGAGATATGTGCGATGGCTTCGTCGATGGAGTCCACCACACGGATTGACAGGTCGTGGGACATCCACTCCCTGTCCCATTCGAAGTCCTCGCCATCGGCGGGTATATGGAAGCGTACCCTCCCCTGCATCGGTTCGAGCAGCTGTGGCAAGTCGGCCATGCGTCCCCTGTGTACTATCAGCGTATCGAGGGCATTGCACACGCTTACGCGCCTTGTCTTGGCATTGCATACTATGGCACGCCCTTTCTGCAGGTCGGCATGCAGGTCGAAATAGGCATGCACCACCCCAGCCCCCGTCTCAATGACAGGTATGCGTGCATTGTCGCGCACGAAGGAGATGAGCCTCTTGCCTCCCCTTGGTATGCACAGGTCGATGTACCCCACGGCGCAGAGCATCTGCATGGCAGCCTCGTGCGAGGAGGGCATCAGCAGCACGCACGAGGGGTCTACCCCCTCGCTTTCCAGCGTGCGGTGTATGAGGCCGACTATGGCACGGTTGCTGTCCTCGGCATCCCTGCCTCCCTTCAGCACACAGGCGTTGCCGCTCTTGAAGCAAAGGCTGAACACGTCGAGCGAGACGTTGGGGCGTGCTTCGTAGATTACGCCTATCACTCCGAACGGAACGGAAATCCTGCGTATGCGGAGCCCGTTGCCAAGCACCCTGTCATGCGTCACCTTGCCCAACGGCGACGGCAATCCTGCCACGTGGCGTATTCCGGCGGCAATGTCTGCCACTCGTCCTTCAGTGAGCATGAGCCTGTCGTACAGCGGACTCGTGGCATCCATTCGTGCCAGGTCGCCGGCGTTTGCCTTCAGCAGGCTGCCCGCTTCCCTGTCTACGGCATCTGCCAGACGTAGCATGACGTCCCTCCTCCGGGCATCGCCCATCCCTGCAAGCGTCCTGCCAGCCTGCCTTACCTTCTGAAAATCTCCCGTCATGATGCTATGAAATGTGTATGTGGTGTCTCCCCGGGCCTGTCGAGCAGGCTAGGCAATATGTTCTCGCGCAATCCGTTGGCTATCACTACGTCAATGCCGGACCTTGCCACGGTCATGGCGGTATGGCACTTGGACGACATGCCTCCCCTGCCCCTGCTGCTCTTGGAGGAGAGCACGAAGCGTCCGGGCTCGTCGCCGGGACATACCGTCCGTACCAACCTTGACGTAGGGTCGAGAGGGTTGCCGTCGTACAGACCGTCGATGTTGCTCAGGAGTATCAGCCTGCCTGCCCCCATCATGCCGGCTATGAGCCCGGACAGTTCGTCGTTGTCGGTGAACATCAGCTCTGTCACGCATACCGTGTCGTTCTCGTTCACCACGGGCACCACGCCGTTCTGCAACATCACCTCCATGCACGCCCTTTGGTTGTCGTACTGCTCGCCTGGCTGGAAGTTCTCCTTCATGGTCAGCACCTGCCCCACGCTGATGCCATGCTCCCTGAAGAGGGAATAATACAGGTTGACGAGTTTCACCTGCCCTACGGCAGAGTACAACTGCCTCTGCTCCACGGAGTCCAGTTCGTGGTCTACGCACAATTCGCTCCTGCCACAAGCCACGGCACCCGAAGATACCAGTATGACCTCGTAGCCGCGGGCCCTCATCCAGGCTATCTGGTCTACGAGCGAGGACATCCGTGTTATGTCGAGCTTGCCTCCTTCCCGCGTCAGGACGTTGCTCCCCACCTTGACTACTACCCTATTGTCCATCCTAACTGACATTGCCCTCCTGCGAGGGACTTGCTTTGAATACTGTGTGTATATATATTAATATGGTATGTGCTTCCTACTATTTCAGGCCTGCCTTCAGACAGCGTATCACGGCGGAGTTGAAGCCGGCATGGTCCAGTTCGTTCAGCCCCTTTATGGTCACGCCCCCCGGTGTGGTCACCTTGTCTATGGCAGCCTCGGGGTGCAGTCCCGTCTGCTCCAGCAGGGTGACGGCTCCCCTCATTGTCTGCATGGCTATCGACTGGGCATCCTTGGGATAGAACCCCATCTCCACTCCGCCTTCGCTCATGGCACGCAGAAATCGCATTACGTAGGCTATGCCGCAGCCTGCCATCATCATGCCTGCCGACATGTGCGCCCTGTCCACCACCTGCACTCCTCCCACCAGCGAGAACAGTTCCCTCGCGGTCTCCACGCAGGTGCCGGCAGCCTCACCGCCCTGCATGTCCTCCACGAAAGTCATGCCCTGGCCAAATTCTGCCGCTATGTTAGGCATGGCATATACGTCGATACGTGGATTCCTCGCATTGGCTGCCACGCTTATGACCTTGCATCCGTCCAGTGCGCCGCCCATGCCTTCGATGACGTTGTCCACGAGCCAAGGCTTGACTGCGACGACCACCACGTCGGCACCTCTCGCAGCCTCGGCGTTGTCCTGCATCACCTTTACCGAAGGGCAATCGGCAGACAATACCTCCAGGGTCTTGTTGGTCTTCGCCGTGACGGTAATGTCCAAGTCGGCACCACTCCTTACCCATCCCCTGACGAGTGCGCCACCCATGTTGCCGGCCCCTATCACTGTTAGTTTCATGATTCAAGCACTTTACGGAATTTGGCAAGGAATTCGTCGGCCTCTGCCTTGCTCAGGCACAAAGGCGGCAACAGACGGAGGACATTGGTGCCCGAGCATCCCGTGAAGACGCTTTCCTCGAAGAGCAGCCTGTTGCGTACCTCCTTGTAGGGCACGTCCAGCTCGATGCCTATCATCAGTCCCCTGCCACGCACGTCAGACATGTGCGGCACGCCGGACTCCTTCATTGCCCTTAATTGCTCCATGAGGTAGCCTCCCACCCTTGCGGCATTCTCCACCAGGTGTTCCTCCTCCATCACGTCGAGCACTGCCAAGGCTGCGGCACAGGCGAGATGATTGCCTCCGAAGGTCGTACCCAATTGTCCGTACACCGGCTTGAACTTGGGAGAAATCAGCACCCCACCCATGGGGAACCCATTGGCTATGCCCTTTGCCACGGTTACTATGTCGGGCACTACGCCGAGGTGCTGGTGTGCGAAGAAGCGTCCGCTGCGTCCGTATCCACACTGTATCTCGTCGCACACGAGCACGGTGTCGTACTTGTCGCACAGTTGCCTCAGTTCGTGCATGAAGTGCTCCTCCGCCAGACGTATGCCTCCTACGCCCTGTATGCATTCTATGATGACGGCGCACACATCGCCCTTGCTTATCTCCTCCCTCCATGGGGTGATGTCGTTCAGCGGCAGGTAGGTAACGTGTCCGTTGGCATTGATTGGTGCTATTATCTTGGGGTTGGCTGTAGCCTCCACCGCCAGCGAAGTCCTTCCGTGGAAGGCTTTCTCGGCACTCAGCACCCTTGTCCTGCCATTGTGGAAACTTGCGAGCTTGAGTGCGTTCTCGTTTGCCTCTGCCCCACTGTTGATGAGGAAAAGGCTGAAATCCTCATAGCCGCAGGCCTTGTCAAGGCGGTGTGCCAGTTCCGCCTGCAGGGGATTGCGCACGCTGTTGCTGTAGAAGCTTAGTTTCTCCATCTGCCTTGCCATCACCTCGGTGTAGTGTGGGTGGCAATGTCCTATGCTTATGACAGCATGTCCCCCGTAGAGGTCCAGATACTGCCTGCCCTTGTCATCCCACACGCGGCAGCCCTTGCCGTGGTCGATGGTGACGTCAAAGAGCGGATATACGTCGAATAGTTCCATGTCTTGAATTAGATACCAATGTCTGTGATTAACTTATTTCTCAGAATGCCGAAGCCTTCAGTCCAAGCCCCGCCTTCTCGTCGAGCCCGAACATGAGGTTCATGTTCTGCACCGCCTGTCCCACGGCTCCCTTCAGCAGGTTGTCTATGCAGCTCACCATCAGCAACTGGTCTTCGTACTTGTCCACGTACACCAGTGCCTTGTTGGTGTTCACCACCTGCTTCATGTCCGGGCACTTGTCCACCACGTGGGTGAAGGCTGCACCCCCGTAATACTCCCTGTATAGTGCCCTGGCATCCTCGATGGGGGCGTCGCACTTGGCGTATGCCGTGACGAATATTCCGCGGCTGAAGCACCCCCTCTGCGGTATGAAGAGCACCCTGCCTTCGTAGCCGGGATGCAGTTCCTGCACGGTCTGGTTTATCTCCAGCAAATGCTGGTGCGTGAATGCCTTGTATATCGAGCAGTTGTCGTTGCGCCACGAGAAATGCGTGGTTGCGGATGGCTTCTGCCCGGCTCCCGTGGAACCGGTAATGCCGTTTACGTGTATGTCTCCGCTGATGATGCCGGCTTTCAGGGCGGGCAGCATGGCAAGCTGTATGCAGGTGGCAAAGCAACCTGGGTTGGCAAGGTGGCGGCAGCCGCGTATCGTGTCCCTGTGGGTCTCCGGCAGGCCATATACATAGTCGTGCGTAGGTGCCGATATGCGGAAGTCCTGCGCAAGGTCGATGACCTTCACGTCCGATGGTATGGCGTGCTCGCTGAGGAATGCCTCGCTCTTTCCATGCCCGAAGCAGAAGAAGACCACGTCGACCTTGTCGAATGGCATGTCGGAGGTGAACCTCAGGTCTGTCTCTCCCTCCAGCCCACCGTGTACGTCCGACACCAGGTTGCCGGCATTGCTCTCGCTATTGGCAAAGACCACCTCCGCCTGTGGGTGGTTGAGCAGCAGGCGCAGCAACTCGCCGCCTGTATAGCCCGCGGCTCCCAGTATTCCAATCCTAACGCTGCTCATCGGGATGTGCCAGGTAATATGCCCTGAGGGCTGTTGAACTTACCTTGATGAACCCCTTGGCATCCTCGCTGCTCCATGCCTTGGCAGTCTCGCCGTACTCGCCGAGCTTGTTCTTGACAAGGTCGTTCGGGCTGTCCACGCCTACCGTCTCAAAGCAGAGCGGACGCAGGGTCAGCGTGACCTCGCCCGTTACGTTGCGCTGGCTGCTGGCAAGCATTGCCTCGATGTCTGGCATTACGGGCTCCAGGTACTGGCTCTCGTGCAGGAACATTCCGTACCAGTTGCTCACCTGGTCCTTCCAATACTGCTGCCACTTGCTCAGGGTGTACTTCTCCAGGAACCTGTGGGCACCGATGATGAGCATTGGCGCCGCAGCCTCGAAGCCTACGCGTCCCTTGATGCCTATGATGGTGTCTCCCACGTGGCAGTCCCTGCCTATGCCGTATGCCGCGCCTATCTCTTCCACTGCCTGTATTGCCTTTATCTTGTCGTCATAGCGTTCTCCGTTGACAGAGACCAGCTCGCCCTTCTCGAATCCCAGCCTCAATGTCTCGGGACCTTCCTTGACAGGGTGCTTGAGGTACGCGCTCTCGGGCAGGCCCTGCGTGCTGTCCAGTATCTCGCCTCCGCAGATGCTCGTTCCCCAGATGCCTACGTTGTAGCTGTACTTTAGCTTGGTGAAGTCGGCACTGAAGCCATGGGCATTCAGGTAGTCCACCTCTTCCTGCCTCGACAGGTTGCCGTCGCGCGTCAGTGTGATGATTTCCACTCCCGGACACATCACGAGGAATGTCATGTCGAAGCGTATCTGGTCGTTGCCCGCACCTGTACTGCCATGCGCTATTGCCTTGGCACCTATCTCGTTGGCGTAGCGCGCTATGGCAAGGGCCTGGAATATGCGCTCGGAACTTACCGAGATGGGATAGCAGTTGTTCCTCAGCACGTTGCCGAAGACCATGTATTTCAACGACTTCTCGTAGTACTCCTGTGTTACGTCCAGGGTGACATACTGCTTGGCACCCAGCTTGTAGGCGTTCTCCTCGTTGATGCGCAGCTGCTCGGCGCTGAAGCCGCCCGTATTGGCACATGCCGCATAAACCTCGTATCCCTTCTCACGGGCAAGGTACATCACGGTGTAACTGGTATCCAATCCTCCGCTGAAGGCCACCACGACCTTCTTCTTGCCATCTGTCTCCTTGCCTGGCATTCCGTTTGTATTTGCTTCCATATTCTGTTTTGTTTAATGGCGGGACTCCGTCGCAGATACCCACCTTGATTCATTTTCCTTTCCGTTCGATAGACCACGTCACTCGATGCCCCTCAGCACTAAGGTGCGCATCACGTCCTTGATTACCTCCAGCGAGGTCGGCTCGCCGTGATGCTGGTCGGGGTCCCATAGCATCCCGGTGCATACGCAGAACTTGCGCTGCTTCATCTCCAGTATGTCGTGGTTGCAGCATCCCTGGCATCCATGCCAGAAGGCGTCGTCATCCGTCAGCTGACCGAAACTGACAGGCACATAGCCCAGCGCCGTGTTCATCTTCATCACCGCATCGCCGCTGGTCAGGCTGAATATCTTGGCATGCGGCCAGCGCAGACGGGCAAGCGTGAAGGTGTAGTCCTTGATACGCTTTGCGACGCCCAGCCCCTGATAGTCGGGATGTACTATCAGTCCGCTCGTGGTCACATAGTGCTTATTACCCCAGGTCTCAATGTAGCTGAACCCTGCAAACCTGTCTCCATGCAATGCCAGTACTGCCTTGCCTTCCTTCATTTTAGTGGCAACGTACTCGTGCGTACGCTCCGCTATTCCTGTCCCGCGCCTCTTGGCTGCCTCACGTATGGTGTCCAGTATGGTGTCCACATACACTTCATGCGAACCGTCTGCCACCACGACCTTGATGTCCTCACTCCTTACGTCACTCATCTCGCTGTAAACGGGAGCCTCCCGTGCCTCCCTGCTTCTATCATTATTCTGACTTTAAGCCATTACATTATATTAATACGACACCCGACACGACTCAATGAACCACCAGCTTGGGGACGATGCCCGTTATTGCCTTCTTCGCCTCGTCGCGCGTAACCCTCTCGTCCATCACTACTATCACCGTGTCGTCGCCTGCCACCGTTCCCAGGAAATATGGATGCGACACATTGTCTATGTCGTATGCCACCATGCCGGCATGTCCCGGGGGTGTGTGGACCACCATGATGTTGCCCGAGAATTGCACGCTCCACCTCTGCCCAGCCATTTCCGCAGGCGCCGGCTGCAACGGCTGCCCGTCGTGAGTGAGCATATACACGCTCCTCCCATTGCGTAGGCGTACCTTGCTTATGCGCAACTGCCTCATGTCCCTGCTCAGGGTAGTCTGGGTGCATGGAAAGCCTGCTTCAAGCAGGTCACGGAGGATATCCGACTGGCTGTCATACTGATGCGAGCCAATCAGCGACCTTATGGTCTGCAAACGTGCCTTCTTGTCCTGCCTTTGGGCTACGATGTCTTCTCGTTTCATGTTGCAAAGGTACAACTTTTCCACCAATACTCCACAGATATGCTGCATATTTCTTGGCAACCCACTACATTTTCCTGCATAAAATATATACAAGTTGCATAATATGCGCTTTTCAATGACACTTTTGCTCCACCACCTTAGCATAAACACAGATCTAATGACAGATTTCCTCAGTTAAGGGGTGATTGGGGGTAAATTACCAGTTCATACCAGCACCTAAGCCTCATGATATGTATGGCGCACCGGCACTCAGTCAACCACTAAAGAGGGAGTAATGGAAAAAAAACTTGCAAAATATTGCCGTCATAAGTTTTTTTTTCGTACCTTTGCAGCGGAGAAATCCATTCGGATAGTAGCGCAGTTGGTAGCGTACTACGTTCGGGAGGTAGGGGTCGGGAGTTCGAGTCTCCTCTATCCGACAAGCCCAAGTGGACAATGGCACACTAACTTGTAATAAGGCCCAAAGCACGACAAGTACCATAGAGGAGGGTAACGACGGGCTTTGGGGCATCAATGCCACCAAGGGGACGGAGGCGTGAAGACAGGCAACACCACAGGTACGCCAGGGACTAACAATACACAGGCAAAACATGACACTTACAAAAGAGATACTTGACGAACTCAGCAAGCAGGCTGCCGCATCACCAAGGCTGCGCATGAACCTTGACCTGCGCACCTCCTCGAACGACACGAGCCAAAGGATGCTGAATGCTTTGGAGATGGGTACGGACGTTCCCATACACAGGCATCCTGCCACGTCAGAGACTGTAATATTGCTCAGGGGAAGCGTAAGGGAGACTTTCTATGACGACAAGGGACATGCCACCGAGAGCGTCGTCCTTAAAGCAAATTGTGAGCCTTGCGCCATCAACATCCCTGCCGGGACATGGCATGGAATAGAGTGCCTCGAACCTGGCACCATTCTGTTCGAAGCCAAGGACGGAGCCTTCGAGCCACGCAGGGACGAGGACATAATGACAGTATGACAAACATGAGGTCCAGCAAAGTCTCTTGCAAGAAATCCTCCACACGACAAGGCCAAAACGACAACAAGCATCAGACGTTCATACCGGACGGGATGAACGCCGCGGAGAGAGCCGTGAAGAGGACATTCGACATCCTCATCTCAGGCTCCTGCATGGTTGCATTCTCGCCACTCTTCTTACTCTGCTACATTCTGATAAAATGCGATGATGGAGGTCCTGCCATATACAGGCAGGAGAGGATTGGCATGCATGGCAAGCCATTCACGATATACAAGTTCCGTTCGATGAGAGCCGATGCCGAGAGCCATGGCCCGGAACTTAGCCATGCCAATGGCGACGAAGACCCACGCCTTACACGTACGGGCAAGTTCCTCAGGGCTCACCATCTTGACGAGTTACCGCAACTGTGGAACATCTTCATAGGGCAGATGGCTATGGTTGGCTACAGGCCCGAGAGGAAGTTCTTCATCGACAAGATTTCCAAGGAAGACCCCAGATACGAGTTCCTCTATCAGATTAGGCCTGGCATCACAAGCCACGCCACTCTATACAACGGCTATACCGACACAATGGAGAAGATGCTTAGGAGGCTTGAACTCGACCTATACTATCTGGAACACAGGTCGTGGTGGCTCGACGTCAAGATTCTGTCACTCACCTTCTTCGGCATCATATTCGGCAAGAAGTTCTGACCTCTCCCTCTATCTATCCCAAGACGGTAATGGACAATCAGGGGGTTGCTACTTGCTATCCTTTCCGAAACAGTTTCCAACCCTTGCCTACCGACTTGCGTTTCCTGTCATTGCCGTAGCCATATCCGTAGCCATATCCGTAGCCGTAGCCATATCCGTACTTCTTCTTCCTATTGCTGCAGCCATTGAGCACTACGCAAAGATGGTTGAACTTCTTCTCCTGGTACAACGTTTCCAATTCAGGCAGATACCTGCGGTCGATCATGCCGGCACGTAGCACATACATTGTGAGGTCTGCCACCCTGTTGACTATGTTAGCATCGGCAACCGCCTGTGCCGGCACGCTGTCTATCACGATGTAGTCGTACATCTTCTTCAGCTCGTCTATACATTGCTCGAGCCTTTCGCTCATCAGCAGTTCGGCAGGATTGGGAGGTGTCATGCCTGCTGGCAGGAAGTCGAGGTTGCACTCGTTGTTCTCAGATACTATCATCGACTTTAAGTCGTCCGATGCGCCCGACAGGTAAGATGTCAGTCCCTGCCTGGTCACAAGGCTTGACAGGCGGCTCTGGGTACGCTTGCGTATGTCGGCATCCACCAGCAACACCCTGTGCCCGCTTAGTCCGAGCACTGCGGCAAAGTTGCGGCTCACGAAGGTCTTGCCCTCTCCCGGCATGGTACTGGTGAACATTATTACCTTTGCGTCCCGTTTCATGAAGTTCATGCTGAACCTGAGCATACGGAAAGCCTCGGCTATGGGGTCGTCGTTCTGCTCGGCGACAAGTATGGCAGAGTCTTCCGAGTCGTCGGTTCGCTGTGGTATCTCTCCCAGTACGGGTATGGTGGTATACTTCTCCAGGTCCTTCCTGCCTCTCACCCCTACGTTGAGCAAAACTATTGCCTGTATGATGCCGTAAGGAATGGCTATGCCCAGAGCCAGGGCGCAGAGCAGTATCATCGACCTGCGGGGCGACACAGGACGGGACGAGCCGTATGGGAGGTCTACTATCCTGATGTTTGCCTCTGTGATTGCCAGCTGGAGGGCAGTCTCCTCACGCTTGTTCAGGAGGAAGGTGTACAGCGTCTCCTTGATGGCCTGCTGGCGTGCGATGTCCAGCACCTGCTTCTCCTTGCGTGGCACTGACGTGATGTGCGACTTCAGCCCGCGTTCCTCTGCCCTTGCCTTGTCCACCTGCAGCTTCAGGCTCGCCGTATATCCCTTGAGTGATGTCAGTATGGCACCCCTCATCTGTTCGAGGTTGCTGTCCATCTCCTTCAGGGCAGGGCTACCTTCCTTGGTATTCTCCGCCAGGCGGTTGCGCGTCAGCATCACCTCGTTGTACTTGGCTATCTGCGTCTGTATGCCTGCATCGCTCACGCCTCCCATGACGGGTATCAGCGAGTTGCCCTTGCTGTTGTCCGCCACGTATTCCATCAGGTACTGCACCATGGAGTAGTGTGTCTCTGCCTGCACGGTATTCTGTCGCGCCGTCGCACTCTGGCTAAGGAAGGCAGAGGAGTTGGCCTTCACATCCACCAGGCCGCTGTTCTCCTTGAAGTCGGCAAGTTCGCTCTCCACCTTACTCAGTTCGGTATGTATGAGCTGGATTCTTTCCTCTATGAACTCGGCGGTGCTCTGTGCCACTTGGTTCTTGTCGCGGATGATGCTCTGCTTGTACGCATTTAGCAGCGACATCAGTATGTCCTCCGCCCGCTTGATGTTGGTGTCGTTGCAGGTGAGCAGTACGAGTGTGCTCTCCCTGTCCACCTCGCCCGAGGTAATCTTAGCCTGCGTGATGTTGGTGGCAGTCTCCATACTGTACCTTACTACGGATATCTTCTTGCCTACGAAGGCCTCCATCTGGTCGTTCCTGGCTGTCAGCACGAGTTTGCCGAAGGGTGCTGACAGCGTGTCGCCGTAAGCCACATTGAACGTAGATTCTATCTCCTCCACGTCCGGGTTGGCATATCTCACGTTATGTATCAGACATCCCTTTTCGTCTGTCACCTCTACGTCGAAGCCTACGGGATAGTCAAATTCCGTGGTGAAGGTCACGTCGAAGGGTCTCGTGTCATACAGTGATACGGTGCGCAGTCCACTGCGCATGCTGTACGCCACGTCCAGGTTCAGTTCCTTCACCACCTCCTGTATCAACTGGTTAGATTGCAGGATGTAGACCTCGTTCTTTACGCTCGTCCCCGTCAGCACGCCGTTCAGTTGCATCAGCGCATCGGTGCTGACGCTGGGCATACGCCTTCCCGAGCCCATATTGTCGTCCTTTACCAGTATCACGGCCTGCCGCTGGTATACGTTGTTCAGGGTAGCCAGATAGACCCTGGAAGCCCCGATGCACAATATTACGGAGAGTACGAACCATTTCCAGTTGTTGAGGAAGATGTCTATTATGTCCCTCAGAGAGACCATGTCATCCTCTTCCATGGCCGTTGTATGCTTGGTGAGTGTATCCTTGTTGGTATCCATTTTTGCCTAATGTTGTGTGTATATATAATATGGTATAGGTCTGTCTATCTCCTCAGTGCCACTATCAGCGAGACTACGGAGACTACCATTCCCACCACAGTGCTTCCCACCGAGAGCCATGTGTAGCTGGTGCTTCCCTTCACCCTCTGGCTCTTGTTGGGCTGCACGTATATCACGTCGTTCTGCTGCATGTAGTAGGCAGGCGATTCGAACACGCTCTCATGGTCGAGCAGGTTCACCTCGTATGTCACTCGCTTGCCGTTCTCCTCACGTATTACCAGTACGTTGTCGCGGTGTGCGCTGTTGGTCAGGTCTCCTGCCTTGCCAAGAGCCTCCAGTATGGTGAGTCTCTCGCCCTGGTAGGTCTGGGTGCCAGGGTTCTTCACGTCACCCATGACGGTCACCTTGAAGCTCATCACCCTGGTATTCACCACGGCATCGTTGATGTAGCCCTCGTTTACCATCCTGTCGCGTATCATGGTGGAGATCTCTCCTGTCGTCTTGCCTCCCACGTTGAGCGTGCCGAAGATGGGGAACTCTATGTTGCCGTCCTTGTCAACACGGTAGTATGCCACGCCCGACTGTACGTTGGTCTGGCTCGAACCATAGTTGCCCGTGCCACCTCCTCCGATGAGGGTGTTGTTGTTGAACCGCTGTATGAGTTCCATGTCCTTGCTGGCTACTGAGATGGCAAGCTGATCATCGGGTTGTACGGCAAGTTCAAAGGCTTTCTCTATTTCCTTAGGCACCTCATAGCTCTTGGTGGCACCCTGCAGGTATATCATCGACCTATTGGAGACACACGAAGACGAAGCCATGGCAAACAGTGCCAAAACAAGCATATATGGCAATAAATTCCTTCTCATATTTCAAATTTTGGGTGCAAAGTTAGGAAATAATTCTCAAATATCGGTGGCTTTCGCAACCTTTTAGGTAATTTATTTGGAGGAAAAAGATATTTGGCGTAAATTGCAACGCTTTTTTAAACGTATACTACACTACTACGATGACCATGGGCAAGGGATATGGGATGGTATTTGCCATGCTTCTGATGGCAATGGTGTCAGCAGCAGAGGATGATGTCAGCAGGGGCAGGGCATCATACTACTCGGACATGTTGCACGGCAGGCTTATGAGCAACGGCACTGCATACCACAGGGACAGCATGACGTGCGCACACCTGGGGTTTCCTCTCGGCACCCTGCTGAAGGTGAGGAATCCCATGAACGGCAAGCAGGTCATCGTTAAGGTCACGGACAGAGGGCCGTTCACCAAGC
This sequence comes from bacterium, assembly GCA_004559785.1. Classification (GTDB taxonomy): domain Bacteria; phylum Bacteroidota; class Bacteroidia; order Bacteroidales; family Bacteroidaceae; genus Physcousia. Next base: position 8,203 of record SFXD01000010.1, on the reverse strand, counting down.
GGTACATTATCGACCTTAGCCTCGCTGCTGCCAAGGAGCTGGGGTTTATCAGGGCAGGATTCTGTCAGGTGGAGATTACCCCTTACCACGAGAACGAAATCCCGTACAGGCCGAAGGACGACGTGGAGGAGATTCCCGAACTCGACCTGCAGTATACGGTGGTTGCCACATACCCTACTCCAGCATGGCAGAGGGACTCCCTGACGGCTAAGGCACCAGCAGGCCCGAGCACCTCAGATAGTCTACCGAGGAAAGGTAAAGGCGGAAATGGGAATTGACGCACGACTCATACGCCTTCTGCCATTGCACCTGCGACTCAAGGTAGTCTGACAGCGTGGCAAGCCCCGAACGGTAGTTCTTTCCCGACAGTCTCATGCTTTCCTCTGCCTGCTTCACCGACATTTCGCCCAGTTCCACCTCCATCTTCGACTCGTCCAGCGTGTTGGCAGCCTGTGCCAGTTCCAGCCTCATCAGCTCCACCTTTTCCTCACGCTCTATCTGTGCCTGTTCCAGTTTTATCCTTGCCGACTTTACCTTGTTTGCCCTCTCGCCGAAATGGTACAGGGGTACGCTCAGGGTCAGTCCTCCGGCAAAGCTCCATTCGTCGAACAGCGGGTTGCCTCCCACCTCTATGCCGTGCGTGTAGCCGTACTTGGCAAGTAGGGCAAGCTGTGGCAGCATCTCGCTGCGTGCCATCTTCACCTGCTGCTCGGCCAGCCTTGCTTTGCCTTCGAGCATGGCATACTCGGGGCGCGAACTCACGTCAGACACCTGCACGGCTTCTTCTACGTAAGGGTATTCCGGCATCACGTCCACTTCGTCGTCCAGAGGTCTGCCCAGCATGTGGCACAGGTTCATCTTGGCAAGCCGTATGCCGTTCTGCGCCTTGCGCAACTGCAGCTCCACCTCGTTTAGGCGCACCTGCACCCTCAGCCTGTCATTCTCCATGCCCATGCCATGCCTGATGGCACTGCATACGTTGGAGTCCAGTTCCACGAGCAGTTCCTTGTACTTCCTTGCCACCTGTTCCAGTTCCTTGGCATTCACCACCTTGGCGTATGCCTCGTCGGTCTTCTGTATTACCTCCGCCTCCGTCATGCGCTGGCTTTCCTGGCTCAGGTTGCGGGCTATGGCGGTCATCCTGTTTGCTGCCCTTATCTTGCCTCCCATGTACAGGGGTTGCTTCAGCATCACGGCACCGCCGTATATCCAGTCCATGCTGTAGTCCATGCCTATGCTGCCTGGTATATTGGCTGCCTTGGCGGCGAGCCACTGTGCCTGCTGCAGCGACAGCACTCCCTGCTGCACCCCTTCGGTCACCAACGGGGCGAGTGAGCCTCTCAGTTCCGACAGGTCGTAGGACAGCCCCCCCGTGGCTGTGTCGTACATGCCGAAGGCCTTTACCGAGAAGTCGGGCAGGAAGAGAGCCTTCGCTGCCCTCATGTCGTACGTGGCTGCCACTGTGCCGAGCGAGGCCTGCTTCAGCGACTTATTGTACTGCAGGGCTGTCTCCCTGCACTGCCCTATGGTCAGTTGTTCTGCCCGCGACGCTCCGCATACGAGGACTAGGGCAAGGTATATTGATAGTCGTCTCATCTTATCTTGAAAAACAATGAATACAATACGGGTATGAATACCAGGGTTATGAAGGTACCGAACAGCAGGCCGCCCATTATGGTCACCGCCATGCTGCCGAACATGGCGTCGTTCAGCAGGGGTATCATGCCCAGCACGGTGGTCAGGGATGCCATCATCACGGGGCGCAGTCGGCTGACGCTGCTCTCCACCAGTGCCTTAACGGGCTCCACGCCCTGGGCAAGCTGCAGGCCCACCTCGTCCATCAGGACTATGCCGTTCTTCACTATCATGCCTATCAGTCCCAGTGCGCCCACCACGGCTACGAAGGTGAATGTCTTGCCCGTCAGCAGCAGGGTAAGCACCACGCCCACGAAGACCATCGGGATGCAGCAGAAGATGATGGCAGGCTTGCGGTAGTCCTTGAAGAGGATGATGAGGATAGCTATCATCAGTATCACGGCGAGGGGGAAGTTCTGGAACAGGTACTTCATGCTGCGGTCGCTGGCTGCCTTCTCTCCCTGCCACGTCATAGAGTAGCCTGCCGGCAAGGGTATCTGCTCTATCTTGCCTGCTATCGACGCACGTGCCCTCTCCGTCTCTATCCCGGGGCATGGCGAACATTGCACGCGCTGCATCCTCTGTCCGTTGTATCGGGGCACTACGGGGTCTTCCCACTCCACCCTTATCCCGCGGCTCACCTGCCTCATCGGTATAGTGGAGGTGACATCCCTCACGAGGTCTTCCCTGCTGAGGTTGCCGCTGCGCAGGCGTACCAGGTTGTCCTCGCTGAGCAGTCCCCTCAGCGAAGGCAAGGTGGAGAACACCTGCATGTCCATCAGGTTTTCTATGTTCCCTCCGTCCTCGTCCACACAGTCTATGTATATGTTGTTGGGGTTGATGCCTTCGTAGAAGTTGCCCACGGGCAGTCCGCCTCCTGCCGTCATCAGCGACAGGCTGAGGTCGCTGCGGCTCAGTCCCACGGTGCGTGCGGCAGCCTGGTCGTAGTCTACCTTCAGCACGGGCACCTTTGGCTCCCAGTCCGTAGTTATCAGCCTTACCTTGCCGCTCTCCTCCATTATCCGCCTTGCGCTGTCAGCCAGGGCGTGCAGCACGGCAGGGTCTGGACCCTGGAACTGCAGTTCGATGGGATATTTCTTGAACATCAGGTTGTATTTCTTCACCTTTACGTAGGCATCGGGATAGTGCCCCGACAGGTATTGCTGCACGTCCTCTATGCCTGCGTCCAGCGACTCGGGCGAGTCGAAGTCCACTATCAGCTCACCATACGAGAGGGATGGCAGGGCTATGGTCCTCACCAGGTTGTAGCGCCCCGGCGTGCCTCCCACCGAAGCCGTCACGTGGCGTATGTCTCCCCTTTCCGTCAGATACTGCCTTATCGACTCCAGGTCTCTCCGCACCCGGGTGCTGTTGGTTCCCTCGGGCAGCTTGTATTCTATGTAGCACTGGTCGTATACCATGTCGGGGAAGAAGCCCTGCCTCATGTAGGGGAATCCCACTACGGATGCTGCCACTAACACCATGGCGCACGCCACCACGCTCCACCTGTGCCGGAGGCATGCCGACAGTGCGCTGCGCATCATGCGGTATATCCTGCCTCCATACATCTCGGTGCCTGCGTCGTCCCTCACGGGCTTCTTGCCGGAGAACAGCCAGTCTGCCATGAGGGGGACGTGGGTCAGGGCAAGCACCCAGCTTAGCAGCAGCGACACTGCCATCACTATGAAGAGGTCGCGCACATAGATGCCTGCCGTGTCGGGAGAGAGGAATATGGGCAGGAACGACAGGATGGCTATCAGCGTAGCACCCAGCAATGGCATGGCAGTACGCCTGCCCACTCCCGTCATTGCCTCAGCCCGTGGCTGGCCCGTCTTGAGGTCTACCAGTATGCCGTCCACTATCACTATGGCGTTGTCCACCAGCATCCCCATCGCAAGGATGAAGGTTGCCAGCGAGACACGCTGCATGGTGCCGTCGAAGTATGCCAGCACGAGGAACGAGCCAAACACGATGACTATCAGGCTGAATCCTATCACCATGCCGCTGCGTATACCCATGAAGAACATCAGTATCACCACCACTATCAGCACCGACTCTATCAGGTTGAGCACGAAGACGCCCAGCGATTCCGTCACGCGCTCGGGCTGGTAGAATACCTTGTTGCATTCCACGCCCGTCGGCATGCGGGTCTCGCCCAGCTGCCTTATCCTGGCATCTACCGCCTTGCCCACCTTCACTATGTCCGACGACTGCGATGCTGCCACCAGTATGCCAAGGGCGGTATGCCCGTCGTACGTCATGGCATTGCGCACGGGTTGCTCCAGGTCTTTCTCTACTTCCGCTATGTCCGACAGGCGCAACTGGTCGGCCTCATGTCCCTGTATCACCATGCGCCTTATGTCCTCCACGTTGCGGAAACGGTCGTCCACGCTGATGCGTATTCTCTCGTCGCCGTTGTCGTAGTAGCCGGCATATGAGGTCTTGTTCTGTCCGCTTAGGGTGGACACCACCTCGGCTGGCATCACTCCCAGCGACGACATCCTGTTCTGCAGCAGGCGTATGTTGATGCAATGCTGCTGCTTGCCGTATATCTCCACCCTGTCCACTCCGGGCACGTCGCCCACCTCGCGCTTCACCAGTTCGGCATAGTCCGCCAGTTCTTGCTCGTCCAGGCCGTCGCCCGTCAGGGAGTAGAACATGCCGTATACCGACGAGAAGTCTTCCCTTGTGACCGAGGTGGACGTTCCCTTGGGCAGCACCGACTGTGCGTCGTAGACCTTCCGGCGCAGGCGGTCCCAGCACTGTTCCACGTCGGCGTTGCCGATGGTGCTGAGCAACTCCACCTGTATGATGGAGAGGTCGTTGTACGAGTAGCTCTCCACGTTGTCTACGTCGCCCATGCCGCGTATCTTCTTCTCCAGCACGTCCGTCACCTCCATCTCTACCTGGTGGGCGGAGGCTCCGGGGTATGTGGTTACCACCATGGCAAGCTTGACCTTCACCTCAGGGTCCTCGAACTTGCTCATCTCATAACACGAGTACGCTCCGCCCAACAGCAGCACCGTTACTAAGAAGTAGACGAGCCGCTTGTTGTCGAAGGCCCATTTGCCGAAGTCCATCATAGCATTCCTCCCACGTTAGTTTTCGATACCGGTTCGCATGGCGTTACCCTCGCCCCGTCCTTCAGGCGGTGTATGCCCGAGGTGACTATCGTCTCCCCAGCCCTTACTCCGTCCGTCAGCGATGCCGTGCCGTCGGTATGCAGCGACAGCACCACGACAGGCCTGCGTGCCACGGTACCCGTACCTTTGTCATATATGTATGCGTATGTCTTGCCTCCTTCCTCTGCCAGGGCGGTAGTAGGCACACGCACCCGACCAGAGTCCTCGCAGGCTCCTGACATGTATACCCATGCCGACATGCCCGCAGCCGCCTCGCGGCATCGGCTGTCCAGCCGCAGGCGCATGGTATACAACTGGTTGGCGTTTGCCTTGGGGGAGATGCTCACGGGCTGCAGCTCGTATGTACTGTCCGGCATCACGTCGAGCACGCACCTGTAGGAACTGAGTCCGGCACGCCTCAGGTAGACAGAGGCTGGCAGGCTGACCTCCACCTCCAGGCTTCCCCCGGATTGCACGGACACAATGGGCATCCCTGCCGCCACCGTCTCGAAGCCGTCGAAGTGACACTTTTGCACCACCCCGTCGAACGGTGCCGTCAGACGGGTGTCCTCCAGCTGCTGCCTGTGGTGCTCCAGCTTTGCCTCCATCTGCTTCAGCCCGTATCGTGCCTTGTCGTAGTTGCTGGCCGTGGTGGCTCCATCGGCATACAGCCCCATCACCCTCTCGGCATCTGCCTTCACCTGCTGGTACTCTGCCTCTGTAGCATCCAGCTGTGTCCTGTAGTCCACGGGGTCCAGTTCAGCCAGCGTCTGCCCGGCTCTCACTACGTCGCCTTCCTTTACATATATGCGCCTCAGCCTTCCGGGCACCTTGAAGGAGACGCTTGCCTCCGTCCCTGCCACGACCCTGCCGGGCATCTCATAGCAGTCGCCCTCATCCTCGCCCTGCACTAAGCCTACCTTCACTACATAGACATCCTCAGCCCTTTTGCCATCGCTTCCCTTGCAGGAACACAGAGCCAGGACTATGGATGCAAACATTAAAAAAGACATCTTCTTCATACTATCCAATGATTATCCGTTTATGCGTGCAAAGGTATGGCTTTTTTGACATAGGCGCAAAGGTTGATTTTTGGTCAATATTGTCCTAAATGTACTTTTTTGGAACATTTAACACAAAATCATTCTCCTTTTTGTACTTTCTACTACATTTCGCACTAACTTTGCATTCATGAAAAGGATACATCTACCATTCCAGAGGATCGACCTCAACCTTCTCGAGAACAGGATCAATGCCAACGGTAGCCTCATGGCATATACCGACAAGTGCGGCTTCTTCCTCTGCCAGAGGGGAGAGGCAAGGCTGAGCATCAACAACCAGACCTTCCGCATACGCAAAGGCGACGTATATCTGTACCTGCCTGCCACCTACGCATACGTGCTGGAGACAAGCCCCGACCTGAAGGGCATCACATACAAGAGCACCACCGACTACGTTCTGCCGCTCATAGCCGAGTCCAGGTTCATCAAGGATATCATCACCCTGCGCAACAATCCTTGCATCAGCCTTACGCCCAAGTGCCAGAAGAGCATCGAAGACCTGGTACTGTCAATAGAGTCCAGGCAGGAGATGCTGGAGGACGCCACCAATGAATACTGCCAGAACATCCTCTTCCACGCCATTACCAAACTGGCGGAGAGCCTCATACACGAGATTATTTTCTACTTCATCTCCATGCAGCCCGTGTCCATGTCCAAGCTCGACAACAAGGACTACATCCTGCAGAACTTCATCATCAACCTCATGAGCCGCTACAAGGAGCATCGCGAGATAGCGTACTACGCCCACCTGCAGAACCTCACGCCGAGGTATTTCTCGTCCGTGATAAAGGAGAAGTCCTCCAGGACTCCGCAGCAGTGGGTGGTTCAGATGGTGGTGAACAGCGTCAAGCAGACCTTGCTCTACACGCCCAAGAGCATCAAGGAGATTGCCGAGGAGTTCCACTTTGCCAACCAAAGTTTCCTTGGCAAGTATTTCAAGGAGTACGTGGGCATGTCTCCAAAGGACTTCCGCGAGAAGATGAAGATGTCCTGACCCAGCAGAGCAACGAAAATGATGCCAAGAGGCATGGAAGCAAATAAAGGCTACTGCTGCATACACGCAAGTAACGGTTGCAACTACTAAGAGTTGCAACCGTTACTGTCATTCTATTCCGTTGCGGGACGGATTACCAAATCTCATTCCATATATTGTCACTTCCAAGGTCGGTGCGCTCCTCGTTGGCGAAGCTGTTTTCGTTACCTCCGTCAACGGTTTTATCATTCAACGACATTGCTATGATAGTTGTTGCATTCACTTCATAGACATTCGTCTCTGGAATAATATAATTCTTTTTCATATCTTCGTCGGTTTGTTTTTACGTTTCTTAATTCAAGTGTCTTGGAATCTCTCTGGGTTTTTATTTCACTACCTTCTTGCCGTTGATGATGTACAGACCCTTCACTGCCTTGCTTACCTTGCGACCGCTGAGGTCGAAGATCTCCTCGTTGGCTGTCTCTGCCTCTACGGACTCTATGGCTGTCTCCTCGTCGGCACCAAAGGCAAAGCCCTTGACTCGGGCAGACTCTCCGGTAGGAACTGCAAGGTATGCGCCACCAGCCTTGGGTGTGAAGGCAGCACCACCATCGGCACCCCAGTAGAAGCCGAGACCTGTCTTGCTCTCCCAGTCGCCGTATGCAAGCTTGTAGAACTTGTAGCCGCTCCCCTCCATTTCTACGCTTGAAGCACGGAGAAGGTTTGTCGATGAAATCTCCGAGGCAGACTCGATGGTCTTGACAGCAACCGTATTCGTGCTTGACTTGATGAGCACGCCCGTATTGGCAGGAACCTTATTGCTCGTTACCTCGTTGAGCACAAGTTTCGTGCCATTAACGTCAACGGTATATACTTGTGCATCCACGAACTCTACGGCTTTCTTGCTGCTGAAGGTAGCGTAATAATCTGTGCCATCCTGAGCAACGAGCGTGATGTCTGCATTGTCAACGACTTCGTACGTCACCACTATTGATGTAGCACCAGTTGTGGCACCGATTTTTGCGGTGATGGTCTTTGTTCCGTCTTCTGGTACGATAGTAACTGTCGTATTGTCAGCAGAAGCGGTTGCGTTTGTCCAAGTACTGTTGGCTAATGCGGCTGCATAGGTGTCGGTAGTTGCTGTATAGGTAATCTTCCTGATGTTGACAAAGAGAGCAGGAATAACATTGAAGCTGTTATCTTTATAGAAGCGAGTGGAGGTACGTTTGTTGGTATCTCCCCCATAATAGTTATTGGCAGCTGTTGCACCCCCCTTTACTGAATTAATAGTAAATTCATCACGAACCCACTCTATCTTTTCCGTTGTGGCGGTAGTGGTTTTATCTGTACTCAAATCAAGAGTAACCGTAGGAAACGCCTTAGTAACGTTAACAGGAATAGTTGCAGTAGCT
>SFXD01000009.1 GCA_004559785.1 bacterium | reverse complement strand
CTTTTGCCGGAGAGTTTATCTCAAGGTAGTAGTCGCCGTCCTCCTCATGCTTTACCTGAGTGAGTTTGATGGGTTGGTTCTTACCGTCCTTCACTGTTACTGCCTTTGCATTTGGGTCCAGCTCATAGTCGGTCAGGCGTCTGCGGCTGACACATAGATAATTGTATCCATTCTCTTTTATTCTCTGAAGGTTGTCCTCTGTAGCAATGCCTGCATCAAGGCATACAAGTACCTTGTCCTTGGTGTCATTTGGCACGCGTGTCTTTGAGTTCAGAGTGTCCACCATGTCGGGAAGGGACAATTCGTCTGCCAAGGTTATCATCCTTGATTGAAGCAAGGCACCTACATCCTCGGGCGGCGTGGAGGTATTCGTAAAGGGCTGTTCTAAAATCCGAGTATCGCAACCAGTCCTACAAATATCATCCCCTAAAGTGACAATCAGTAAAAGAACAACAAGCCCCCATGAAGTGAAACCAGTAATGGCCATTCTTATCTTACTTCGCCAAGTCATATATCTTCTCAGCCAGTAAGGTTATTAACCCTGCGGCACTAAGGTTATTAACCTTGCGGCGTGAAGGTTATTAACCTTATCGCCAACGAAGGTATATTGCTTACTGCCCGAAGATATAACCAAAAAAGATTACAGTTCCCTGTATGCTGACGGAGAGAAACCCGTGGCACGCTTGAAACACTTGCCAAAGAAGGACTGCGAGGGAAAGCCCAGCGACTGCACAAAGGCCGGACTCATGGCCATGCCTATGCCCCTGAAGTCTCTGCTCATGTCGCACTGTTCCTGTGATGGGGCGACAGACGGGGAAGGATGAGCAGCAGTGCTGCCCTGCAAGCAGGTGAGGCGTGCATCAGTGTTCGTACACCCCGAACTCTGCTATCTTGACAACGCCCTTGTGGCGAGTGACGGTGATGCGAACATTGTCTGCCCTGACGGGAGAGAAGCGATGCTGCAGCAAGCGTCCCGAGGAAGCCTCTCCGTCGTGGAGTATCGTAACCTTGCCCCCCTTGATGGCCTCAAGCCTGTATTCCTGTATGACACCGGCATTCTCCTGCAATATGGTGACAAGGTCAAACGCCTTCCCCTTCTCCACCGTAACCTCCCACCATGGTGTCTCCACCGAGGGATGCGAAGTCCATACCGTGGCAAAGTCGTCGTCGTTGGCAAAGTCACCTATTCCATAGTCGTAGCTCCAAGAGTACTCCGTGGGCTGGTACTTTGCAATGTTATGCTGGGTGATGGGTGGTTCACATGCGGGTATGGGAGAGGTCGGCCCATCGTTGCGCCAGATGGAACCAATCTTCTTGAGTGCCTCCACGGCATTATCATCCAAAAGTCCGTCACGATTAGGGGCTACGTTCAGGATGAAATTGCAGTACGCCTTGTTGTATGGCACTATATTCTCTTTCACGAGCCATTCCACATCCTTCAGTTCGTCCGTGGGCATGGACTCCTTCCAGAACCATGTGCGCTGTATGGGTAGGCACGCCAATGCCGGCAACTTATTCTCGGTGGTACTGATTTTCTGTCCTGCTCCCTGCTCGTACGACTTTATGTCGGTGTAGAAGAGAGCCTCTCTGGGATATTTCGCCGCATTGAGGTCCATGACGAGGCAGTTGGGCTGCAGCCCCTTGACATGGCGGTATATTTCCCTGAATGGTATGTCGTCGTAGCTGATGCGTGACCACGGAGCGTCCCACCCATCAATGATGAGTGCGGTAATCTCCCCGTACTTGGTGAGCAATTCGGTGAGTTGCTTCTTTATCATGGCCGTCTGCGCCTTGGTGTCGATGCGCCCTGGGCGAAGCCTGCTATGTGTGTCGAGTATGCTGTAGTAGAGCATCACCTTTAGTCCCTCTCCACGGAAGGCTTCGGCATATTCCCTTACCACGTCGCGATGCACTGGCGAGTTCATGCTGTTGTAGTCCGTAGTCTTTGTGTCCCAGATACAGAAGCCGCTGTGGTGCTTGGTAGTGAGGCATCCGTAGGACATGTTGGCAGCCTTTGCCACGCGTGCCCACTGCTTGCAGTCGAGTCTGGTGGGGTTGAAAGTGGAGGCTAGCTGGTCGGGGTCGGGCCAGTCCTCGGTGGAAAACGTCGGTATGTTGAAATGTATGAACATGCCGAAGCGGAGGTCGACGAACTCCTGTTGCAACTGGCGCAACGTCTTCTGCTGCGCATGGATATTTGATGCGGCTACCATGACTGCCGCCAATGCTATGATAAACCTTTTCATGTTGTATGTGTATATGTGTCGTCAAATTCTTGTCATTTGCCTCAGTGCAGTACCTTGCGTACCTTGCCGTCGCTGCCTCGTACGATGACGATGCCACGTCCGACGGACTGTTGCCTACGTCCCTGCAAGTCGTAGACGGAGTCCTGCCCCAGCCTTTCGGCATCGGCATTCATTTGCAGGATGCCAGTGGCATCCGCATCCATGTAGACGGAGCGTGCCTCCGAGTGGGCTGCAGAGCCGGAAACGTCCTCGACGTACGAGGTATAGGCATTCAGGAACGACGTTGCCCCACCACGCTTGATGCAACCGAGACTGGTCACCACCCCATACTTGTCCTCCATTGGGAAGGCAGGCTCAAAGTTTGCCACCATCCTCCAATCCGCATAGTTCGCCTCCGGCAGGTTGACGCCACCACTTGGACGGTGTTCGGCAGGTGCAGGTTCGCTGACCATGACATTGGTAAACACAGGCTTGTCCACCTCGTTGCCAAGGTGCAGGACATAGGGTTGGTTGGCATGGAGGATGCCGTCCTTCAACTTGCTGAAGTACAGCGTATATCCATCCTGTGCATTGTACGTTACTACGGACATCTGGGCTATCCAGTCCTCGTCGGCGTCATATCCTTCCCCTACGAGAGCCTGGACGGTAGTGGTGAAAGGAAGTGAAATGGACACATAGCCAGGACCGAGGGTACGTTGCAGGGTAACCTTGCTGTATTCCGTATCGGGGTAGCGCACGTCGGGAGCGCATGAAGGATCAAGGGTCAGGACTGGTCCCTGCACGGCAATAGCGTAAGTCTGGCAGACTGCATTGTACCCGTCGTCTTCCGGGCGGTCGAGTGTAATGGTTACCGTTCCTCCCACTTTGACTGGAGTGATGGTCAGGGTGTTGTTGTCAAAGGATGCCTGGACATATCCTGCACCATTGCCACCGATGGTGAAATTCTCCATTGACAGCATTGCGTTGCACCCGATGGTGACAGGCTCTTCTCCTATAGTCAGTGTATTCGTTCCCCCTACCTGCAATGAGGTGACTACGACGGCATCAATCTTGCTGATGACTGTGAAGTATCTTGTAATCGAGGCTTCCCCGTACTTGTAGTTGCCCGCTTGCGTGGCAGTGATGGCGATGTTCGAGCCGCTGGCCCTTGCGGTAAGCACACCCGTGACGGGGTCTACTTCGATGGCATTGCTGTTTGACGAGGAGTAAGTTACGCTGAGTCCGCTGCTTGCCGTAGCCGTATTGGTGGACAAGGTTTCACCTATGTTGAGGGTGCATTCCTCGCTGCTGAGTACGTTGTCCCATGACAGTGCCTGGTCGTACTTGCTGACCGTGAACTTCACCCTCTGGGAAGCCCCAAAGTGCGTGTCTGTTTCCTGCTGAGTGAGGGTAAGCGTCACCTCACCCTCTCCTACAGCAACGGCCTTGTTGGTTGCCACATCGTATGTGACTACGTCCCCTTTGGAAAGGCTATAGCTGATTTCCGCATCGCTGTTCTTGTCGGAATAAACATTACCCACTTCATCATCCACCATGATGGCTTGGTCGGGGATGACTGTCAAGGTATTGGCTCTCTTGGCTGCCGTGGCTGTCAGCGTTATCTGTTGCGTATAGAAGTTGTCGGATATAGTAATGACGGCCGACTCCTTGCCCAGCACTTTGGGATCTGGGGTGTAGACTATGGCAAACGACACCGTAGCATCGCTTTTGCTCGTAGTGGCTATTTCTTCCGTACTGACAGCGAAATGCACATTGCTGCTGTTGACATGGATGTTGCCTCCGTTAGTGGTGCTGTAGTTCACCGTGACGGCGGCCTGTGCCGTGTTGCCGGTATACACAGTGCCAAGATCTGTCTTGTCTGATTCCGCTTCAAGATATGTTTTGCGGGTGACATAAACATTAGCATAATGATGTATGGAACTACTCCCATAGAAGCGAATATACCTTGCATCCCTGTTCGGTATGTCTATTTCGTAATGCGTCATAGTCCCAAGACTGTATTTAACATCTTGTGTAGCGAATTGTACCCAGTTGATTCCATCTACACTATAGTATATCGTACATGTACCTGCACCCGACCTTCGCGCATCAAATCTAAGCTGTTCTGGCGGCCCGCTAAGGGTAATGTCGCAGTTCTCATTCATGCCAGACCATGAAGAACCGTCAGTCCATCCAGTAAACACATAGCCCTCCTCCTCGTCCGTGTTGTTCACCCTGACTGAAAAGGAAGCATAGCCAGCCTCATACTTGTAGGTCTCTTCCTGCACTACCTCATACAGGTCGGTACCGGCGGCATTGCCTGCTGTAATCGTGTTGCCTTCAAGCGACGTAAAGTTGCCGCTTGTTCTATCTACTGTTATGGGAGTGTCGCTATGGACTGATGTATAACCGAGTGTAGCCGTATCGCCATATTTCAGCTTGATGCTGGTGGCACTTCCTCCGTTCAAAGAGACGGCAACCTGATTGGCTATCTTCGTTACCGTAATGTCGAAAGTGGTACTTGCGTAGCCTGTGTATTTGTCAGTCTCAGCCTGCGTGAAGGCAATCTTCGCCGTACCTGCATTCCTTGCCTTGATGGTCCCATCTTCGTAGATGATGACATTCTCCCCATTATTGACGGAGGAAGAAAACACTTGGTCGGTGATGGTGGCAACGATAGGTGTCTCCGCATTATTCTGTCCACCCGTATAGACTGTAATGGCACCATCCACTTGGGCAGTCTGCGACCCGAGTCCAAGTTCCAGTGTATTGGCAACTTTCTCCACTGTAATGTCATACGTCTGGGTCACGGCACTATGTGTGGTACTTTCAGGTTGTTCAAGGGTAATGGTGCTTGTACCCACCTTCAAGGCTGTCAGCGTAATGACTACACCGCTCTTGCTGATGCCCACCACCTCGGGGTCAGAAGAGGAACAAGTGAATCCTTCGCCCTCGTTAACAACGGTAATGGTAGGCTGGTCGCCCACATAAATGACAGATGAGAGCCCAGAAGTCTTGAAACTGGTTTCAACCTTGCTGACGACGTGGAAAACTCGGCTAATAGATGCCGGATTATATTCATCGTTACCCAACTGAGTAGCCTCAATCGTTATATCGTCGTTAGATAATGATTCGCCCTTGACGTTACCATATTCGTCCACACTAACCACGCCGCTGTTGGTGCTGGTATAGGTGACAGGTAATCCAGAAGATGCCGTAGCCGTGGCTGCCCCCGTCACAATAGTGCCTTCGACGATGTTTGGGTCGTAGGTGGGAGAGGTGAAGGTGAGGGTTTGGTTCGATTTGAACCAAGCATAGAGCGTAAGGTTTGCCGTTGAGCCAACTTGATCGTTGACGATTTCCTCTGTATAAGTGGCATTGTCCGATGCTATCTGCGTATGAGCCGGATCATAGTACCAGCCATGGAAGGTACAATTGGCATTGGGGGTGGCGGTGAAAGTGGCTTGAGCACCTTTTGAAGTGTCTGTTGGGTCGCCCACTATTTTAGGCGTTACGGTGGCAGACACCTCGCCAAAATTCCCATTTATCTTTTCTGCAGTGGCAGTAAAGTTAAAGACAGGCTTAAAGATGGCATAGAGCGTCTTGCTGGCAGTGGAGCCTGGAGTGGTGTTTGTTATGGAGGTGCTGTATGGATTGCTTGTAGATTCGTAGGAAGCAGCGTTATGGGAAGTTCCCCAGCCGGCAAACTCATAGCTACTGTTTGGGGTGGCTGTGAAAGTGGCTGTCGTGGATTCCGAGGCATTTGCAGATACAATGCCTGCATCACCTACTTCTGCTGATGCAGAGCCAAACGACTCGTAATTTGGAGTGGCTGTAGCGGAGAAATAGTATGTTGTCCGGAAAGTGATGGTTACGGTTTTCTCTACCGTACTCGTATTGCCTTGAAATGAGACTTGATAATATTGACCGGATGCCTTATTTGTGTTGTCTGTAAAGGCTCCAGACATAGAGACAATGTTAAAACCTGAATTTGGTTGAACCCAAATATAATATGTGTCGGTAATTCTAACATCCCAAAAACCATGTTCCTGTGATTTTGAATCTGTTGTTACATAATCACTCTGACTTGGAGCAGTTGTCGAAGTTGTGATAGCGACTTTACCGCCACCAACAATATTGACCGTCAATTTTGTCTTAGAGATACCCCACGCCTCTCCCCATCCCAATAGGCACAGCAGGGCTGCCAGCAACATTCTACGGAGAATGGTGTCCCCACCCCATATAGAGGCTATAGTGGCTATAGTGGCTCTAGAGTTTCTAGAGTTTCTAGAGTTTCTAGAGTTTCTAGAACTACTATAGTATCCTATCATGCTGGTATAAGGGTTCTGTATCATGATTACATCTTGCGACTTAGCTTGTCTATGGTTGCCTCCAGTTGGGCAATCTTGAGTTTGAGGGATTCTATTTCGCGGGCTTGCGCCTCGATAATCTCGTTCTGTGTTTGGCGTCTGCCCTGTCGGGCTGCCGTCATTCTTTCGGAGATTCCTCCGTTTTCGGTAAAGTCATGCTCTACTCTCTCTAACCACGTGGTCATCATCTTGTCCACCTGTCGGCAGAGGGTGACGGCGAGGTTGGAGAGTTCCTCGTCTGTGGACTTGGAAAAGAGCGGCGTATAGTCATCTTGGTCGTTGTGGGAGCGACAGAACTCCAGCAGTTGCGAGTAGCGTGGATGTGCTGCATCCCAGAGTGGAAGGTGATTGGCATTGAGATAGTCGCGATAGTCTTCCTGAAGTTCCTGCATGCTGGCACGTGCCACATTCAATAGTTTTATCTCCATCTTGATGGAACAGAGCCCATCGGAAAATCCCTCCACGATGTTCTGCTTCCCCGAGCGTGCAGCCTGTACCATCTGGTCGATGGTGCGGTCACCACGAAGCATGAACTTGCCCGTAAAGTGCTTTGTGAGCAGATACAAGACATCTGCCTTCCTGTAGAAAGCCAGATTGTTCCAGTTCGTCTGCTTGCGAAGGAACTTTTCGGGGTCGCTTGGTTTGGTCATAGGGAAGAGGATTTGGGGGAGGATAGATTTTTTAGTGGCTCTAGAGATTCTAGAGGCTCTAGAGGCTCTAGAAATTCTAGAGATTCTAGAGATTCTAGAGATTCTATATTTTCTAGATTTTCCTTGGCATTGAATTCTCCGTCGTGAGTGCCGTCGCCAATTTCTATCATCAAGTCCTCGATAGACTTGGCAGTCAGGTTGATGGCATAGGCATATCCTGCTGCAATGGCGATATGGCCGGTGAGCCCTCCGGCTGGCAGATCCGTAACGTGCGACCCTTTTCTGGCTGCAGCCTTGATGGTAAAGGAAACTGCTCCGTTCTCCGGAATCATCATGAATCCCTGCGGCTGCCCTACGGTAAGTCCGACCATACGGTCACCATCGCTGAGTGTAACCTCGGCAAGGTCGTATAGCGCGGTGAAGGTCTCGTCCAGGTTGAGGTCAATCCTTGCATTCTTGGGCTTGCCCATGTTGATGGACGGAACTTGCGTCATGCCTCCGGGCGAGAGCGTAAAGGTTGCCGACGTACCACTATAGTATGCAGTGCCGTTGCCAGAGACGGCAACTGCATGGTTGTCGGCGGTCAGCGTATATGTTCCTGCCGGGATGATGCAACAGTTCTCCACAAATGTTATCTCCTGGCTGACGGGATTCCCTTCTCCATCCGTTCCTTCCAAGGTAAAGATGTAGCCTGAAAGATCCGTCAACGCTTGCTCTGCCCGAGAGCCCACTGCCACAAAGGGCTGGAAATCGGGCAGAGACAGGAAGATGCGCCCACTGGCATTCCCGGCATTGGGAACCGCCTCCTCATTCTGGCACGAGAAGGAAGCCAATGCCATGCCCATGGCTATCAGTTTCGTCTTGAGTTGCTTCATCTATTGGCGAGTATATCCATTGTTATTAAACCTCTTCTCCCGATACGGCATCTATGGTAATGGTCTGCCCGCTGCCTGCGCCGAACTCGTCGTCGTACGTGATCTTGGAGAGGGTGATGGTGATGGTACCATTGTCATTGGTAGTCACGGTAATGACGTTCTCGGTGGCAGCTCCAGCCAGGGCAAAGTCGAAATCCTTCTCCTTAACTGAGCCACTGAATGTGTACGAGAGCTTGCATTTCACCGTGGCACTTGCTGCGAAATAAGCCAGCTTGCCGACATTCTCGCCGGTATTGAACTCAAGGTTGCGACCAGTGTATGCAGGCTCTGTTGTCGTGGGGTCTGCAACGAGTTTCACGTCCGTGAAAGATGTGAGGAGGTTGAAGTTGACCTTCATGCGGGCATTCTTTGCTTTTCCACATGCAATGCTTATATCAGTGTTCGCTCCCTTTTTGACAACGACTCCTGACTGCGAACCCGTGTAGAAGGCATCGCCCCAACTGCTGTTTGCCTTCAGGGCTGCTGCCTCGTCGGCATAGTTTGAGGCCGTTACGGTGTAAGTACCTTCAGTAATGGTATTGGTGCCCTGCGAAAGAGTTGTCTCGCCAGCCTTGATAATCCAAGAGGCATCAGCATTCTGTGCGGCACGGGTGGAGAGATCCGTGTCGTAGGTGCAGTTCACGTTGAGCGTGCCCTTGGGCGTACCAATAGTCTCGAACATGTCAACCTCATTGCTGCATGAGGTGAAAGCCAATGCGACCAATGTGCATACCGAATAAATAATCTTTTTCATAATCGTTGGATTTGATCTTTTTTGTCTGTCTATTATGTATCTATCTCTATTTCCGTTTCCACCGTCTCGAAGCTGTCGTCGTAGGTTACGTTGATTCCCAGTCTGCCGTCGCTGCTCACCTTGATGTTGACATCCTTCACCTGTGCGGCTTCGAGGCCTTCGAACGTTTTCTCCGACACCAGCACTCCGTCCTTCTCTATCCTGATCGTCACGTCGGGCTTTGCCTCCGGAGTCACGTTGAAGTAAGCCGTGCGGCTCTCCGTGGTGACAAGGGTCCTGTCTCCCGAGGAGATGGTCACCACACACCCCGAGGCACTCTCGTCGATGTTTACACTCACTGCGGCGTTTGCCACGGAGCATCCCACGCTGACCTTCGTTGTCTGCCCCGCCTGTATGCCAAAACTCCTTGACGTGCCGGCATACCGCTTGGCGCCCCATCCATCGTTCATGGTCTCGGCATCCTGGATAGTGATGTTTTCCACAAATACCTTGTACCCATAACCTGCGGGGAACGTGAGCGAAGCCAACCTGCCGAGCAGGATTTGCTGGCTTACGAGGTCTTCTCCCTTGTATAGGGTGACGAGGAAGAGGTCGGCCTCCTCCTTGGTGATGACGGTCGTGGTAGAGCGTGTCTGCGAACCTTGCAGCGAGACGGCTATGCCTCCATAACCCTCGCCGTGGGTGACTACAGGCCAATCACTGTATTCACAACCCGCCATTGCCAGCAGGCAAAGGCAAAGGCACAGCATGCGGCCGGCGTGGTACAGCCTAAATCTCGATATCGACGTCTTCATGTTCCTCATCATCCGTTATCTCTATGTCGATGCCCCCCTGATTGATGTCAGAGCCATAAACGTACTTGATATTATACAATTTGCCTGCCTCTACATCGGGGAACTCAATGGCGGAGTGGCTTGATGTCTTGTTGTCGTTGTTGGTGGCGGTAAGCTTGTAGGTGAAGCCTGCATCCACGGCAAAGTAAGCCTTCTCGCCCACCTTGATGGACACGGGCTCCCTACCCTCGGAAGCAAGCGTGAAGGTATAGCTCGTGAACAACACATCGAACAGTTCCGGCAAGGTAAGCGTCACGGCATAATTCAGCATAGGCACACGGTACGAGCAATAGACCGTCTCGTCCTCTCCTACAGAGACCACAGTCTCGCCCCAATAGCAAGCCTCGCCCTTGCCGGAGTTGGCCGTCTGCCACGTGTCCTGGTTGTCCGTATATGCACGTAGGGTATACGTCACGCCAGCCTCCACCTGTATGCTGGCAGGCACCTCGCCCGGGGCGAAAGTCATGTATACGCTACCGTCCTGCCTGGTCAGGGTAAGTGCCAGGTCGGAGTCGACAGCCCTGGTGGCCACCTGCGGTACGCCTTGCCGCGACAGCGACAGGCACAGCGTGCCCGTAGTCCCATCCCTTGCGGGAAGTTCCTGCTGACTGCAAGAAGCAAGGAGGACAGCCTGCAGCAACATATATATTATATAATGTATAGACCTTTTCATTCGCTGTACAGGTAAGAGAGTGAATAGATGCGGCTGCAGGTCTGCGCCAAGCCGTAACTGTTGTTTGCCTTTGCCTCGCTGACAGAGCTTTCTGTAGTGAAGTATGCAATGTCGGTGTAATAGTGGTCTTTGCTGTTAATGAAACCCGAAGATGACCTTTCCTGGAAATAATTCGTACCGCCGAAACTGAGCGTGAGTGTAGTGGCAACCGAAGCGCCATGCATCATGACATCGTACGGGGCCTTTATCCTCACCCCTGCCGGAACGGCAAACTTTTGGCAGATGATGTATTGGTCTCCTGCGCCGCTGTTCTGCCCCAAACGCACGCAGTCCTTGCCGTTGTAGTTGCCATTCCAGTCGTGCGTACCGCTTACCGACCAATCGCCTTCCGTTGGCGGTGTCCAACTGGCAGGAAGTCCCGTAACGTACACCTCCGCACTGCCTGTAGGCGCGACCTTGTCAAACGTCAGACTGCCCTGCAGGACGTAAGCCTCGAAGCGCGGTGTCCTGCCCGTCTGGTTGGCGAAGGCAAAGACCGTGCCTCTGCTGCCCCAGGTAACGGTAGAGCCATCCAGCACCGTCCCGTCCAGCGTAGTCGTCACGCCCTTGTCGTATCTGGCATTGTTCCAGAGCGACTGTGCGACGTTGACGCTCACCACGGGTGCGTATATGGTGTAGGCATCGCAGGCGTTGGCATCATCCACGCTGCCCTCCAGGTACCTGCTGTATGAGGTGTAGGCGGAAACGGCGACCTTGAGGTCGGGATTCGCTACTGCGAAGGTGCGCGTGCCCGTCTTCATCTCCTTGTCGCCGCTGACGAGGTAGAACGTAGCGGTATATCCGCCTGCCGGAACGTACACCCATCCGTCGGCATTGTCGGCATGTGCAGAGAGCAGCTCGCCGCTTCCCTCCACGGTGCGTAACGTTGTGCCGGCCTGGTCGCTGACCACTGCCTTCCATTCCATGCCGGGATAGCTGTTGGTGAAGGCGATGTCCGTCCCCACGAGATTGCCATCGGCATCGTACGCATGCGAAGGCAGCACCTGCGGAATGGGGAGCCATGATACGGGTATGGTCTCCTCCATCGTGGCTTCCTCCATTTCTGCCTTGCTGACGTCCACTACCGTCGCGCTCTCCGGCTCGGGCAGCGAGAGTGTCACTATCGCATGGTCGGCAGCCTGGAATACGTCGGGGAATCCGGTACCAGTGGCATCGAGAGGCATGGAGACCTCCCTGCCATCGGCTGCAAGCACTCCGGTGAATGCCAGTGAGACACGGCTTCCAGCCCGGAAGTAGGCACTCTTGTAGGAGTCCCTGTCGGAGATGTTGACATACCTGTCGCCCACGTATACGCGCAGTGCGTAGGTATCATAGAACTTGCCGAAGCGTGCCTTTTCCTCCTCGTCCCTGCCAAAGCGTACCGAAACCAAGGCGTTAGCCACCTTGCATTCCACGGACACGGGTGACACGGCCTCGCCCTCCACCGTGGCGATGGCGGTGCCAAGGTAGTAGGGATTGTCGATGGCTATGGGGGGATTGTCCCCGTAGGAGGCAGACACCTCGTACTGCCCTGCGGGCAGTGGGATGTCGGTCTCCGAATAAGGAGCGGAGTAGACCTCCCTGCCGCTGCCGTCCCTGACACTGACCAGGAATCCTTCTGCCAAGGGAGTCCCAAGGTCGGACGGAGTGCTGCGCGTCAGCACCCCGGGTGCGACGTTCTCGAGCGAGATGCGTATGGCACCGCGCTCAATGGATATGTCCATGTCGCTTTCGCACGACACGAGACCCCATCCTGTCAGGGTCAGCAAGGTTGCATATATAATCTTCAGTCTCGTCATCTCTAAAGTTTAATTCACTCATACAGGAGTTGCACGTTGTCGAGCCTGAGCAGGCTCTCGTCTCCCCCGATAAAATAGTCCCCGTACTTGCTGCTGGATGCCACCACGATGATATACTTGGGCTTGCGGTCGATATGCCGGTACTGCAAGTCCAGGGTCTTCGTAGTCCATTGCTCCACGCTGCTTCCCTGCGTCATCTCCGCGTATGCGATCACGTTGTCGCCTGCCGGGCTGAACAGTTTCAGTTCGCTCGGACGCGTGCGGATTATCATGGGATACCTCACTCCGTCGTAAGTCTCCTCGTCCTGATCGCCAATGAGGGCGACGTACACCTGGCACGAATCCGGCTGCCCCCTCAGCCCATCGTATGTCTCACGGCTGATGTACCTGGAATAGTTCTCGTCCCACTTGTTACCGCCGCGGTTGATGAGCGACATGTGGTATGTAAAGTCAAACCTGAGTCCCGTCGGGTAGCACTCAAAGGGCTGTCCGAAGCTGAGGACCCCGTTGGTACCGTCCGTCTTGAGGTACTTGCCCGTGAAGATGTTTCCGGCGGCGAACTTTATGACGATGAACTTCGACTGGAGGTTGGCGTACACGCGCTCGCCTTCCGTACCGCTGGTGCTGTTGCTGGCACCGACGGTGGTGGCACCGCGATTGCCCGTGTCCCAGAACGGCGTGGCTCCGGTGGCCCATGGCTGGTACAAGTCCTGCTTGCCGGCAGGCACTATGCTCCACTCGTCGAAGCTGCTGTTGGGCAACTGGACTGCCGCTGCCGTCTCGAACTGCACTACCGCCGACTCTACGTCGCCCACCTTAACCCTACACTCGTAGGAAGTGGCGGGGGCGAGTCCCGAGAAGGTAGCCTTGAAGTCGACGTCTCCGACGATGACGTTCCCTGCGGGCAGGTCAGTCCATCCGAGCGTGCCCTCCGTACGATACTGCACGACGGGTGTACTGCCGCTCTGTATATGTCCAGTGGCGTATGCCCTGACGGAATGCGGGAAGACTTCGATGGAAGCCGTCTGCGAGGCATCGGCATTGTACACGTACACCGTCCACTCGGTCGACGTACTGCTGCAAGCCTCCCTGACCCAGTACTTGCGCCCCTTAGTGAAGTCGACGTCAGTACCCGTAGGGTCTGGCGATACCGTCCCGTGCTTGCCTCCTAGCATGAACTTCACCACCCTCACAGCCCTGAGGTCCTGGGTGGATGCCACGTTCACCACCACGTTATGGTTCACCGTGTCGATTACGGCCCTTCCCACCTGGTTGGCAAGCACCACCTCGCGGTTTACCACCTGCCGTGCCGTGATGGTCCAGCGATAGGTCTGGTAGGTGGTCAGCACGAGCGTCAGCCCGTCCGAAAAGTCCAGCAATGGGTAGCCCTGCGATGTAGTGGCAAAGGCGGAGAGAGGCCTCTGCCCATTGGCAGTCTCCACGCAAACCGATGCGTCGTTGGTAACCTCCAGGTTCTTGAGCGGCAGGCTCCTCAGGTTGGCAAGGTCGTTGACATAGACCTTCACGGTGCGCTTTTCCTTGTCGATGACGGCATCCGCATAGTCCTCGCCCGCCTCGTCGCACTGTCCCTCTACCTCGAAGGCGGCAATCTCGGACCTAACGAGTGGCAGCGGGAGGTCGTCGCATATGTCGCACGACACCATTGCGAGTGTCGCAAGGCACATGCAGAGCATTGAGCGTATGTTGCCAGATACAATCATAGGTAGAATGTCATTCCGATATTGATACTGAAGAGGTTGAAGCGGAAGTTGGCACCACCGCTGCGGCTCTCCCCATACTCGTACTCGGTTGCCCCGGGATGCAAGTTCTTATATTTGCTCCACTTGTAGTCCACTCCGAGCACACCTATCGAAGCCTCCACGGCGGCAAAGTTGGTGATGAAGCAGCATATGCCGGGTGTGAATCCCAACTGCAAGGCGTTCACCTTCTCGTAGGTGCCGTCGAGCGTGTTCACGTTCAGGTCTTCGTCCCTGCGGCCGGTGCTGTTCTTGCCGCTTGCGTGGGAATATGTAGCCCTGACCTCGCTGAAGAAGCCCATCAGCTTGCTGCCGAAGAGCGACATGTATGTACGGACGAAGAAACTGCCCGAGTGCTTGTGCTCCAGGTAGTAGAGGTCGTCGAGGCTAATGTTGAAGTCCTCGCCGAGGTTGAGGTCGAGGTTGCCGAGGTAGAAATAGTTGCGGCTATAGCTGTACCTGGCTCCGATGGCGACGTTGTTGGCAACGAAGTAGCCGATGGCCGGCGACACGGAATAGGTATGTCCGTCCATGTCGAGGTCCTTCAGCACCAGCAGGTTCTGGTTCTCGTTTTCCCACGAGCGGAAGTTCACCGTGGCACCCGTCATCCACATCCCCTTGGGTATGAAGACGTTCTTCATTGCGCCGCGTTCCACGCGCTGTATGTGCCTCTTGTCCGTCAGTTTCTCCTGATACGCCTTGCGCACCTTGCTGTTGTTCTGCTTCTTGCTGTTTCCCAGCAGGTCGTCGTACGTCAGGGTGGGTTCTGGCGGAGGAAATTCATTTTGCGCCAATGCTGCTGCGGGCATGGCAGCCAGCAGCAGCATCAGCATTAGAGAGGATATCGATTGGCTTTTCATATCATTCCGTTGGTTCGCCGTATTCGAATGAGAAGTCGTCGAGCAGCAGTTTTGCCGAATCGCATCCGTAGAAGTAGTCACCCCACTTGCTCGAAGAGCATACGATGAGCATGTATGCAGGCTTCTGCGTCAGGGAATAGAACGTGAGGGGTATCTCGAACTCCTTCCATTCTGTGTCTGAAGTATTCTGCGTGAGTTCTCCGTAGGCTACTATCCTCGGGTCAGTCAGCCAGTTGATTTCCGTGCTCAGCTCATATCCGTCGGTGTTGCTGGCATTTGCCACCTTGAGGTTTTCAGTGAGCAACGCACAGAATATCTGGCAGGCGTCGTTCTCTCCCTTGGCAGGTGCCCCCGTGGGCTGGCTACCGCGGTTGATGGCTCCCGTGGTGTACTTCATGTAACCCCTGAGCTTGGTGGGGCGCGACGTGAATGGCACTCCCCAGTTGAGCTTTGCGCCCTTGGTGCCGATCATGCCGTCGAACGTACCCGTGAAGACGCTGGCAGCGGCGAACTTGATGACGACATACATGGACTGCAACTGTGCCGACGTCCCGTTGTATGCACCATCCGTGATACCCGTGGTAACATTGTATTCCTCACCCATAACACCTGCCGAGCCAGAGTTGCTTGTGCTCCAGTAAGTCTCTCCCTGTGCGTTGGGATACCAGATGCTCGAAGCCTTGTACCAGTTCTCGAAGCCGGCATTCTGTATCGCCGTATATTCCTCTGTAGTGAATTTCACCTCGTTGCTGTTCACCCTGTTCTCTCCATCGTCGTATGCCAGACGGTAGACGTGTGCCACGCCGGGTTCGAGTCCGCGCAGGCGATAGGTGTAGTTGTCATTGCTGCCCTTGCCAAGTGCGGAGGCTGCTACGTCGTTCCACTCTGTTGCATCCTGCTTCTTCCACTGCAACTTCAGGTAGCTCTCGTCGAAGGTAGTGGTCTTGGCGGTGACGGCTGCAGAGAGGTCGGCGAATGTGCTCCATGCGTTTGCGGCCGAAGCCTCCAGTGCGATGGAACTCTTGCGTGGAATCTCGATGTTGAAGGTATATGTCTGCGTCTCGTCATCCACCTCAACGTTCACGCCTCCCATGTTGCCCGTATCGGCCAGCTTGTAGTTGATGATGAAGTGGTCGCGTGCGTTCACCTCGGTTATGTCGTTGCTCATGGCATAGATGTCGCCGGCATTGTTGGTGACGTTCAGCAGGAAGTTGAGCGGTGCCACCGGGAAGTAAGCGGATCCTACGGTGTTGAGCGAGAACCTCTGCACTGCCACCTCCTCCAGTTGCGAGGTAATGATGCATATTGCCTGGCTGAAGTACTGGCGGAAGTTGTCGCTGTACTTGACGGTGACCTTCACGTTAGCCTGCGTCAGCACGAGGCTGCCCTGCGTGAGTGTCTTGGCGGAGATGGTGACGGATGTCGTTCCAGCATAGTAAGGTGCTCCGAAGGCGGAGTCCGACCCGTCCCATCCAGCGGAAGAGCCCGTGATAGTGTACTTGCCAGGTGCGAGCACGATGTTGCCCTTGAAGGCAGCGTCGTTGGCCACGTCGTCGGTCTGCATCACCACCTTGCCCGTGCTGTCCGTTATCTTCACGGCGATGGTCTTGGGATTGTAGTCACCTGGCTTTGGCGTTACCGCCTTGGTGTTGGTAGATACCAGTGTGGTGACATCCAACTTCAGGTATCCCTTGTCCTGGGTCATGGCCTCGTCCAGCATGTCGCTGCTGCACGATGCGGCGAGGAGCGATAGACAGAGGACTGACAATATTGAATATATCTTTTTCATCATTGTATATGCTTGAGTTTCATTTGTTGAATCTTTGTTTCATTGCATCTCCACTATCCATCATTCTGTTATGGTGATGTTGAGTGAGCCCGACTTGACAGCCCCGTCCATGTCCGTCACTGTGAGATGGAAGGTGTGCTTGCCAGCCAATACCTTAAGGAACCCGAAGAAATTGCCTATGGGGAAGTTGTACTCTGTATCGCCCTTCGTGGGCACGCTGAGCGGCTGATTAAGACTATTGAACAAAGCCACGACATTTTGGTTGCCCACAATCTCAGCACCGCCTATGAAATCCACTCCATAACCTGAGTTCAAGTCGCCAAGCGAGCTGATCATATCATCGCTGGTGGACTCTATCTTCACCGTGATGCTCTTCAGACCTGCCGTAGCAGCGATATATGTGTCACCCTGAGATGTATCGGATGGGGGAGTCAGGAACGGGAAGGAAATGTCTGCCGGAAGGTTGAGCGTTATGTTGCCCTCGTCGCCGCCGGGCGTGGGGTCTGGCTCGTCGCCGCCGCCGGGCTCGAATCCGGGTTTGTCTACTACTATGATGTCTACGTTCTCGTTTGTCTCCGTGAAGGTTACGTCGGCATTGATGGTAACGCCCGTCAGCCTGCCCTCTGTGGACTCGGTGGGAGTGAAGTTGATGTTGATCGCATCGCCTCCGCCGAAATTCTGGCGGTCGTCGTCGTAGCTCTCGTCAGCCTGGTCCTTGGTGAGGGTGTACTTGGAGGCAACGGTGCTTCCCTCGGTGGTAGTGCCCCTGAAGTTGACGGTGAGCTGCTTCACTCCTTCTTCGCCGAAGTACCAGTATACGGTGTTGACTGCCGTGTTGTTGTCGAAGGAGAGCACTGTCTCCCCGCCGTCGTTGATGGTTATCTCCCAGGAAGCGAAGACGCTGCGGAACTCGTCGTCGTAGTTGACCGCTATCACGCTGTTCTGCATCTTGCACAACACGTTCACGGGCGAGGTCACGTCCTTGATAATCTCCACGGGGGTAACGCCGCGGTAGTATGCCTCCGCCATCTTCTTGCGTATTGCGCCCGGCGTGTGGGACTCGACGGTGTAGTTGCCCACGGCAATCAGGATGGACGAGGGTACGTCAGCCACGGTAGCGTAGCTGTGTATTGTCTTGCCCTCGGCATCGTAGATGATGACGGGGAAGTCCGTAACCTGTGTTACAGCCCTTGTTGATTCGGGCTTCAACACGTCCACACTCAACTTCAGTTCGCCCTGGGGTCCTCCGGAGAGTTTCTCTTCCATATCCTCGCTGGTACAAGAGGACAAGGCTGCCAAGGCCAATACTCCTGTCAGGAGCGTATCCTTTATCTTCATAATTGTCTTTGTCTTGTTGTTTGTCATAAACTGTGTATTATCTTGGATTTTATTGGATATCAGCCACAAAAACCCCGGACTTCGTCAAATCCATGTCACGGGAACCTCCCATGTAATCTCGTGGTCGATGGTGCTCTCGTCGATGGTGATGGTTATGCTGAGCCCTCCGTCGGTAGTGGGCTTGTAGTTGGGGGCGATGGTCAGCTTGTGCGCCCTGTTTCGCTGCAGCTGGATAGTGCCTGTGACCTGTGCCTCCTTGGAAGAGGAACCATCGCTGCTACTGTGCAGGTATTCGTCCTTTGCGGTAAGGTTGATGGTATAGTTGACGGTCTCGCCTGCCTCGTCCAGCGCAACGTACCAGGGTTCGGTATCGGCTTTAGCCCAAACGCACGTGCTGCTGCCCATTGCCTTTGTGCCGCCGTATACTACATTATAGTCGTCGAAATAGGTTGCCATGCTGGCATCGAAGGCTACCGAAAGCCTGCCGCACGTAGGTGTGCAGTCCACGTTGACCTGAGTGTCTTCGTTTGCCCTGATGGTGAAGGTCTTGCTGCCCGTTACGAGGAACTGGTCGCGCGAGGCGGGCCATTCCTTGCCGTAGGAAGCCTCTATGCGATAGCTGCCTATCTCCAGTTTCTTGGGAAGGTAGGATGCTATCTCCGAATACTTGCACTCTACCAGGACGTTGTCGTTAGAGGCATTGTACAACTTCACGCTGTAGTTTGCCGTGTTCCTGTAGGATTCCTCGCTCAGGGCTCGGGTGTCGGAGAATTGTGCGTCGGCCGCCAGTCCGATGGTCAGGCTGCCATACCCTGTCTGTGTGGAGGGCGTGAGGTCGAAGTCATGCTCGTCCGACATGCACGAACATAATAGAGATGCCGTACATGCTGTCATGCAGAAAAATAGTTTTCTTACTTTCATTTGATTTGCTGTTATATTTACGTTGTTTCACTTTTTCCGATGCAAAGGTAGGCATTTTTCACCTTTCGGCAATAAAGAATGTGGTACAATTCCACAAAATACCAAAAAAAAGGCGGTAATTACCGAATTTTCCGCTCCGCCTGAAGAATGAGTTTTTGTGAGGATATGCGGTGGAATGGGCGGAAATTGCAGATTTGCCCCTGCCTGTCACGCATTCGGCGTGAGGGGGAGCCCTGCCTTGCTTTCCCGGATTTTTCGGGCACGTTGCAGGGGCTATGTCCATGCTATGGTTAGGGTCGGACGCATCCAGCCGGCAGTCGTGTCCGGACGGAAAAGACAGTCGCTCGGTTACATGGTTACATGGTTACACGGTTACACGGGGTGTTTTTGTAACCCTCCGTGCTGATACAATGGGCATTCTATATGCAAAATAAATATATATTTATTTTGCATATAGAATGAGGTGCTCATTTCAGGGGGAAAATACACAAATGCAACATACCCCCGTGTAACCGTGTAACCATGTAACCCGTGTAACCGAACTGGCATCCGCAGGGGGTGTAAATTTTTTCCTCCCGAGGAAAATATATTTTCCTCGGGAGAGAAATAGATTTTCCTCGCGTGGGACTAAAAAATGCCGTTTTTCGTGGTTACAAAACTCGTATAGGCGGGAGGGGCTGCTCGTGTAACCAAGAAGACAAACTGCCCCCGACATCCCCGGACAATTATTGCCTGTTTTAGAAAAACGACTTACCTTTGCAATTACCGTTGTTTGCGAAGCCTGGAATTAACAAATTTTATGCAGCATGCGGCATACCCTTCACATAAAAAAACGTAACTTTGCATCCTGAAAAGGGGAAACAGGAATAACAAAATACTTACACTACAAATCCACGACGAAAATGATTGCCACACTCACCATACTATCCATCGCGGCATTGCTGTTCGCCACCAACAAGCTCCGCCCCGACATCGTCGCCCTGTGCGCCGTAATAGCCCTGCTGCTGCTGGGAATACTCACCCCGTCCGAGGCCCTTGCCGGATTCTCCAACCCCGTGGTAATCATGATGGCAGGACTCTTCATAGTGGGAGGCGGCATACTGCGCACAGGACTGGCACACATCATAGGAGCCAGGCTGATAGGCATGGCAGGCGAGTCCGAGACTAAGCTCTTCCTGCTCGTGGTGCTTGCCACGGCTGGCATAGGGGCTTTCGTGAGCAACACGGGCACCGTGGCGCTGATGCTGCCCATCGTGGTGTCGATGGCTTCCGGGGCAAGGATGAACGCACGGAGGCTGCTGATGCCACTGGCATTCGCCAGTTCCATGGGAGGCATGCTCACCCTGATAGGTACGCCGCCCAACCTGGTAATAGACGAGGCATTGCAGGAGGCGGGCTACGGCAAGCTGTCGTTCTTCTCGTTCCTGCCGGTGGGACTTGTATGCATCTGCGTCGGGGTGGCGGTGCTGATGCCGCTGACGAAACTCGTCTTCGGCAACAGGAAGAAGGACGACGACTCCAACCTCAACAAGGGCAAGACGTTGAAGAGCCTCGTCAGCGAATACAACCTCGACGACAACGTGTCGAGACTCACCGTGGGGAAGAGGTCGACGGCAGTGGGACGTACCATCAAGGAACTGGACATCAGGCAGAAATACGGGCTCACCGTGTTAGAGGTAAGGAAAGAGAATGTCAAGGGACGCAACATCATGCGCGAGATTACCCAGAGCATGGCTACGCCCGACGTGCGCATAAAGGCCGGCGACATCATATACCTCTCGGGCAGTCCCGGACAAACAGCCCTCTTTGCCAAGGAACACTCGCTGACGGTGGAATACAACGCCCGCGACATGGAGTTCTACGACATAGGCATAGCCGAGATAGTACTGCTGGGACAGTCGAAGTTCGTAGGCAGGCGGCTTGCAGAGTCGGGCTTCAGGTCGAAGTTCAGCATCAACGTGCTGGCAGTGCGCAGAGGCAAGGAGTACATCAGGGAAGAGCTTGCCGAACTGAAGCTGCAGACGGGCGACGTGCTGCTGGTGCAGGGTACGTGGGCGAACATAGGCCGCATGTCCAACGACGAAGAGCACTGGGTGGTGCTGGGACAACCTCTGGAGGAGGCTGCACGGGTGACGCTCGACTACAAGGCTCCGCTCGCTGCCTGCATCATGGCGGCGATGGTGGCTATGATGGTGCTCGACTTCATACCCGTGGCACCCGTCACCGCCGTACTGATGGCTTCCATGATGATGATACTGACGGGTTGCTTCCGCAATGCGGAGGCTGCATACAAGACCATCAACTGGGAGAGCATCATTCTGATAGCCGCCATGATGCCCATGTCCACGGCACTGGAGAAGACCGGTGCGTCGAGCCTCGTCTCAGGATTCCTCGTAGGAAGCCTGGGCAGCATGGGCCCCATAGCCCTGCTGGCCGGAATTTACTTCACCACCTCGCTCATGACCATGTTCCTCTCCAACACCGCCACGGCGGTGCTGATGTCACCCATCGCCCTCTCCTCGGCAGTGGCATCCGGAGTAAGCCCAATGCCCATGCTCTTCGCCGTGGCGGTTTCGGCCAGCATGTGCTTCGCCTCGCCCTTCTCCACCCCACCCAATGCCCTAGTGATGAAGGCCGGCAACTACAACTTCATGGATTACGTGAAGGTAGGACTGCCACTGCAGCTGATAATGGGCATAGTGATGACTCTGGTACTGCCTCTGATATTCCCCTTCTGACGGATGACCAGAGCGTCTGCGACATCAAAAAAAAGCAACATTGGCAGACAGGACTCCTTGTTTTACAGGAACTCACGCCACTTTATTTTTGATTTCAAAATAATTGTCGTATATTTGCAGACATATAATGCAACGAAAGAGTATGAGACACGCTATGACACTACTGCTGCTCCTGTCGGCAATGACCATGGAGGCAGCCACGCACAAGGTGAAATTCGACAGCCAACGCAGGAAGTCGGGAGCCAAGATTGCACTGCACGACCTAAATCCCGACCTTCCCACGGACTGGACACGGTACAGGTTTGTCGGACTGGAGATAAAGGCTTCCACCACGCAAAGGTTCCTGGTTGGGTTCACCACCGACCATGGCTACGACGAACTCATGGTGCACTCCTACGTGCCAGGACAGTGGAACAGGCTCGTCATACCGCTCATCTACCTGAGCGAGCCACCCGCCAGCTCGCACGACATGGCAAGCATGTACAACAAGCCACGACAGACGGGATGGGTGAACATAGGAGGCAACGTGGGCCCGCTGACGGGAGTGGACTCCATAGGCATACGCCAGTACATGCCCTTCGCTGACGCCACAGTGGAGATACGCGACGTGCAACTGTACGAGCAGGATCCCGGTGACGCATACCTCGGCACGAAGCCGGCACTCGACCTGCTGGGACAGAGCAACCTCGTGAAGTGGAAAGGCAAGATTACGTCGCTGAGGAAACTACAGAAGAAATGGCGCGAGGAGGAGGAAGAGGAAGTATCGGTAGGCGACCTGTACGGTTATTCACGCTACGGAGGCTACAGGCAGCACAAGACACACGCCACGGGATTCTTCCGCACGGAAAGGAAGGATGGCAAGTGGTGGATGGTTGACCCCGAAGGGCACCTCTTCCTGAGCATCGGAGCATGCTGCATAAGCCTGGGCTCGGGCGGAGGATTCAAGGACTTAGACAAGAGAGCCGACATGCTCGAACAGATGCCACCAGAGCAATTCATATACACAGACAAGGGCAGGAACTACCGCGTGGCTGACTTTGCGACATGGAACCTGCAGAGACGCTTCGGCCCCAGCTACGAGAAGCCCGCCCTGGACCTTACAATCAAGCGCATGGACAAATGGGGCGTTAACACCATTGGCAACTGGAGCGACAAACGCGTGGAAAGAAGCAACAGGAAAGCCTTCACCTGCACCATGTACCCCGCAGGCATAGACGGAGGGCTCTTCGGACTGGGAGACCCTTACGAGGACGGCATAGAGGACGGGCTGCACAGGTCGCTGAAGAATATGATGGAGGAGTACAGGGACAACCCATGGCTGATAGGCTACTACGTGGGCAACGAACCTACGTGGCTCGGACAGGAACTGAGGGTGTGCGATAACCTGCTCGCCGGCAAGGACCGAGCCATGAAGAGAGCCCTCGAAGAATACCTCAGAAAGCACGGCGACTCGAAGGAGACACGCAAGGACTTCGTGTACGACACCTTCGACAAGTACCTCACCATACTGAAAGACGTACAGCACAGGCTCGACCCCAACCACATGAACCTCGGCTACAGGTTCGCCAACCCATACGCCGTTAACAGGAAGGTGGCCGACATCTGCGCCAAGCACTTCGACATCATGAGCTTCAACTGCTACGCCATACAGCCCGACCACAAGCTGATGGACCGACTGCTGGAATGGACCAACCTGCCCATGCTGATAGGGGAGTTCCACTTCGGGGCAGTCGACAGGGGACTCGGACAGTCGCTCTTCCAGGTGGCTGGACAGAAGGAGCGCGGGGAAGCATACAGATACTACGTGGAACAGGGATTCTCGCACCCCGGACTGGTGGGTGTGACGTATTTCACATGGATGGACGAGGACGTGATGGGACGATTCGACGGCGAGAACTACAACTGCGGACTAATCGACGTCACCAACCTTCCATACCGGGAGCAGACCGAGGCAATGATGCAGACTGCCACGCGACTGCATGACGTACACGACGGCAAGGAAACACCATTCGACAACCGACCCGAACGCATCGTGGGCATGGAACGAGGCGAAGACGAGTGGTAGACAGTCAAAGAGACGAAGAGACGAAGAGACGAAGAGACGAAGAGACGAAGAGTCGAAGAGTCGAAGAGTCAAAGAGGCGAAGACCAATCCAACATTCAAGTATTTAATCTTCAACATTCAAAAAAAACAACATGAATATCCACAAGAAACTAGTGACGGCATGCTTCCTGCTGGCATCTGCCACGAGCATATACGCACAGAAACTGACAGAATACGTCAACCCCTTCCTTGGCACCGCCACGCTGTGGACTCCGGACGAACTGGGCTATACACGTACCGAAGTGAAAAGAGCCTGGGGCGCAGAGACATTCCCCGGCGCAGCCATGCCCAACGCCATGGTGCAGTGCACACCCGTGACAATGTACCACAGCGGCAGCGGCTACCAGTACGAAGACCATCAGATATACGCCTTCGCCCACAGCGCAAAGGGTCACTGGGACCAGCTGCACGTTCCCATCCTGCCCGTTACGGGACGATTCTACCCATACAACTACTGCTCGTGGTTCGACCACTCGGACGAGGAGGCACACCCCGGTTACTACAGCGTCTACCTCCAGAGATACGGCGTGAAGGCAGAACTGACCACCACACTAAGGTGCGCCTTCCATAGATATACCTTCAGGCCGACCGACGAGAAACGCCTGCTGGTGGACATCACCAAGAACAACGGACGACCACGGCACTGGGACATCAGGAAGTCGACGGCAGCCAATGCCTTCGAGGGCTACCAGGACGGACACGGCAGGATGTACTTCTATGCCGTAGCTAACCTGCCCGTGCGCAGCGTGGCACAGCAGACTGCCAAGAGGCAGACCATAGCGGTGGTGGACTTCGAGGACAACAAGGGAGACAAGCCTCTGGAACTGAAGATAGGCTTCAGCTTCGTCAGCGTGGAGAACGCCAAGGAGAACCTGATGGCGGAGATGATGGACAAGGACTTCGACCAGGTGCGCTCGGCAGCAGACAAGACATGGGAGGACATCCTTTCGCACATCAGGGTAGAGGGAGGCACCGAGAGGCAGAAGGGACTGCTCTACAGCACCATGTACCGGACATTCCTCTGGCCCGTACTGAGGAGCGACGTGAACGGCGAATACCTCGACGCACAGGGCAACGTGAAGAAGGCTGACTTCAGGTACTACACCGACCCCTCTTTCTGGGACACATACCGCAACAAGCTCATCCTGCTGGGCGTGATAACACCCGACGTGGCCTGCGACGTCATCAAGTCGTGCATGGACCGCGGCGACAAGAAGGGCGGATACATGCCCACCTTCTTCCACGGCGACCACGCCAGCACCTTCGTGGCTGGAATGTGGAGCAGGGGGACAAGGGACTTCGACCTTAGCCACGCATACAAACTCTTGCTGAACAACGCCACCGTTCCCGGACAGGGCGGACGACCCTATCTGGACGAATACATACAACGAGGTTGGATAGCGGAGAAGGACACCACCGACGTACCCACCGAGGACGAGTACAAGGCTGCCGTGACCAAGACGCAGGAGTATGCCTACGACGACTATGCCGTGGCACAGGTGGCAAAGATCCTCGGGGACAAGGACAACTACAAACTGCTGATGCAACGCTCCTCCAACTACAAGAACCTCTTCGACCCTTCCACCGGATTCTGGAGAGGAAAGATTGACAACGGCGAATGGATAGCGGACTTCGACCCATACTACCCATACTATGCCTACATGTTCCGCGAGGCAAACGCATGGCAAAGCCTGTTCTTCGCCCCACACGACCCCGAGGGAATGATAGCACTATACCCTTCGCACAAGGCCGTGGAGGACAAGCTCGACAGCCTGTTCAGCGAACCATGGAGAGGATATGAGGCTTGGAACATGACAGGTTTCATGGGCAACTACTGCCACGGCAACCAGCCCGACCACAGCGTGCCATACACCTACTACTTCATTGGCAAGCAGGAGAAGGCACAGAGAATACTCAACATACTGATGGACAAGTACTACGACATGGGTAAAGACCACCTGGCATACTCCGGAATGGACGATGCCGGGGAAATGTCGACATGGTATGTGCTTAATGCCATAGGACTATACACCTACTCGCCTGCTGACCCCGAATACATAGTGACGGTACCTCTCTTCCCAAAGGTGGAACTCACCACGGGGGACGGACGCAAGGTGACCATCCTGCGAGAAGGCAACGGAGAGAAAATCAAGGAAATACTCTGTGGGAAGAAGAAGGTGAAAGGATGGTTCGTTGACCACAACGACATGCTGAAGGCAGGAGAACTGAAGGTGGTGACGGAATGACGCTATGAGCTATGGGCGACGAGCTATGGGCTATGAGCGACGAGCTATCCGTCCCGTTCCACAAAGCTCGTCTTTGCGGCTTACAGCTCACAACTCACGGCTCACAACTCACAGCTCATTGCTCACGGCTCTTCCCCCTAAACAGGGGGATTGAGGGGGTCTCCCACGGCTCATTGCTCACAGCTCAAGGCTCAAGGCTCTTCCCCCTAAACAGGGGGACTGAGGGGGTCTCTCACGGCTCACACACAAAAAGGTCTGGGAGTTTCCCAGACCTTTTTGTGTGTTTCAGACCCTCATCCCCTCTTGTCCAGATATGGCAAGGTGTATGGACGGCGGTAGTCGTAATAGTACAGGCGGTGGGCAGCAGCCTCGGCATCGCCCTCGAAACTGAGGGTGGCAGGGTTCCAATGAACGGGACGGTTGAGCTCGCGTGCTATGTTGAAGAGACAGCACAGCGTGTTGGTGCTGCAGCCATACTCTACAGGAGCGATTGGATCCCTATGCGCACGTATGGCATCGATGAAGTTCTGCATGTGCGGTGAACTTACCTCGTACTGGCCAGCGGCTATAGTCTCCTGATGCTTCTTGAGCAACTTCTTGTCCGAGCACTCTATATATCCGCGCGAAACCTTGAGCCAGCCCTTGTCCCCTACGAAGCGGATGCCCTGCGCACCAGGGTTGTCGTCCAGGTAGGGACGCTCCTGCATGATGATGCCGTTGGCGTACTTCATGGTAGCCCACTCAGCACCATCGTAGCCCTTGGGTATGAACTCTACGGGACCAAGTCCGTCCATGCCTATGGCAGCCTGTGCTATGTCGTACATGTGGGCACCCCAGTCGGCAGGATAGCCGTTGCCCGTCTCCTCGTACCATCTCCATGCTCCCCACAGCTTCTCGTTCTGCTCGGGGTCGAGGCTGACGGGAGGGCAGAGGTCGGGATGATAGTGTATCTTGGGGTCGTTGAGCGGACCCATCCAGAGATTCCAGTTCAGGTTCTCGGGTACGGGCATCTCAGGCAGATCGAAAGGCTTTGGAGGGTCTCCCACACGGCAGTGTATCTCCTTGATGTTGCCTATGCCACCAGAGCGTACCAGAGCTATAGCCTGCTGGAACTCCTGGCTGCTGCGCTGCTGCGAGCCCATCTGCAGGATGCGGTTGTTGTACCTTACGGCAGTCTTCACTGCCAATCCCTCGGTAATGGTGTAAGCCAAGGGCTTCTGGAGGTACACGTCCTTGCCAGCCTGCAACGAGTGGATGGCAACGAGGGCATGCCAATGGTCGGGAGTGGCAATCTCTATGGCATCGATGTCCTTGCGCTCGAGCATGCGCTCGTACTCCTCGTACATGTCGCAACGCTGGGGCATGCCCTTGTCCTTCTGCCATGCCGTCACGTAACGGCGGAAACGCTCGCGCTTGATGCTGTCCACGTCGCAGCAGGCAGCCACCTGCACGCCGGGGCAACTGGAGAACGAGCGGAAGTCGCTGCATCCCTGCTGACCTACTCCCACAAAGCCAAGCACTACCCTGTCGCTCGGGGCAATCCTGACTCCGTCCACAGTGAAGCTTGGCAGGATCATGAAGCCTGCAATGCCCGTGGCGGCCGTAGACAGGAACTGGCGCCTGCTGATGCCTGGCTGGTTGGCTACGTTTTTTTCCTTTGCAGACTTTGCTGCCTTGGCAATCTCCGAATGAGACCGGCCATGCTTGTCCGACTTGAAGAAAATGTCTTTTTTCATAGTTGTTTGGTTTTAGAATTATTGTTTGTTCGGAAGTACCTGCCCACGAGAGGCAAGTTGCTTACCGGTATGTCGCGATATAGTATGTACGATGCCAGTGCGAGCACGCAGAGGGTATTCAGTGCAAGCCTATATGCCAGCGGCCATCCCTCGGGCACGAGGTAAACGGCAAGGGTGAGCAAAGCCGTCAAGGCGGCATACCTTGCCATGTCGCCCAAGGGATAGGCTATAGGGTAGAGCCTCTGTCCCACAAGGTAGCTGAGCAGCATCGACGTTCCGTACCCTGCCACGCCTCCCCATGCACATGCCATGTAGCTGTAGCGGGGGATGAAGACGACGTTGACCGCAACGAGCACCACGCAGCCTGCCAGCGAGAACCATGCCCCGTAGATAGTCTTGTCGACGAGCTTGTACCAGAAGGAGAGGTTGAAATATATCCCCATCATTATCTCCGCCACCATCACTATGGGCACCACCCCCAGGCCCTGCCAGTAGTCCCTGCCGAGCATGTAACGCAGCACGGGCATGTATGCCATCACGCACAGGAAGGCAAGCAGGGTGAAGATGAAGAAATACTTCATCCCCTGAGCATACATCCCCGTCCTGTCCTTAGCCTGCGACTGTGCGAAGACAAACGGCTCGTAGGCAAAGCGGAATGCCTGGGTTATCATCGCCATTATCATGGCTACCTTAACGCAACCACCATAGACAGCCAACTCGCGAATGCCCTGCTCCCTGTCGGGATAGACGAGAGGGAAGAGTATCTTGTCGGCAGCCTGATTGAGTATCCCGGCAATGCCCAGTACGAGGATCGGCCAGCTGTAGGCGAGCATCCTGCCCAACAGGCGCATGTCCGGCTTGGCGAATGCTGCCAGCACGTCGGGAACGAAGAACAGCGTTATGACGGAAGTGCACAGCAGGTTGAGGGCAAACACCCCAAGCACGTCGTCGTAGCCCAGCACGAGGAAATATACGAGGTTAAGCGATATGTTCATGACGATGAAGAGCAACTTGAGGAAAGCAAACCTCAAGGCATGGTTCCGGTATCTGAGGTAGCTGAACGGTATTGCCTGAATGGCATCCAGCATCACTACCGCCGCCATCAGCAGGACATACTCCTGGTGGGAGGCATAGCCCATGAGCCCACTTACCTGCGGAAGGAAGAGATATACCAGCAGGAAGAAGGTGACGCTGAGTGCCGACACGAAGGAGAGTGCCGTGGAGAACACCCTGCGAGGGTCTTCGTCTTCCTTGTTGGCAAAGCGGAAAAAGGTAGTCTCCATCCCAAAGGTGAGCATTACCAGTATGAGTGCCGTATAGGCATACACGTTGGTCACGATGCCGTACCCGCCGCTCTCAGCCGAGATGACATGCGTATAGAGCGGCATCAGCATGTAGTTGAGAAACCTTCCCACTATGCTCGACAGTCCGTAGATTGCCGTATCCTTTGCCAAAGACCTGAGACTTGCCATTACGTTTTAAACCCTATTAGTTACTCCATAATTGTACTTCCGTTCGTCGCCATACCATGAATACCCTCCTTCATCCATAGAACATGTATGCCACCGCCAATGCCGCCACCGTTCCACACACGTCGGTCAGCAAGCCTGCCTGCACGGCGTGGCGAGTATTGCGTATGCCCACGCTGCCAAAATACACCGCCAGTATGTAGAACGTGGTGTCCGTAGCCCCCTGGAATATGCAGCTCAGCCTGCCAACGAACGAGTCCGCCCCGTACGTGGACATGGCATCCACCATCATCCCACGCGACCCGCTGCCCGAAAGGGGCTTCATCAGGGCCGTTGGCAAGGCACCCACGCACTCGGCATCGCCACCGCACATGGCTATCAGCGAACCTACGCCGTCCACCATGAAGTCCATTGCCCCGCTGGCACGGAACACGCCTATGGCCACCAGTATCGCCACGAGGTAAGGTATGATTCTGACAGCCGTCTCGAACCCTCCCTTGGCACCCTCTACGAACGCCTCGTATACGTTCACCCTGCTGCGCACACCCATGCCGATAAAGGCTATGATGATGGAGAACAGGATGATGTTGGCAACCGTGGTACACCACGTATTGAGCGTCTCCCTATCCACCTGCGTGCTAAGCCACATGATGCCTCCGGCAAAGGCGCACATGCCTATCAGGAGTCCCAGCAGCGTCCTGTTGAGAATGTTGATTCGCTGATACATGCACGTTATGAGTATGCCACTCAGCGTGGCGAGGGTGGTGGCTATCAGTATGGGGATGAATACGTCCATGGGCTGGGCGGCACCCATCTGCGCCCTGTATACCATCACCCCGACGGGAATGAGCGTGAGCCCGCTCGTATTCAGCACGAGGAACATTATCATGGCATCCGTGGCCTTGTCCTTCTCCCTGTTCAGCTCCTGGAGCCCCTCCATTGCCTTCAGGCCCAGGGGCGTGGCCGCATTATCCAGTCCTAGCATGTTGGCACTCATGTTCATGAACATGTACCCAAATGCGGGATGCCCTGCAGGAATGCCAGGGAAGAGGCGCGTCATCACGGGACTCAGCCACCTGGCAAGCACGTTCACGAGACCGCCGCGCTCGCCTATCTTCATGATTCCCATCCACAGGCTGAGTACGCCCGTCAGTCCCAACGAGATGTCGAAAGCCGTGCGGGCACTGTCGAACGTACTGTTCATCATGGCTGGAAACACCTCAGTATTGCCCATCCCCAGCTGTACCAAGGCTATCAGGAACGCGATTGCGAAGAAGCCTATCCATATATAGTTCAGTACCATATCCTATACATTATAATATAATATATAAACACTTTATCCCGGCATCAGTCGAAGAGGTCTCCCTGTAGGGGATTGCCATACCTGCTGCCCATAGTCCTGCCAAGATGGCTGTACGCCAGTTCCGTCACCTCGCGTCCCCGCGGCGTGCGCTTGATGAAGCCCTCCTTGATGAGGAACGGCTCGTACACCTCCTCCAGCGTGCCTCCATCCTCGCCTATCGCCGTGGCAATGGTGTTTACGCCCACTGGGCCACCCTTGAACTTGTCGATGATGGTGAGCAATATCTTGTTGTCTATCTCGTCCAGTCCATACTTGTCGATGTTCAGTGCCTCCAGTGCCACGCGGGCTATTCGTAGGTCTATCCTACCGTCGCCCTTTACCTGGGCAAAGTCCCTGACCCTACGCAGCAGGGCGTTGGCTATACGTGGCGTGCCCCGACTGCGCCCCGCTATCTCCGCCGCTGCCGCCGGCTCTATGGGCAGCCCGAGTATGTCGGCACTGCGCGCGACAATCTGCTGGAGTGTGGCTGAATCGTAGTACTCGAGGTGCATGTTGATGCCGAAGCGAGCCCGAAGTGGTGCGGTGAGCAATCCGCTGCGCGTGGTGGCACCGACCAGCGTGAAGGGCGCAAGGTCGATCTGGATGCTCCTTGCACTGGGGCCCTTGTCTATCATGATGTCTATGCGGTAGTCCTCCATAGCACTGTACAGGTATTCCTCGACGACAGGACTCAGGCGGTGTATCTCGTCAATGAAAAGCACGTCGTTCGGCTCCAGTCCCGTAAGTATCCCGGCCAGGTCTCCCGGCTTGTCGAGCACAGGACCGCTCGTCAACTTGAACCCCACGCCGAGTTCGTTGGCGATGATGTTGCTCAGCGTCGTCTTCCCCAGTCCTGGAGGTCCGTGCAGGAGGGTATGGTCCAACGGCTCTCCCCTGTACTTGGCGGCCTCGACAAAGATGCGTAGGTTGTCTACCACCTTCTTCTGTCCGCTGAAGTCGTCAAACTGCAATGGGCGCAAGGCATTCTCGAAATCCTTCTCCTTCAGCCTTCCCTCTTCCCTTATGTCAAATTCTTTCATCTCAAAGCCACTTTATAGAACACCCATAAAAAAAACGTCATTTCGCACCATCCGACGTCGGTCCGATGCATGCCAGCCTCTGCAGAGCCTTGTCCTCGGCATCCTGCATCCTTGCCCTCTGGCATGGGTCTGCATCTTCCATGCCGCACAGGTGCAACACGCCGTGTATCATCACGCGATGCAGCTCTTGCATGTATTCCACTCCCAGGAGCCTCGCATTGTCCGCCACGGTCTCCACCCCTACGAACACGTCGCCCGACAGCGTATCGCCCACGGAATAGTCGAATCCTATGTGGTCGGTATAGTAGTCGTGGTGGACGAACTCGCGGTTGACCCTGAGTATCTCCTCGTCGTCCACGAAGATGAAGTTGATGTCCCCCACCTTCCTGCCATATCCCATGGCTACATCACGCACCCACCTGTCCACCGCGGCTCTGTCCAGGTTGGGCATCTCCACCCCTACGACGTTGTACCCTATCATTCCGACAACATCTCCACGGCCTTCGACACGACCTCATCGTTCTCGTATATGATGCAGAAATACTCGCTCATGTCCCACAGGTCGCGGGCAACGAGGGCCTTCAGTATGAGGCGCATGTTCTCGGTAGCCTTCTCCTTGTCGGCATCGTCCTTGGGCACAATCTTCTGCTTCTCTCCCTCGGCGAAGATGTCGTCTATCACGTCCTGCGGCACCTGATACTGCTCCTTGAACTTCTCGAAGGTCGGATATTGCTTCGTCAGTTTCTTGCGGTTCTTGTCCATGTACTTCAGGTTGGCATTGATGACGAGGCTCTTGGCAGACAGTTCCCTGTAGCACTTGCTGTACTTCGTAGTATCGAGCGGCACGAAATAGTCCGGCATTATGCCACCGCCGCCGTATACGGGACGCTTCTTGCGGATGGTCTGGTAGCGCAGCGAGTCGGGGAAGTGTATGCTGTCCTCATTGGTCAGCTCTCCTTTGTTGTACCTGTTGATGACGTCCTTGGCATAGTTCTGCCTGTCTCCCTTCTCGTAGGGCTTCTGTATGCACCTTCCGCTCGGCGTGTAGTAGCGGGCGATGGTAAGCCTCATCATGCTGCCATCCCCCAGTTCCACGGGTCGCTGCACGAGTCCCTTGCCGAAGGTTCGCCTTCCGATGACGATGCCCCTGTCCTGGTCCTGTATGGCACCCGAGAGGATTTCCGCCGCCGATGCGCTGTACTCGTCCACCAGGCAGGCAATCTTGCCTTCCGTAAACAAGCCGCCACCCTTGCTGCGGAATTCCTGGTTGGGCACGCTCCTTCCACGCGTATAGACTATCATGTCGCCCTTCTCCAGGAACTCGCTGCCTATGTCGGCGGCCGCCTGCAGGTAGCCTCCGCTATTCTGCTGCAAGTCCAGTATCAGGTCCTTCATGCCCAGCCCCTTCAGCTTCTTGATGGCTGCCACGATCTCGTCGTGGGTGGTCTGTGCGAAGTTGTTGAATCGTATCAGTCCTATGGTGGGGGTCACCATGTATGCCGCGTCGACGGAATTGACCGGAATCTTGTCCCTCTTCACGTCGAAGGTCAGGGTGTCCTTGATGCCTCGGCGCACCACCCCGAGATGCGCTATGCTACCCTTTGGGCCGCGCAGTCGGCTCATGATTTCCTCCCTGCTCATCTTTACGCCCGCTATGGCTGTGTCCGCCACGCTCACTATGCGGTCGCCTGCCAAGATGCCGACCCTCTCGCTCGGTCCCTTGGGTACGGGCTGTATCACGAGCAGCGTGTCGTCCAGCATGTTGAACTGCACGCCTATGCCCTCGAAGCTGCCTTCCAGGGGCTCGGTGAACTTCTTGGTCTCCTTGGCATTGGTGTAGGCGGAATGGGGGTCGAGTTTCGAGAGCATGCCGTTGATGGCATCCTCCACCAACTTGCGTGTGTCCACGCTGTCCACATAGAAGGCGTTTATCATGAGCGTGGAACGTGCCAGTTTGTTGATGGCAGATTCCAGTTCGTTCTGCTGCCTGCCTGCATCGTCACCGCTTGGGACGTTGCTGAAGCCCTGTCCCATCATGGCACTCATGGAGCAGACGAGTGCAAGCACCGAAAATAGTATCCTTTTCATATCTTTCATTGAATTTTGTCCTTGTAGTAAATGGTGTCGTATCGTATTCCCTCGGGTAGGAATTCCCTTACGTCCCTGCCGAAATGTGCCAGTTCCCTGACCATGCTGCTGCTGACGTACGACAGCATGGGATTGGCGGGGATGAAGATGGTGTCTATGCCAGACAGGTGCCTGGCTACGTCGGCCATCTGCAACTCGTACTCGTAGTCGGCCATGCTGCGCACGCCCCTTACGATGCAGCAGGCACCCCTGTCCAGGGCAAGGCTTGCCGTGAGGCATGAGTAGCTCTCCACCGACACCCT
This sequence comes from bacterium, assembly GCA_004559785.1. Lineage (GTDB taxonomy): Bacteria > Bacteroidota > Bacteroidia > Bacteroidales > Bacteroidaceae > Physcousia. Next base: position 6,048 of record SFXD01000009.1, on the reverse strand, counting down.
GCCATCGCCCTCGTACAATCCGGCTATGGCACGGACCCTCTCTCCCACTGGTATCCAGCCGGCCTTGCGCTCGTTGAAGCCCACGGCTATGATGACGTGGCGGAACATGCCGAGTGCCCTCGACACGATGTCGGCATGACCACGCGTGAAGGGGTCGAAACTGCCTGGGAACAGGCACGTCTGCCTGTCCTGCCCATGCTGCCCCATTCCTTTGTCTCTCGCTTCTCTCATGCCCTTTTGTCAAAGTTCTTCGTCGGCAAGGTCCTCCTCGATGATGAGGTTGTCGATGATGAAGGCCTGCCTGTCAGACGTGTTCTTGCCCATGTAGTATTCGAGCAGTGACGCCACCTGGTCGCTCTTGTTCAGGGTGACCTGCTCCAGCCGGATGTCCTGCCCTATGAAGTTGCGGAACTCCTCGGGGCTTATCTCCCCCAATCCCTTGAAGCGCGTTATCTCGGGGTCAGGTCCCAGGTCCTCTATGGCCTGTACCCTTTCCTCCTCGGAATAGCAGTACTGCGTGACGAAGTCCGGGGTGATGCTCAGATGCCTGGGCTGCACCTTGTCGCTCTCCACTCCATCCTCCGGCTTGTCCCTGGACTCTACTTCCTGCTCCAGTTCCCTCAGCTTCGCCTTGCCTATCTTCGTCTTCCTGCCACGCACCCTGAAGAGCGGCGTCTGCAATATGTACACATGCCCCTTCTTGATGAGGTCGGGGAAGAATTGCAGGAAGAAGGTTATCATCAGCAGGCGTATGTGCATCCCGTCGACATCGGCATCCGTTGCCACTATCACCTTGTTGTATCTCAGTCCGTCCAGTCCGTCCTCTATGTTCAGGGCTGCCTGCAAGAGGTTGAACTCCTCGTTCTCGTACACCACCTTCTTGGTCATCCCGAAGCAGTTGAGGGGCTTCCCCCTCAGGCTGAACACCGCCTGCGTGTTCACGTCCCTGCTCTTCGTTATGCTGCCGCTGGCAGAGTCTCCCTCGGTGATGAAGATGCAGGTCTCCTCCTGCAACTCTCCCTTGGCGTCGGAGAGGTGTATGCGGCAGTCACGCAGCTTGCGGTTGTGCAGGTTGGCCTTCTTGCTCATCTCCCTCGCCTTCTTCGCCACTCCTGCCATTGCCTTGCGCTCGCGTTCGCTCTCCTGCACCTTCTGCAGTATGATGTCTGCCACTTCCGTGTTCTTGTGCAGGTAGTTGTCCACCTGTTCCTTGACGAAGTCGCCTATGAACTTGTCGATGCTGATTCCTCCCTCGGGGGCTGTGGTGAGCGAGCCGAGCTTTATCTTCGTCTGGCTCTCGAAGAGCGGTTCCTGTATGTTGATGCTGATGGCAGCCACCAGCCCGTTGCGGATGTCGGCATACTCGTAGTTCTTGCCGCTGTAGTCCTTGATGACCTCGGCTATGTACTTCTTGAACGCAGCCTGGTGTGTGCCGCCCAGCGTGGTGTGCTGTCCGTTGACGAATGAATAGTATTCCTCGCCGTTCTGCCTGCTGTGGGTGAAGGCTATCTCTATGTCCTCGCCCCTGAGGTGCACTATGTCGTACAGGGCGGTGCTCGTCATGCGGTCGGACAGCAGGTCGCTCAGGCCGTTGCGCGACAGTATCCGCCTACCGTTGAACATGATGGTAAGCCCCGTGTTGAGGTACGTGTAGTTGCGCAGCATCACCTCCACGTATTCGCCCTTGAAGGAGTAGTGCTTGAAGAGCGTCGGGTCCGGCTCGAAGAAGATGTACGTTCCGTTCTCGTCCGCCGTTTCCTCGGTGACGTCCGTCTGTAGCACGCCTTCCTTGAACGAGGCCTTCCTCACCTGCCCGTCACGGTAGCTGTGCGCCTCGAAGTGCCTGCTCAGGGCGTTCACTGCCTTCAGACCCACGCCGTTCAGTCCCACGCTCTTCTTGAACGCCTTCGAGTCGTACTTTCCTCCCGTGTTCAGCATCGACACCGCCTCTACGAGCTTGCCCAAAGGTATGCCACGCCCGTAGTCGCGGATGGTGCAGCGCAGGTTGTCCTCTATCGTCACCTCTATGCGCTTGCCGGCATTCATCTTGAATTCGTCTATGCTGTTGTCTATCACTTCCTTCAGGAGTACGTATATGCCGTCCTCGGCATGCGAGCCGTCGCCCAGGCGTCCTATGTACATGCCCGGCCTCGTCCGCACGTGCTCCATGTCCGAGAGGTGCCTGATGTTGGCCTCGTCGTAACTGGCGGAATGATTGTCTGCCGTAGTATCTATGGTATTGTCCATTCTCTGCTTATGGTTCAATTGTCTATTACTCCTTTTACTATCCCTGTTCGTGGCAAAGTCGTGCCACGTTGGATGGCTGTCAGCTACAGGTCCTTGCCGAAGGCCGCCCTGCGCTTGTGTATCTTGCATTCCAGGTTCTTCCATTGGGCCTGGCTCGCCTCGTTGGTCTCCAGCTGCGGGTGGGTCTCCGCCCATTCATATCCGTCCTTGTTGGCTTCTGGTATTATCTGCGAGAATATCAAGGCGTTGGCTCCCTTGTCGCGGTACTCGGGCAATACGCCCACGAGCAGCATGTCCAGTATCTGCGGGTGCTTGTCGAACCACAGAGCCTTGGCGATGTGCCACCACCCGAAGGGGAACAGCCTTGCCTTTGCCTTCTGTATGGCACGGCTCAGGCTTGGTATGCACACCCCGATGGCTATCACCTCGCCCTCTGCGTTCTCCACGACCGACAGGTATCGCTTGTTGAGCAACATCAGGAACTTGTCGGCATAGACATTCATCTGGCAGTCGTCCAACTGGCTGTAGCCGTACAGCTTGGCGTACGCCCTGTTGACCACCCCAAGCACCTTCTGCACATAGCCCAGCCTACGTATCTCTCCCTTGCTCTTGAAGCGGCGAATCTTGTATCCGTAGCGCTGCTGCACCAGTTCGCCCACCTTGAAGTACTTCTGCATGTTGGCCTCATGTCCTCCACGCGGCACCATCACCTTGCGTTCCACCCAGCCAGTCTCCTTGACGTAGCCAAGCTTCTGTACCAACTCGGGGTAATAAGGGTAATTGTAGATGGTACACATGGTGCTCAGCTGGTCGAAGCCGTCCGTCAGCATACCCTCCAGGTCCATGTCCGTGAAGCCCAGCGGCCCCACGATGTGGTTCATTCCCTTTTCACGCCCCCACCGTTCCACTGCCTCCAGAAGGGCTCTCGCCACGTCCAGGTCGTCGATGAAGTCTATCCACCCGAAACGTACGTGACGCTCGTTCCACGTCTCGTTTGCCCTATGGTTGATGATGGCTGCCACCCTGCCCACTATCTTGCCTTCCCTCCTGGCGAGGAACAATTCCGTCTCGCAGAACCTATAGGCAGGGTTCTTCTTCCTGTCGAACGTCTCCATGGTATCCTCCAGCAAGTCGGGTACGGCGTATGGATTGTCCTTGTATAGCTCGTAGTTGAAGCGCACGAACCTCCGAAGTTCCTTCTTCGTGGCGACGCGACTTATCTCTATATTGTCCATTCTCTGCTTATTCTGCCTCTTATCGTTTCTTTCAGCCAACAAAGGTAATAAATTCCCCCGACATTGCCAGCCTTTTTAGGGCTTTTCATTACAATTATTATATAAAAGGTGTAAAAAATGCGAGTTTGTTTGCCAAGAAGCACAAATAATGTTACTTTTGCACACAAAATCGAAATTTATATTAATACAAAACATAGTTTCATTATGAAAATGCGCAATTTATTGGCACTTGCCGCTGCGATTGTCGGCTTTGCCACAGTTTCCAACGCACAGGAGACTGAGAAGTCCTATTACCCCTACCCCTACATGTTCGTAGGCGTACAAGGTGGTGTGCAGAATACCTTCAACAACGATTACAACAACTGGAAGACCTTCACCCCAACGGCGAGCCTCTCGTTTGGAGGCTACTTCAACAAGTTCCTCGGGGCAAGGCTCCACTTCAACGGCATCTGGGACAAGGGTAGCGCCTCTACCGTTATCGGCAACGAGACCAAGCATTTCAACTACAACTACCTCACGACAAACGCAGACGCCCTCATCAACCTCTGCACCTTGTTCGGCAAGAAGGACACCTACCCCGTAAACGTCATCTTCATCGCCGGTCTTGGAGCCAACTATGCCTGGGACAACTCCGAGGCTCTCGCCCTGACACAGAACGCCCCATTCTGCAACATCAACTATGCAGGAAACGACAAGCGCTGGGCTTTCAACGGACGAGTAGGCGTAGCCCTGGACGTACCCGTGCACAAGAACGTGAGCATCAACCTGGAGGCTGACCTCAACCACATCGTGCCAGGCGACAACCAGAAGTTCGTGACCGACAACCTGCAGTTCCTCGGACAGATAGGACTCAACTTCAGGTTCGGCTACAAGAAGAAGATTATTGAGAAGGAGGTTGAGTACGTGACACGCCTTGACACAATCTGGTACGACGACAGCGAGTTCGTTTCACACGTCGACGCATTCCTCGCCGACCACCGCGAGTGCAAGATCGACATCAAGTCGTACGCCGACGTTGAGACAGGCAACCCACGCATCAACATGATGTACTCAAAGCTTCGCAGCGAGAAGGCCGTGAAGGCTCTCATGGACGCTGGCGTCAACGAGTCGCAGATTACCGCCAACTACTACGGCGATACCGTGCAGCCCTTCGCCGAGAACGACAAGAACCGCGTGAGCATCATTACCGCCACGGGCCTGAAGGACGTGAAGGACAAGAAGACCGTACGCAAGTTCCGCACAAAGGAGGTACAGGTAGAGGTAGAGAAGTAACCCTTTCACAAAACAAATGATAATTTCAACACGGGGGTGTGCCAGTTTCATTTGGCACACCCCCGTTCTCTATTCAAGGACACCTCCTATATGAGTCCTAATTGCCACCCAATTGACTACCGCACGCAGGCCTGCCCGAATCACGATACATAAGAAAGCCCGGCAAGCGAAGGAAGATGCAAGTAAACAAGCCACAGACAAGAGAGTAATATACCTTCGTTCCCGATAAGGTTATTAACCTTAACGCCGCAAGGTTATTAATCTTATTGCCGCAAGGTTATTAACCTTATCGCCAATGAAGTCAATATTGTCGGCGCAGCATAATGTCCTGCCTCATGCAAGACACATCGAACTTACGTGATAATACAAAGAAGATATACTTCTCTGGTAAAGTAAGTACTACTTCATCTGCGGAGTAAGTATATCTTCATCTACGAAGTAAGTATATCTTCCCTTGAAATGGAGGCATGGCAGATTGAGCCATGCCTATTGGGTTACGAATCCGTGGGCTATTTGAGGACCTTCCTCGTCGTGCCGTCGCTCATGCGGATGATGTTCAAGCCTCGGCTGATGCCGTTGCCCCTCTTTCCTTCGAGGTTATAGATTGCGTCTATGCAGGCATCCCCTTCTGTAGCTATTTCCCCTATGCCTGTAGTCGAGATTGGCTGGATTGTGCCAAAGCTGCTCCAAGGCGATGTTGCTTTGTACGAATCCAATGATGACTCAGGAACATAGAGAGTGGCGTCGTAGAAGGGAGTACCGCTAAAGAAAGCACCTTCTATGGCAGTTGGTATCTCGCATGTCATGGTTTTGAGGGAAGAGCAGTAAGCGAAGCAGCCCTCTCCCAAGCTTGTCACGGAAGAGGGAATATCGATAGAGGTGAGAGACGAACAGTTATAGAAGCACCAATCACCCAGGCTTGTCACGGAAGAGGGAATGGTGATGGAGGTGAGAGCCCTGCAACCATAGAAGCAGTAGTCTCCCAGACTTGTCACGGAAGAGGGAATGTCGATGGAGGTGAGAGACTCACAGCCAGAGAAGCAGCAATATTCCAGACTCGTCACGGAAGAGGGAATGGTGATGGAGGTTAGAGACGAACAGCCATAGAAGCAGCGTTCTCCCAGGCTTGTCACGGAGGAGGGAATGTCGATGGAGGTAAGAGCCCTGCAACCATAGAAACAATCTTCTCCCAGACTTGTCACGGAAGAGGGAATGGTGATGGAGGTGAGAGCCCTGCAACCATAGAAGCACTTGTCTCCCAGGCTTGTCACACTATAAGTGACATCATAGTATG
>SFXD01000076.1 GCA_004559785.1 bacterium | reverse complement strand
TTGCTTCACAGTAACTCCCATTTTTAGGTATTAGTCTTGTCTAAGGTAAAAAGATTGTTTTCAGGATAACTGATGCAAAGTTACATGTTATTATGACATCTTGCAATAGATGATTATATGTTGTTTAACATGTTTGTGCGTAAAATGACAATTTTAACTCAATTTTAACCTTTTCTTATGGAAATCTGTCAACTCCATGATGGGTCGTTGGATGATTTTCCCAATTTCAAAGCCCTCTATGTGGGCAGATTCCGTAAGTTCTTCCGTGAAGACGTATGCTATGCTGCCAACGAAATTCACGTGCATTTCGGGATGGGCGTATGCCTTTATGTTGCGGGAGAAGAAAAGGCGGAATTGCTCAACCAGCATCTGGTGTATCCCGTCGTGATGTCTGTGGCTGTCTATGAATGGCACCAGCGAGGCAAGAAACCTGTTGGGCATTGGACTTCGGTAGACTCTGGATATTATGTCCTGTTGTGTGAGATGGAAGTTGTCGAGAAACTCCCGGAGCAATGACTGAGGTAGCATCCCCTTGAGCAGGTTGCCCACGAGCGTGCGCCCGAGTACCGCTCCGCTGCCTTCGTCGCCGAGGATGTATCCCAGTGGAGGAGTGTTGAGCGTTATTTCCTTACCATCGTAGAGGCAACTGTTTGACCCTGTGCCGAGTATGCAGGCTATGCCTGGTTCGTTGCCGCACAGTGCGCGTGCGGCTCCAAGAAGGTCGCTGCCAACATGGATTTCTGTCCTTGGCAGTATATTCGACAGGGATTGGCTTACGGCTTGGCAGAATGGCTGTATGCAACCTGCTCCGTAGAAGTGTGCCTGTGCCACTTGGTGTGGATGGGGTATTCTTGGAAGCAATTCTTCGGTCAGGACACGAAGAATGGCATCCTGTGAGTCTCTTACGGGGTTGATGCCCGTGGTGTTGACCTGTAGGATGCCATTGTCCTGTGATGTCAGAATCCAGTCTGTCTTGGTCGAGCCACTGTCTGCAATGAGTATGTATCGTGTCATGTCTGTACCCTTTACTTGAGTCTTGTCAGTATACTCCTTACGCATTCCAGTCGCACTTGTAGGAATCTGGCGTATGCACACGCATTTCCCGTGGGCCAGTATTCCCTGTTTGTCCTGCGTGTGCTTCCTGTGCTTACTGTGCAGGTGTTTCTGCCGGAGCCTCTGGAGCCGAAGGCTGAGCCATGCCGGGGACGTTGTTGGGGTTGGTGGCTGCCTGTTCCGTGGCTTCCTGAAGGAGAACGGAGTCGGACGCAGTGGTACTGGGCAGGAATGCCACGCTGATGACGCTTAATACAATCATGAAGATGGCGAGCCCCCAGGTGGCTTTCTCGATGAAGTTGGATGTCTTGGGTGCTCCGAGAATCTGGTTGTTGTTGGAATAGTCTGCTGCGAGACCGCCTCCCTTCGACTCTTGGATGAGTACGATGAGGCACATGAGTACGGAGGCTATTACAACGAGAATAACGATAGATGTGTACATGTCTTGTTGTGTTTATTTGTTCTTGTTATTGATGATTAATTTCTCCAAAAATCTGATTTGGTCTGCAAAGTAACGATTTTTTTTCGGATATTTCAAGGATAATTGCCTTAATATTTTGATTGCGTTCTCAAAATGTCCTTGTTTTATGTAAATTCCAGCCATTACTTCGGTGAGAATGTCCCTTTCGGGTTCTGTTTCAATCTCTTTGGGTGTCTCCGTGCTTGTGGACGGAGAATCGTTGAGCACTATGCGTGGATTGTCCTGTGAGAGGAAGTCTTCGACGACTCCGCCGCCGTTCATCTGTATGTCATCGCCGGTCTGCTGCTCGTCCTGCTCGTTTTGCATTAGGTAGCCTATGTAGTCCTGTGTGGCATCTATGCGGTGTCGGGTTCGAGGAGCCTGTGGCTCGTTGCAGTTGTTTCGCAGGAAATCGTCGATGAGCGAGTACGTCAGGTCCGATCGGCTTTCGGGGTAATTGTCTTCCGTATATTTGCGTCTTTCCTCCACCTTGTTATATTTGGGCTCCTCTATCAGCCTGAACAAGGCTTGTCTGTCCGGCACGAGTACGGAACTGCGTCGCAGGGCTTCGTCAAAGTGCTGCGAGTGTTGCCTGTGCAGAGCCTGTAGGTAGAGGATTCTGGCGGCATGGAAGTATGGGTATTCGCTTGTCATGGCTTCGAGGTGTGCGATGGCCTGTGCCCCGAGCGACTCGGGTCTGCGAATGTAGTCTATCAGCTGCCTTTGCATCTTGTATTGGCTTGTTGTTAGTGTATATAATATAATAATGTAGGGACGTTACCAGTTTGCCACTGTGGCATTGAAGATTTGTTCGGCTATGTCCTTCACCATTTGCGTGACGAGCTCCTCCTGCACTGTATTCAGCTGTTGGCTCGCATCGTATTCCGTGGTGGCAGAGAACTGCTTCTCGAAGTCCTCGTTGTGGTTCTTGTTGTTAGTAAACCTGACGTTGACGGTCATCTTCAGTTGCACCTGACTACTGTAGCCATCGCTGGATATGCCCTTGTTGAACTGGTCGAAGCCTGTAATTTCTCCAGCCAGTTGCAGGTCGCCGTTCTTCTTCACCTGCCTGAGCTTGGTCTGTGTGGCGAAGATGTCCGTTATCTTGTTCTGGAAAATGCTCTGCATAGGAGCCCATACGTATGCGCTCCGCAGGGGGAAGTTGTCTATCTGTATGGTCTTCGTCTTCTCGTAGTCGATGCTTGCTCCGTTGAACTTGTAGCTGACCTTGCATGCAACGAGGCATAGTACAGCCAGTGCCAGCAAAGGCAGTGAGGCAAGTCGTAGTCTGCTAATTCTCGATTCCATAGGCCCTGAGTTTCCTGTATAGTGTTCGTTCGCTGATGCCGAGTTCGTTGGCAGCCTGCTTGCGCCTGTAGTGGTTGCGTTGCAGGGCCTTGAGTATGTTGCGTTTCTCCATGTCGTTGATGTTGAGAGTTTCCTCGTCTATTACTTCCTCGGCTGTCTGTATCTCGTAGTCCTCTCGCCCCATGTCGGCATGTACGGCGTGTTGCATGGGTGGCTGTGAACCGAGGGATGAGGGCTGGGGGGTTAGAGCCGTGGGCATGTCGGAAATGGGGGAGGGGGATGCGTTCTCCAGTTTCTGCTTGAGCATGTTGACCTCGTTCTTGAGTTCTATTACGGCGTGCATGAGAACCTTCAGCTCCTGCTCGTAGTTGTGTCCGCCCGTACTGGTGTGGCTTGACGTGACGGCTATAGCCCTGACGTCGTCGGAGTTGGGTACTATGCCATACTTTGCCAGTATGGTTGGCGTGATTGTCTTGTCCTCTGACAGTACGCTGATTTGCTCGGCAATGTTCTTCAGTTGCCTTATGTTTCCCGGCCACTTGTAGCTGGAGATTACCTGCTCTGCCTCTGCCGTTAGGACGATGGGTGTGTCAATCCTGTATCTCTCTGCCGTAAGTGCGGCAAAGTGGCGGAAGAGCAGTACTATGTCCCTTCCCCTTTCCCGCAGCGGCGGCATCTTGATGTTGATGGTGCACAGGCGGTAGTATAGGTCTTCGCGGAATCGTCCCTCACGTATGGCGTTGGGTATGTTCACGTTGGTTGCTGCCACTATCCTGACATCTGTCTTCTGGGGTGTATTGCTACCCACGCGCAGGAACTCTCCTGTCTCCAGCACCCTGAGAAGCCTGGCTTGTGTGCTCATGGGCAGTTCGCCCACCTCGTCGAGGAAGAGGGTTCCTCCGTCTGCTACCTCAAAGTACCCCTTGTGTTCTCCTATCGCACTGGTGAAGGAGCCCTTCTCGTGCCCGAACAGTTCGCTATCTATGGTACCCTCTGGTATGGATCCGCAGTTGATGGCAATGTACTTGCCCGCCTTCTTGCGTCTGAGACTATAGTCGTGGATGATGCGGGGAATCACTTCCTTGCCGACTCCGCTCTCACCCTGTATGAGGACGGAAAGGTCGGTGGGAGCTACCTTGAGGGCCGTCTGTATGGCCTCCGTCAGCGCATTGTCGAACCCCACTATGCCATATTTGTTCTTCAGTGCGAGTATTTCCTTGTCGTCTCTTTCCATAGTCATTGTCTTTGTAGAATGCTTGAGCCCTGTCTTGGCGTGTTGCGCCTGGCTACTCTATGTTGTTGTGTCTCCGGTCGTCCCTCTTGTCGTGGAAGAGTTTCTGCAGGGGATTGGTCCTTGCCGTGTCGTACTCTGCACGGCACACGGCTGTGTCCATGGCTTGGTATACGGCGTGTCTGAGGTTGGCAACGTCCGTGTCGTCGGCATGGATGGGCGGTTGGAATGGGGCGGTGACAATCTTGCTCTCGTTGCATGCGTGTCGTACTGCGTATTCTTTGCAAAGTGATGCGAAGGTGTCTTCCGCCTCTTTGCCACGGGCGATGATGAGTCCGTCGAAATAGAGATGCCTGCCTTCGTCGATGAAGTCCTTTGCCTCGTATGGCCCGTATGCTGTTATACCCTTGTCCTGCATCTGCAATATAATGTCGTCGGCCTTTTCCTTCTGCAATCCAAGGATGGCTATCCGTGGGGAGAGGCATCCGTAGTCTCTCTCTATGACGTGTGCGGCGGCTGTCAACGTGTCGGCTTCAATCGTGTCGCAAACGACGAGTCGTGCGTCCTCCGTGAGCCATACTTCCATGGGCAAAGGTTGCTGGGAGGCTGGAGTACAGTCCACGACGGCATCTGCCTCCTCGTCGTTCAGGGCTGCCTGCAGGGATGTTGCTTCCTGTGGTGCACCTTCGACGGTGGATGGGAATTGACGGAGGTTTAGTCTGCCTTCTCCTGCCTCTTTCGTCTGTTGGATGGAGAGGAAGTTCGTCTGTATCTCGTGTTCCTTGCGTTGTTTTAGTGCTTCGTTCTTGTCGCCATATGCAACGGCGGTGCACAGTTCTGCCATGGTAGGGTCCTCGTAGGCCTTTAGCAGGGTGGTGTATGCCTCGTTTCCTGCCTCGGCCAATGTTATTGCTATTGTGAGATTGCTCATGATGGTATGTTTTCGTAGAAATTGCTGAAATGCATCAGTCACCTATTGCTTGTCCGTGGTTTTTTCCTGCCCTTCCTCTTCGGGCTTCTCCTCGGTCACCCCGGTGTCTATCAGGGAATATTGTTCCTGTGGCAGTTGCAGGGTATATAGAGAGCCTTCGAGCCTACGTATGAGCCCGCGCTTCATCTTCTCTGGTGCGTAGACGAATCCCTCCACTACTACCACTCGGTTTGTTTCCGTGTCTATACGGCTGTGGCTCACGAAGGGACCTCCCATGCAGTCGTCCTTCATGTACCATAGTCCTCTTGCCTCCATGGCAAAGTTGCCGTGTACCACGATGGGCTTTACCAGTGTGCAGAGGGTGTCTGTCTGCATGTACATGCCTGGTTTCTCGCCGGGCAGGTTGGCTTTCATCACCGAGTCGCGCTTGTGCATCATGTATTGCTTGTTGAAGGTGTGCGGACCCTCGTAGAAGTAGCTGTACATGCAAATGTTCTCCATGCCCGATGCCGTGTTGTTGCTGGTCCAGAGGAAATGGTCACCCTTCTTGTAGCTCTTGAGTTCGTCGGGCGCATACATCTTGCAGGCAAAGATTTGCCATGCCATGTCGTACGTCACCTTCGAATACTTCTTCTCCAGTTCCTTGATCAGCCTGTTCATCTCCGTGCGGGTCAGGAAGTCCACCACCTCTTGCTTGTGCTCGATGCAGAACCGTCTGAAGTCCTCCTCGCTGGGGCTGTTGATGTTGAGCACTATTTGCCCTATGGCATACTTGTCGCGAGTGAACCTCATCCTGGTTTGGGAGTATTGCCTCTTGTCGATGTTTACCTGTATGATGTTGCGGAACATCCTCAGGGCCTCGTCCATGTGCTTGGGTTCGGCCTGAGATATACGGAACGAGCGTTCGCTCTGAGGAAGGCATGGCACGTCTGTATCGAGAATGTCGAAAAGAGCCCTTCCTGCCGGTGCTTCCCATGTCTTGGTGTCTAACACGACAAGTACTTCGTATGGCCGTCCGCTTGCCTGCGGCAGAATCATCTGCTTGGTGCATCCCGTAGCCAATGCCGCCATGAGGCAGATGGTTGAAAGTAATCCTTGGATCTTGGTCATAAAGTATGTTTTTGCTTATGGTTTGTCTGTTTCTCCATGCGATATCTTGCTGTGTAGCAATCCGCAGGCCGCAAAGATGTCCTGTCCACGGCTGGCTCTGATGGTTGCCATTACGCCATGGCGTGTCAGATAGTCCCTGATGTATGTCATCCTCTCGTCGCCGACTCCGCGGAATGGGGTGTCGGGTATGTCGTGGAACCGTATGAGGTTTACCCTGCATTCCATGGGCGATAGCAGACGTACCAGTTCCTTGAGGTGCCTGTCCGAGTCGTTGAGCCCACCGAATACTATGTACTCGAAGCTGAGCCTTCTCTGGTGTGTCCAGTCGTAGCAGGTAAGCAGGCGCAGGAAGTCCTTCAGCCCGAATGCCCTTTCAGCAGGCATCATACCAACCCTTTCGTTGGGGAAAGGCGAGTGGAGGCTTACTGCCAGATGGCATTCGCTCTCGTCGAGGAAGCGTTGCATGCCATTGCGGACACCTACCGTGGAAACCGTTATTCGCTTGGGACTCCATGCGTAACCGTAGTCCGAGGTTAGTATGGATGTCACCTTCAGTACGTTGTCGAGGTTGTCCAATGGCTCTCCCTGTCCCATGAACACGATGTTCGTCAGTTGGTTGCGTTCGGGTAGTGAGTATATCTGGTTGAGGATGTCGGTGGCGGAAAGGTTGCCGCCGAATCCCTGCCTGCCCGTCATGCAGAAACGGCATCCCATGCGACACCCTGCCTGGCTGCTCACGCACAGTGTGCCTCTGTCGCCATCGGGGATGAAGACGGATTCCACCATCTTGCCGTCTTCCGTAGGGAACAGGTACTTTACCGTACCGTCCACGCTGTGCTGGCTGTCGCATGGGGGCTGGCATCCAATGCCGTATTGCGTGGACAGCAGGGCGCGATTGCGTGCCGAGATATTGGTCATGCCCTCGATGCTGCTCACTTGCTTGCCATACATCCATTGGGCTATCTGCTTGGCAGTGAAGGAGGGCATGCCCAGTCCTGCCACCACGTCGTGCAGCTCTTCCAATGTCATTCCAAGCAGATTCGTCATTGCCTTGCCAATTGCTAACTTTTATACCGTTTACTCGTCATTCAATATGCAAAGATAGCCATTTTTGATGAATTTTCATTCCTATTATGGTGAACTTCTGCCCAATTTAATCATTTTTTTGCGTTATAATGCGGAATATGCCAATAATATTATATATCTTTGTGCAAATACTAAACCATAAATTTATATTTGACTGACATGAATACCAGGAATCTATGCAGTTTGGCAGTTGCCATGTTGTTTCCTCTCGCCTCAATGGCGCAGAGCATCAGCCCAAGTACGAAGTGGCATTGGGACAAGGGTACTATAGTAGTTGAAACCCCATCGAGACCTGATGGGCAGCAACATGTCCTGGGGCTTACGGCACCTAAGTTGGCTACCGTAAGGGTGGGATTCGTAGGTCTCGGGATGAGAGGTCCGGGCGCAGTGGAGAGGTTTACGCACATTCCAGGCGTCAATATCGTGGCTCTGTGCGACTACGAGGAAGGGCGTGCCGAGAGGTGCCAGCGGTATCTGCGAAATGCAGGATTGCCACCCGCTCAGGTATATAGCGGAGAAAAAGGTTACGAGGAACTATGCCAGCGTGCGGACATCGACCTCGTGTATGTAGCAACCGACTGGGACCATCATTTCCCCGTAGCTAAGTGTGCCCTGCTCAACGGCAAGCATACCGCAATCGAGGTGCCTTGTGCGATGAATCTGGAACAATGCTGGGAACTCATCAACTTGTCCGAAAAGACTCGCAAGCATTGCATGATACTTGAGAACTGCTGCTACGACTGGTACGAGATGAACGCCCTCAACATGGCTCAGCATGGCGTGTTCGGTGAAATCGTCAGGGCAGAGGGGGCTTATATTCACAACCTCGACCCTTTCTGGGATTATTATTGGAAGAATCCCGACGGCTCAGACCCCGACAAGCTCGGCTGGCGCATGAAGTACAACATGGAGAACCGCGGAGACCTCTATGCCACGCATGGCATGGGACCTGTGGCGCAGGCTCTCGACATACACCGCGGCGACCGCATCACCACACTCGTGGCCATGGACACGAAGAGCGTGCATGGCAAGGAATACGTGAAGGGTAAGACTGGCAAGGATCCCAAGGAATTCCGCAACGGAGACATTACCACGACCCTTATGCGCACTGAGAACGGCAAGGTGATGCAGATAGTGCACAACGTCATGACATACCAGCCCTACAACAGGCTGTACAAGCTGGAGGGCGTCAACGGCTATGCCACCAAATATCCCGAGGAACACTTCGCCCTCGACGGTTCTGCCATCAAGGGTAGCGGCGTGCCACAGGTGGACAAGCTGGACACCCATGCCTTCATGAGCGCAGATCAGCAGGCAGCCTTGGTGGAGAAGTACCAGCATCCTATCCTGAAGAAGTATGGCGAGATGGCAAAGCAGGTGGGAGGACATGGTGGCATGGACTTCATAATGGATGCCAGGATGGTGTATTGCCTGCAGAATGGGCTTCCCCTCGACATGGACGTTTACGACTTGGCGGAATGGTGCTGCCTGGCTGAGCTGGGAACCCTGAGCATGGACAACAATTGCGCATCGGTGGCATTCCCCGACTTCACCCGTGGCTACTGGAATGTTCAGAAGGGATTCCGCCATGCCTTTGCGTCATCTGAAGACGAGGCTGCAGCCGAGTTGGCTGCCAAGTCTGGCACGCAGGCCTTGAAGGAACTTGCCACGAAGAAGAAACTCTGGGAGAAGTACGACAAGGCAAAGGAGAAGGCTCAGAAAAAGAAGAAATAGTTCCCCACGCACCATAGTGGCGGATGTGTTAGGCATCACGGCATGGAGAGCAAACTGCAACAGAGGGCGTTGGTGAGGACGCTGAAAGGGCAATGCCCAAGCGGTGCTCTCAAGGAAATGTCTGCCAGTTTATGTAATCTGGTAAACTCAAGGCGGGAATGGCGCGAGGCACGCACGTTGCTTGCGTACCATCCCTTGCCCGACGAGGTAGACGTAAGTCCCTTGCTCGACATTTCCTTAGAGGCAGGCAAGAGGGTATTGCTGCCCGTAGTGGAAGGAGACCATCTTCTGTTGCGAGAGTATGTCGGGCCACAGTCCTTGGCATTGGGGGCCTATGGAATCATGGAGCCGGTGGGAGACGACTTCCCCGAGTCAAGGTATGGCGAGATAGACCTTGCCCTGATACCTGGCATGGCTTTTGACGTGACGAATAGACGCCTCGGCAGGGGAAAGGGTTACTACGACCGCCTGTTGCCGAGGCTTGCCTGCGCCTATAGGATGGGAGTATGTTTCCCGTTCCAGCTATTGCCCAAGGTGGCTTCCGAGGAACACGACATGCCCATGGACGATGTTGTCACCATTGAAATGTGATTGTTGATGGATGTTTGACGGGCGTGTGGAAGGGGGAGACTCCATGATAGGCCAATGGCTTCAGAGACAAAACTTTTCCAGGGCACGTGCTATGCCATCTTCGTCCACGGAAGAGGTCACGTAGCTGGCCGCAGCCTTTACTTCGTCTGAGGCATTGCCCATAGCCACCCCTATTCCTGCATGGCTCAGCATCCCGATGTCGTTGCCTCCGTCGCCGAAAGCCATTGTCTCTGAAACGTCCAATCCATAGTGGCTGCACACTATATCTATGCCCACCGACTTGTCCGTGCCCTTTGGAATGCAGTCGGTGAAGGCGGGGTGCCAGCGGTTTGCATCGCAATGTGTCAGCACGTTACTCATTATGTATTGCTCGCTGTCCTTGTTGAAGAATGCCACTATCTGGATAGCGTCATTCTGAAGGGCCTTCTCTATTGGTGCGGATTTGGGGACAGGTATGTTCAGCAGACTGAAAACGCTAAGCGTATCCTCGTTTGCTTCCTCGAATCCGCAGGCTATCACGCCTTGGTCTGAGGCAAAAATACTCGGAATGTAATGGCTCTTCATATAATGGGCGAGGTTTAGGATGTCCTCTTGGTGTATGGGGTTCTTGTGTATCACCCTGCCCTCGGCTATGATGTAGGAACCGTTGGTGCAAATCATCCCGTCGTATTCCAAACTGCCGAGGTTGTCTATGAATGCTGGTGGCCTGCCTGTGGCAATGAACACCTTAACGCCCTTCTCCCTGGCCTTTCCTATTGCATCAAGTGCAGACTGTGGGATGCTGTGTGTCTTGAAAGACACCAATGTGCCGTCAATGTCGAAAAACAATGCCTTTATCATCCTGAACAAACGTTTATTGTTTACTTCACTCTTGCAAAGGTACGAATAAGCGAGTGAAAAGTCAAATTTATTTGAACTTTTCCGAGCGTGAGTACCTTCGACCGCAGGTCAGAGGTACGTATAAGCGAGCGAAATACCAAATGCTTTTTGATTATTTTCTTGCAGAA
>SFXD01000075.1 GCA_004559785.1 bacterium | reverse complement strand
GAACTCGACGAATATCTATCAACTTGAAAGAAGCAAGAAAATATGTCACTGACAACGGTATATATATTCGTTCCCGATAAGGTTATTAACCTTTCGCCCGTAAGGTTAATAACCTTTCGGCATTAAGGTTATTAACCTTATCGCCAATGCAGTTAATATACATTGCTGGCGGAGCATAATGTCCTGCTTCTTTCATACAAGTCCTGCCTCATGCAAGATTCATCGAAGTCACGTTATCATTAGCAAAGAAGGGCATCCATCATCTTGTCATGCCGAATCATTCGGGATGCTTACCGTCAGCATAAACGTACAACAAAAACAATAGCAGCAATTACTCCAAAAGAAGTGGTAGCTGCTATTGCTGTATGAGAAAGGAATAACCTGTAGTTTGTCGGATGCATACCTTACGCTGCTTCCGGTAGGCGTAGAGCGTTCATCCTTACCCCTATGCGGCATAATAGCAGCACGGCCGTTACCACATGCCTCACTCACTTTGCGAAGGCCAAGTCGGCCATCACCTTGCTGCTTGGGTACCCTTGTAGGGGCAGCTATGTCCTGGGTCCGAAAATCTTGCTCCCTATTCGTACCATGGTGCTGCCATTGTTGATGGCAATGGGGTAGTCGTCGCTCATTCCCCACGAGCATTCGCAGAAATAGGGTGCATCGGCAAAGTATTCCCTCTTGAGCCTGAGATATACGCCATGGGCGAATTGGAATTCGCTTGCTACCTGTGCCTCGTCGTCCACGTTGCTTGCCATGCACATAAGTCCGCACAGTCGTACGTGCTGCATCCTGCGCCACTCGCCTGACTTGACGAAGGCAAACAGTTCGCCCTGCGTGAACCCATACTTCGTCTCCTCGACTGCTACATGCAACTGGAGCAGGCAGTCGACGACCCTTCCGGCTCGCGATGCCTGGCGGTCAATCTCCGCAAGCAGCCGCATGGAATCCACTGAGTGGATGAGTTTGACGAAGGGTACTATGTACCTTACCTTGTTTGTTTGGAGGTGCCCGATGAAATGCCACTCTATGTCCTCAGGCAGGCACAAGTGCTTTTCCCTCAGTTCCTGTACGTGGCTTTCTCCGAAGATGCGCTGCCCTGCTGAATAGGCTTCCTCTATCATCGAGGCTGGATGGTACTTGCTGACGGCCACCATACGTACGCCCATCGGCAGGGTGCCGGCAATGTCACTTATCCTCTGGGCTATCGCTGCCATCTGCCACGTACTTGAAAATGTCCATGATGCGTGTCTCCGCCATGGAAACTACCGACCAGTCGCCCAGGGTCCCGACCATGGATGCGTCAAGGTTCTTGAGGGCTGTATGGAAGTCCTTTGCCTGTACGAGTATGGATTGGAGGACGCGTTTCTCCACGCCCTTCTTCTCGTCAAGGGTTATATATGCTATGCGTGCCTTGTACCAGTGGTCGTCCGTGAGGTCTATGCTCTCCACAACCTCCGAGAGCCGTGCCCTACGGATATCCGTTACCGTGAACTCCCCTGTCATGAAGGGTTGTATCTCGTCGATGAACCTACGCTCTGCCTCGGTGAAGTTCACCGCATCTACCAGGTAGGGCTCCGTGACTGTCTTGACAAGTCCGTTCTCCATGGTCTTGTCGTACTTTACCTTGCATTCAAACCATTCTGTCATAATGATATCGTTTATAATATGTTCCTATCGTATCTTTCCTGCCTATTTGCCGAAGAGTTTCCTTATGAGGTCGGTCCTTCCTACCTTCCTGAGGTATTCCTTGATCTTGGTTCTCTCCTCTGGCTTGTACCAGAAGAAGAACATTCTCTGCCGCCGCTTTTCTTCGTCGCTCTTTGCCGTGAAGACCCTTTCCATCGTGTATGGGTGGTAGCCGGTTGCCCAGCACGTAGTGGCTACGGTGAGCGGCGTGGGCGTGAAGTCCTGTACCTGTTCGAGCCTGAAGTCCATCTGCCTTGTCTCTATGGCGAGATTGGCCATGTCTTCGGCCGTGCAACCAGGATGGCTGCTTATGAAGTAGGGTATTATCTGTTGCCTGAGCCCCTCGCTCAGGCAGATGTCGTCAAACGCCTTCCTGAATTGCCTGAAGAGGTTGAAGGGTGGCTTGCGCATCAGGCAGAGGACCTTGTCGGACGTGTGCTCGGGGGCAACCTTGAGCCGTCCGCTAACATGCTTCGTAATGAGCTGATGGGTGTATTGCCTGGCTGCTTTGTTGAGGTGGTCATCCTTCCAGTCGTGGAGGAGTAGGTCGTACCTGACGCCGCTTCCTATGAAACTGCGCTTCACGCCCGGTATAGCATCTACTTCCCTGTATATTTCCAGCAACGGGGAATGGTCTCCATGCAGGTTTGGGCACACCTCCGGGTGTATGCACGAGGGTCGCTTGCATGCGGTGCACGCCTTTGCGTTCCTGCCATGCATCATGTACATGTTTGCGCTTGGGCCTCCAAGGTCGCTGATGTACCCCTTGAATTCGGGATGCTGTGTCAGTTCCCTTGCCTCCCTTAGGATGCTTTCCTTGCTGCGGCTTGCGATGAACTTGCCCTGGTGTGCGCTTATGGTGCAGAACGCGCATCCTCCGAAGCACCCTCGGTGAAGGCAGATGCTGAACTTTACCGTTTCGTAGGCTGGTATGCGCTTGCCCTTGTACTTAGGGTGTGGCAGCCGTGTGTATGGCAGGTCGTAGGTATGGTCGAGTTCCTCCTGCGTCATGGGCGGATACGGGGGGAATACCACCACGTATTTGCCGTTGGTCTCTTGTATGAGCCTGGAGGCTGCCACCTTGTTGCTTTCCTCCTCGATGTGCCTGAAGTTCTCGGCATGGAGCCTAAGGTTGGCAAGGCATTCCCGGTAGCCGTGCAAGAGTATGTCGTCGTCCGTTATGCCTCCCGGTATTGCTTCCTTGTCGTAGATGCATACCGTCTGTGGCACGTTGCCATGCTCTTCCATCATGGCACGTAGGGTTTCGCATGTGGCGTAGGCCTCTCCTGCCTCGTCGTAGTGAAGGGTGGGGTGCGAGGATGAGAGGGCTTCGGAAAGGAGGCTGCTGATGCGCAGCGTCGGCTTCTCGCCCATGCCATATATCAGGATGTCGGCAGGCGAGTCGGCGAGGATGCTTGGCCGCATGCGGTCTTGCCAGTAGTCGTAGTGCATCACCCTCCGCATGCTGGCCTCTATGCCTCCCAACACGATAGGCACGTCGGGGTACAGTTGCCGAAGTATGCTGGAGTAGACGATGGTAGGGTATTCGGGGCGCAGGTCGTGTCGTCCGTCGGGGCTATATGCGTCTTCCTTGCGGAGCCTCCTTGCGGCGGTATACTTGTTGACCATGGAATCCATGCATCCCGGGGCTATGCCAAACCACAGCCGTGGCCGTCCGAGCTTGCGGAAGTCCCTATAGTCGCCATGCCAGTCAGGCTGGGGAACTATGCAGACGCGCAGCCCTTCCGCCTCCAGGATCCTGCCAATGACAGCTGCCCCAAACGAAGGGTGGTCGACATAGGCATCCGCGCTGAAGAGGATGACGTCGGCACGGTCCCATCCGCGCATCTGCATTTCCTTCCGGGTAGTGGGCAGCCAATCAGTCTGTCTGTATTCCTTTGCCATGCGTCAGGCTTCCGCCTCCGTCTCCAGTTCGGACTTCAGGCTTTCAAGTTTCTCGTTCTGCCACTCGATATATGTCAGTATCAGTTGGTGAAGACCAAAGGCTTTCATCCAGTCGTGGAACAATACCTTTTGGCAAAAGTCCAGTAGTTCCGCATCGTGGCTGTTGCTTGCCAAGAGAGAGCGCACGTTGAGCCTCAGTTTGTCGAGCACGTTGTCGTCTACAATCCCGTTGCTGTCGAGAAGGTCGCTGAATAGTGAGTACCTCTCTATCGTCTGCATGTGGCTTTCCTCGATGCTAAGGCTCTTGGAGGCCTTCATGTTGCATAGTATCTTGTACATGTAAGTATTTTTATTAATTGTTCTGTTGGTTGAAGTGGGGATAGATGTAATAGTAGTTCTATTGGTTCGATATGTTATTGTGGTCCTGTGGGGGAGGTTGCACCGCCTTACTGGGTGCCTATAAGGAAGGGTACTGCCGAAGTGATTATCGCCCTGCGCTTTTCCGTCTCCCTGATACACTCTATGGGGAAGCCGAACGCCATGACATTGTAGTCTTCCCCTTGGTATGCTATGGCTACGGATGCGCTATTCTTGCCGTGGAGCATGGTGCAGTACGAACCCAAGACAGGGGACAGGATATCAACGCTACGCACCCAATAGTTCTGCTCGCTTGGGGAGTCGAATATGCTGAACGATATGTTGTTTCCTCCGATGGAATAGGGGATGCTGTCTGCCCTGACGGTACCCACGCCTTCATATTTCAATACCCTCTTGGTGAACTCTCTCTCTTCCTCCGAAGACATGTCGCTGCCTATGTATGCACCACTGACCAGTACGTTTCCGCCCCCACGGGTGTATTCCTCTACTATCTCCATGGTAGGCATGGTGAAGGTCTTGAATCTGCTGACTGCGTTCTCGTCGTACCTTTGTGCTCCGAAGATGATGTCCAAGAGTTGGAAGTGCGATACCCTAATGAATGGCAATGCGGAAAGTGCCGTGCTGCTGATGTTGTACCTGCCAGCGGAAGCTATATCCCTGGCATGTAGCGTGCAGTAGTCGTGTGTGTTGCCTGCCAGTATCATACCCTCAAGTTCGTCTCCGCTGTATCCGAGGCCGTTGGGACCTGTCTTGCCCGACATGTTCTTGTCGAAGCCAAGTTGGTATCCGCAGTACTCAGGCGAGCGCACGTCAATCACCCCAGGGTCGTAATCCATGTCGAACCCGCAAGAATCCTGTATGTCGAAGCAATGTGGGGCAGAGGTACGGTTGAATCCATCTGCAACAAGTATTCTCGGTGCGTCCTTTCCCCCGAATATGGCACAGACCTCGTCGCTTGCCATGCTGCGGCCGCCATCGTTGACGGCTGCAATGCGGAAGCGGTAGATAGCACCCTCCCTTGCCGGCAAGGTCAGGGTGGGCGAGTGGGTCAGCGTCCCGTTGTCGAAGCCCTTCCCGTCGATGCTGGCATATACCACGTAGGAGGAAGGCATGGCAAGAGGTTCGAGTGGATCCTCGGTAGGTCGCCAGTTGAGGACGATTTCCCCCGTTGCCTCGTTGACGATGGCAGAAAGGTCGCTGACGGGCAGTGGCTGAGGCACGAAGTCGCCTTCCTTACAGTGGAGGCAATGAAGGTACCTGCCAATTCCCTTGTATATCGACCTTGCGAGGCTGAACTTGAAGGAGGGGTCGTGGGCATAGCGCATGTCGTTCCAGTTCTGGTGGCTGAACATCTCGATTATGATAGCTGGTATCTGGGGCTCGCGCGTCTCCCCATAGTTGCGGTCGTACATCTGTCTCCTGTTCCATGAGCCGTACTTGCGCCTCATGTCGGAATCAATCTGCGTGAGCACTGACTCGGAGAGGTCGCGGCTCGTGAGACGTGACAAACCTGCTGCGGTAAGCCCCTCGTTGAAGTCGGACGTGTATACGGAGAGCGACCCTATGAACGAGCTGTCCCTCCTGACTCCGGCATCGCTATGTACGGCTACGCAAAGCTCGATGGGCACTGATATGCCGCTGTCGCCAGGGAGGTAGTCGCTGCCTCGTGCCACATAGTTGGCAGATAGGGGACGTGAATTGATGTCGTCCCCATAGTCGTCGTTTTCCTTAACGGAATATACCCATCGAGGGATGCCCGACCACATAGCGGTATACCTTGCAGCCTCAAGGCAACGTGGCAAGCCGCTTCCGCAAGCCTCTGCCAAGGTGGTGTCCCCACGGACGACGTTGCTCATGCCGCCACCGAAACGCACGGCATCTGCAGTTATCACACCCTTATAGTCGCTATGGTTGGAGAGGACCACGCAATTGTCCTTGCTACATCCTGCCGAGAAGCGGAAAGTGCCGAGGTATACCCATGTTCCGCCTCCCATCTGCTGGTTGACGCGGAACTCCGTGGCTATGCCTTGGTGCCTTACGCTGTAGACGGCATCGCTTACGCTGCCCGGCAGGGATTGGTACGAGACGTATACGGCATAGTCCCCTTCCTGGGGGATCTGTGGCTGCCATACGGCGGTACTCAGTTGGCGGCCTCCGCTGACGGCTTCCACCATCCTGCACGTACCCTGTTCGAAGGGATTGTCGCCATCGTAGTAATACTGCTGGGCGTGTGCGAAGCCTGTGCCGGAAGTCTGCCACGGATGCTTGCCATCTTCCTCACGGTATGTTCCCTGCATGTCGGGGTGGTCGTTGTCCACCACGGCTTCGGCCTTCTGCCAGTCCCTTTCCCGTGGCGTGTATACCACGGCACCAGCGTTTTCGAGCATTGGGATGAGGTATGGGTTGGTGAATGACTGCGTCAGCAGGTCTTCGGACGTGCAGTAGAGCCTCGGTCTTTGCCACACCCACTTTTGCGTTGCGTTTCGGTAGTACTTGCCGTGGCTTGGCCATACGCATAGGTGTGAGCCTCCCAATACATTATTTATATTATATGGGTTGCTCATGGGGGTCACCCAAGGATTGCCCCTTCTCATTTGCGAGCGGTAGATACGTGCAGAGTCGGGGTTTGCCTGTAGCGATACGGGTATCAGGTCTTGTATCCTCTTGCCCTGTGCATATATAATAAGGTTGAAACCTCTGTATTCAGCCCTCAGCCTTGCCCTTACGTCGTCGTAGATGGTGGCTACGAGCTGCGGGGTGAAGGGTTGGCTTGAGAATCCCTCGTTGACAAATATGGACAGCGTCCTCGTCTCCCTGTCTACGGTAATCTTCTCTATGCTTATCTTGTCGTTGCTTGAATATGCGGGATTGCTGTATGCGGAGAAGTATCCGGACAATTCGTTCCTGAGTACCTTTTCCGTCCTCTGCTGTGCCGTCGCGGGAAACGAAGCTGCCAACAGGGTAAGCATTGCCAATATGTATCTGGAAGCATCCCTCATCATACGATGAATTTTCGGGGATGCCGTGCGGTGAACCCCTTGAAATACTCCTTTATTTCGTCCATCTGCCTTTCTACGTCGCCGTCGGGATAGATGGTCTTGTTGCACACAATCCTCCTTTGCCCATAATCCAGCCCATAGAGCAGGATTGGGATGCGTGCCTTCAATGCGATGTAGTAGAAGCCTCTCTTCCATTCCGCGTTTGCCTTGCGTGTTCCCTCCGGCGTGATGCACAGGCGGAATACGTCGGCCTTCCTGGCATGCCCGGCAATGATGTCGGTGGTGTGCAATCTATGGTTGCGGTATACGGGTATGCCTCCGAGCCTTCTCATCAAGATTCCCACGGGCCAGAAGAACCATTCCTTCTTCATCAGGAAAAGGCTCCTTACTCCCGTTGCCCTGCTGTATAGCACGCCTATGATGAAGTCCCAGTTGCTGGTATGCGGGGCAAGGGCGATGATGCACTTACGGGGCAGTTCCACGCCTATGTCCACTCGGAACCCTGCCCAGTCGAACAGTATCTTATGGCAAATTGATTGCAGGATGCTCACGGCAATTTGATTATCATGTCTGCAATCTTGCTTTCTGCCTCGTGGAAGTCGGCGTGCAACTTCTTGAAGAACAGCCTCGTGCTGCCTATTTCCACATGCGACAGCCTTGCGACGAGGTCATCCTGCATCATGATGATTTGTGCGATGGCCTTATCCCTGTCTTCGTTCGCCTTCGCATCGTTGTTGTGGCAGGCTTGCAATACACATGCGAACAATTCGCCACACCTATTGTTTATAATCCTTTTAAGAGTCCTACGTTTCATTATTATTACTTGATAATTACTTGAAATTGTCGCTTTCTTGACTGGCAAAGATATACATAAAATCAAGAATACGCAAAAATTGAAGTCAAAATTTGCCATACGCAACGATTTTCCTTGCCACGCTATCCGAAATAGGAACATTTTCCGTAAATTTGCAGCATAAAATAAATATAGATCAAGTAAATTATATAGACTTTATGGAAAAAAGTGCTTTGCAGGCAGCCCGTTCTGCCTATCAGCCCAAGCTTCCCAAGGCGTTGCAGGGTCCTGTGACGGCGGTAGAGGGAGCTGCTACACAGAGTGTCGGTAACCAGGAGGAAATCAAGGCCATGTTCCCCAACACGTACGGAATGCCCGTCATCACGTTCGAGCAGGGTGAGGCCAAGTCAGTCGCTCCCTTCAACGTGGGAATCATCCTGAGCGGCGGGCAGGCTCCCGGAGGCCACAACGTAATAAGCGGACTCTACGACGGCGTGAAGTCGCTGAACCCCGAATGCAAGCTTTACGGCTTCCTCATGGGACCTGGCGGCTTGGTTGACCACAAGTACGTGGAATTCACGGATGCCTTCATCGACGAGTACCGCAATACCGGCGGATTCGACATCATCGGCTCTGGAAGGACAAAGCTGGAGAAGGAAGCCCAGTTCGAGAGCGGTATCGAGATCCTCCGCAAGCTCGGCATCAAGGCCCTCGTGATAATCGGCGGCGACGACTCGAACACCAACGCCTGCGTCCTGGCCGAATACTATGCTGCCAAGAAGTACGGAGTGCAGGTGATAGGTTGTCCCAAGACCATAGACGGCGACCTGAAGAACGACCAGATAGAGACCTCCTTCGGCTTCGACACGGCATGCAAGACGTACAGCGAGCTGATAGGTAACATCCAGCGTGACTGCAACAGCGCACGCAAGTACTGGCACTTCATCAAGTTGATGGGGCGTAGCGCATCGCACATCGCCCTGGAATGCGCACTCCAGACACAGCCTAACGCCTGCCTCATATCGGAGGAGGTGGAGGCCAAGGAAATGAGCCTCGACGACGTGGTAACGTACATTGCAGGTATCGTTGCCGAACGTGCCGCAGCAGGCAACAACTTCGGAACGGTGCTGATTCCCGAGGGACTCATCGAGTTCATCCCGGCAATCAAGAAGCTCATAGCCGAACTGAACGAGGTACTCACGGATCCCACTACTGGCGAGAGCCGCGTCTTCGCCTCAAAGGAGGAGCAGGTTGCCTTCGTAAAGGGCAATATCGCCGCAGACAACCTCGCCGTGCTCGAATCCCTGCCGAAGGACGTAGAGAGGCAGCTCTGCCTTGACCGCGACCCACATGGAAACGTACAGGTGTCACTCATCGAAACCGAGAAGCTGCTCTCTGCCATGGTGGCAACCAAGCTTGAGGCATGGAAGGCTGAAGGCAAGTACAATGGCAAGTTCAGCGCACAGCACCATTTCTTCGGATACGAAGGCAGGTGTGCAGCACCGTCAAACTACGATGCCGACTACTGCTACAGCCTCGGCTACAACGCCAGCCGTCTTATTTCCAATGGCAAGACAGGATACATGTCCGTCATAAAGAATACCACCGCCCCCGCAGCCGAATGGATAGCAGGCGGAGTGCCCATCACGATGATGATGAACATGGAGAGACGCAACGGAGCCATGAAGCCCGTAATACGCAAGGCCCTCGTGGAACTGGACGGCGCACCCTTCAAGTACTTTGCTAGCAAGCGCGAGGAGTGGGCTAAGGACACATGCTACATCTATCCGGGACCAATCCAGTATTGGGGACCGACCGAAGTGTGCGACCAGTGTACCCGGACTCTCGCCCTGGAGCAGAAATAAACACACGTAAGCGATACAAGATTCCCCTCTCTCTCATGCCAGAGCCATCACTCAGGATAGGAGAGGGGATTCTTTCCTCTGCATAGCAATATATAGGGAATGCCTTTGGACAAGAAAGATAACTATCAGGCAAGGAATACCGGAAAGAAGCCGTCCGCGGCGAAAACCGGAAAGAGGCAAGGCAACGCGAGAACTACAAGGAAAAGAGGCAGGACCAAGGCTAATGGCAGGAGGTCGAGGATAGCCTTCACGCTCGGAGCCTTTATGATAATAGTGGCATACGTATTCTTATTCTACTATTTCTTCGTCGGACCGTTCAGCTTCAAGTGGAAGGCAATGTATGGCGAACCTACATACCCCGAGGGCTATAACGTAAGAGGCATAGACATAAGCCACTACCAGAAACGAATCAATTGGGAGCAACTACGCAACGAATCCATCAACAACGACCCCATAAGGTTTGTCTTCATCAAGGCTACTGAAGGGGAAAAACTGATGGACGAGGACTTCAATGAAAACTTCTTCCAAGCCGCCGAAAATGGCTTTATCAGAGGAGCTTACCATTTCTATGTACCGGGCGTAGACATCAGGCGGCAGGCTCAGTTCTATCTACATACGGTTCATCTCGTGCCAGGCGATCTTCCGCCGGTACTCGACGTGGAAAGCACGGGCAAGTTAACCGACGAACAGATAAGGAACGACGTAAGGACATGGCTGGAAATAGTGGGCAGGCACTATGGCGTGAATCCCATAATATATGCCAACTACAAATTCCGTACAACGATACTGGACACGCCCGAGTTTGACAAGTACCCCTTGTGGATTGCACATTATTATGTAGACAAGATGAAATACAATGGCAAGTGGGCCTTCTGGCAACATACCGACTGCGGCAAGCTGAACAGCATCAATGGTGATGTGGATTTCAACATCTTCAATGGAAGCCCTGCAAACCTACAAGAACTCACCATACCAGATGACTCGGCATTGGAGTGAGAGAGAGATTCAGAGGAAGAACTAAACATAATTGCCATTATGAATTTTATGAA
>SFXD01000008.1 GCA_004559785.1 bacterium | reverse complement strand
TTAAGTAGTGACAAAGGCCGGTCATAAGTTAAGACCGACGTCGGTCATAAGTTAAGCCTCGAAAAAGGACTAGAAAATAGGGGTGGTCAAAACCATGGTTGAGATGTTCCTTTTTTGACATTGGAAAATATGTTGCACCCTCTTGCCACAGTGCCGCTACCTTTTTGACCTCTGTGTCATATTATGAGGGCGGTTGCGGATTTGAGGTATTACATACCAGATGATGCAAAGAGTCCGAAGAACATGGCAGACATACAGTGGCGCATAGCCGTGCCGGAGAACGTGGACAGGGACAGCGGCATCTATTTTCTCCGCACGAACGTACCCACGCTTGACGAGAAGACCACATGGGACTATTACAACCTGATCCGTGAGATTGAGTGTACCAACCGACAGCTGAAGACCGACCTTAACCTGCGTCCCATACATCACAAGAAGGATGACCGCTCGGATGACCACCTCTTCCTCGGCCTACTCTCATACTGGATAGCCAACACCATCCGCTGCAAGCTCAAGCAAACGGGTGAGGCATGTTACTGGACAGAGATTGTCCGGCGGCTCTCAACCCAGAAGGCAGTCAATACGGAAGCCACAAATAACTTGGGAGAGAAGGTGCACATGAGGCTATGCAGCGAGCCGAACAAATCCGCAGATGATATTTACGAACGACTAAAGTACAAGAAGATGCCTTTCAGAAAAATCAGAATCGAGAAAAGTTTGTAGTACACAGCACCGCAAATGAAAATCGCAAAGCTGTGAAATACAGGAAAAACTGCTAATAGGGCATCAAACTTGGGTTATTTCCATTTTTTTCTGATGGCATGACACTCCCTTACCATTATTTTTCCGTATATTTGTAGTCGGAAATATAGATAGTGCGTAGCCGAACCTTTATGGGACGACGAAAGTACACTTTAGACTTGAACCGTTATGAAACCAGAAGACGCCATCATTAGCGAGCAGGACAAAGCCTTCATGCAGAAAGCGATAGAGCTGAGCATACAGAACTTGGACAACGGGGGAGGACCCTTCGGAGCCGTCATAGTGAAGGACGGCAAGATAATCGCCACCGGAGTGAACAGGGTAACAGCCAACAACGACCCCACAGCCCATGCCGAGGTGAGTGCCATAAGGGAAGCCTGCCGAAACATAGCGGACTTCAGGCTGAACGGATGCACCATCTACACCAGCTGCGAACCCTGCCCCATGTGCCTGAGCGCAATATACTGGGCCGGCATCAGCAAAATCTTCTACGGGAACACCAAGGAGGATGCCGAGGCCATAGACTTCAGCGACAAATTCATATACGAGGAAATAGCACGCGAGACTTCACAGCGTTCCATCCCGACACGGATGATGATGAGGGAACTCGCCCTGAAGGCATTCCGGGCGTGGGATGCCAAGACAGACAAGATAGAATACTGAAACGTCAATACATTGCAACGCCCATGAACATTTACGCCAAATCATTGCTCGCAATCCTGGTTTTCGGCCTCATGCAAGCCCTGGTTGGCATTGCCATAGCCCCCTTTGCATTGCTTACCGGCAGCGATACCCCTTCTCCAACCCTCCTCGGCACGGCACTGATTCTTGCCAACATACTGACAGTATTGATGGTGTGGAGAAAAATGCACATGATAAGGTTGCCAGAGACCTTCTCCACGAAGACCCTCGACCTTAGGACAAGCCTCCTGTCCGTACTGGCAGCCTTGTCGGGCATACTTGCCACGAACCTGCTCTCTGAGACAATGGACCTACCCAACATATTGGAAGACAGCATGATGGGGCTATCCACAAATATTGTCGGCCTAATTGCCATAGCAGTGGCAGGTCCTGTGACAGAAGAACTGTTGTTCCGCGAAGCCATCCAGGGCAGCATGCTGCGCAGTGGAATCGCACCTTGGAAGGCTATGGCTTTCTCTGCCGTATGCTTCGGCATCATACACTTCAACCCGGCACAGATACCCTTTGCCTGCATCGTAGGCCTGATACTGGCATACATTTATTATAGGACAGGAAACATAGTGCTCACTACCATAATACACATCGTGAACAACTCCGTTGCATGCATCGAGATGAACGTTCTGGGCGAGCGTGCCGCGGACGTCACGTACACCGATATGCTGGGTGGCGAGACCGCGGCATTCGTCACCATGGCGACATGTACGGCAGCCTGCATCCTGTTGCTATGGCTGGCAGGAAGGAAGGCCTTGCTGCTACTGTCCGCCATCATTCCTGCCCTTGTCCATGCACAGGACATGACACACGAGGTGGAGTCAGACACCACAAGATGGCAAGTCCCCAAGGTGGAGGAGGCATGGAAACTGGAACTGATGCCGCACAACAATGCCAACCACAACGTTTACGTGTACAAGGACAAGCTATATGATGCCCTGTTCACACGTTCGCTGGGATGGAACGGAGGCGACGGTGTGCAGACCACGATGCTCCCCGACGGGAATGTGTTCTGGTCGTTCAACGACAGTTTCTACGGACGGGCAACGAGCGCAACGAGGGCAAGGGGCAACTGCAACTTCCCACGCAACAGCATCATGGTGCAGACCTCCGGGGAGGACGGGCTGCCAGGTACGGACGACAGCAACCTAATATGGCTTGCCGACTGGGTGAACAAGACCTACCCGTCCAGGGAACGCTACTACCATTGCCGCACACACCTGAGACATCCCAAGGGCGAGAAGACCGAGGCGGAAATCAAGGCGGGCGACATCGACCAGCAATACCTGTACTGGGCAGGGGACGCCACCGTGGTGGACGGCACGCTGCAGATGCTGTGGGCAGGAGTATACAACGGTACGGAAAACCTGATGCAGTCCGACAACAGGGCTCTGGCGATATATTCCTTGGAAGGCAAGTCTGGCGACGACACCTACCTCAAGCTGCTGAGCGTCGACCACTCCTTCTTCGAGAAAGACCCCATCGGATACGGACAGACACTATGGGAAGACGAGGACGGACACACATATCTCTATTCCTGCAACCAGTTCAAGAAAAACGAGGCAGACCTGCTAAATACCTCTTCGCCGGTAGTGGCACGCACCACGACGCACGACCTGCGGTCGAAATGGGAATACTACATAGCCGACGAGGACGGGACGTTCCACTGGCAGGACACATACCCAACGGCAGAGGAGGTCAACCGCTCAGCCATCTCCAGCCAGTCGGTGTCAACGGCGTGGGTCTTCAAGGACGGAGACTACTACTACATGACGGCACAGGGCTTCGTCTTCTCAAAGCAGGTATACATCATGAGGAGCAAGCACCCTTGGGGACCGTTCGAGGAATGCCACCAACTGTGGACCATGCCGTACGTGCTGGACAAGAAGGGTAAGCGCACCTACCAGAACTTCTACATGCCACACCTGCACCAGAGCCTGTCAAGGGAAGGCGAACTCGTATTCTCCACCAATACCGATGCCAAGGACTGGGGAGATAACTTCAACTCCGTGGGAAGTGCCGACTTCTACAGGCCGTTCTTCTTCCGCATCTACAACTGGAAAGCCATATTCGACAAATGAAGGGATTCAACTATTACAGACGACACGCGGCTGCCAGCATCGTGGCACTTGCCGTACTGACATCCTGCTACAGGCTGATGTCCACCCATGCTCCGAGAATAGTGGAGTCAGGCTCTACGTTCGAGGTAAGCTTCACCGTAGTGGACGACGGCTCGAACGTGCAGAACTTCGTGACCGACTGGTCGTATGCAGGCATCAGGCTTCCGGAGGGATGGACGGTGGAAACACCACAGGGAGCACACAGGCAATATGCCGAGGACTGGGTGTACTACAGCGACGGCAGCAAGGTGGACTCCTCGCACGACATGGCAGAGTGCCCCAAACTGGCTTCCTTCTACAACTCTGCCTGCCCAAGGGAGGGATACCTGTGGCACGCCTTCCAGACAGTCAGGCAAGTACCCAAGAACATATCTGCCTGCTGGCGGAACGGCTGCGACTCCATCAAGGTGACGTTCCTCGTGACCGTACCACAGGGTACCGCCCCCGGCAAATACAGCATCGACTTTATCGGAGGTGACGAAGAGGACGGCAAGGGGGTGGACAAGTACGCTACCGTGGCTGAAGCCACCTCTTCCAGGCTCTTCCACGTGGGAACGGTTGCCAATTCGTGCATCGACAACAGCAACACGGCACTTTCGCTTACCGTGGAGGTGGCAAGCGGAGAGACGGGCATCCAGGGTGCAGGGCAAAACAGTCCTTCAAATACAGGTATACACACCCTCGACGGAAGGCGGATGCCAGACGGCAGACAACCCAGACAGGGCATATACATCAAGGACGGCAGGAAAGAGGTCGCCTACAAACACGCACATTGAGGGACTTTGTTTGCAAACATGCATGCCAATATATTTTTACAAGAAATATTTGGCATTTCGCTCGCTTATTCGTACCTTTGCAGCAGGAAACCATAGAAAACGGAATAATAGGGGTTCCAGCCCGAAGGCTGGGATTCTTCATTTTTTTATTTTCTCTGGAAGAAAGAGGGCATGATTCCACGTTGCCATGGCAGATGCCAGAGCAAGGGTTTCATGCCATAAAACAAAGAAGAGTACTAACAAATAAAACAAAATAGAATTATGGCTTATATGTCACAGAAGGGCTACGACGAACTGGTAGCCAAACTACAACACATGGAGAGTGTGGACCGCCCTGCCGCCAGCGCAGCTATCGCCGAGGCACGAGACAAGGGCGACCTGTCTGAAAATGCAGAATACGATGCAGCCAAGGAATGGCAAAGCAAACTCGAGACCGAGATTGCCATGCTGAAGAAGACCATCATGGAAGCAAAGATTATAGATACCACACACATGGATACAAGCACGGTGCAGATTCTGTCTACCGTGGAACTGCGCAACGTGAAGAACAACATGAAGATGAAGTACACCATAGTCAGTGCGACCGAGGCTGACCTGAAGGCCGGCAAGATTAGCGTGGAGACTCCCATTGCCAAGGGACTGCTCGGAAAGAAGGTGGGCGAGATAGCGGAAGTGAAAGTTCCGGCAGGAATGGTGAACCTGGAAATACTCAGCATCAGTTTCGACTGACAAGACTGCCCGACCTCAGCACACACTTAATATATAATACATTATAATATATATAAAGTACACCATGACAATATTCAGCAGAATAGTTGCAGGAGAAATACCCTGTTACAAGATTGCCGAGGACGAGCACTATCTGGCATTCCTCGACATTAGTCCCTTGCAGAAAGGTCACACCCTGTGCATACCCAAGAGAGAGGTTGACTACATCTTCGACCTCCCTGACGAGGAACTGGCAGGGCTGCAGGTCTTTGCCAAGAAGGTAGCCATAGCCATCAAGAAGGCATTCCCCTGCGCCAAGGTAGGACAATGCGTACTGGGGCTTGAGGTGCCACATGCCCACATACACCTCGTACCCATGCAGACCGAGGCGGACATGAGGTTCACCAACCAGCACCTCAGCCTCACGCCAGAGGAGTTCCAGGAGATAGCCGAAAGGATAAAGCGAGAACTATAACAGTCAAGATAACATAACACAACACAACATAACTTTACCAACCATGAAGACTACATTTGCCTTGGCAGCACTGCTGCTATCCGTATGTTGCATGGCACAGCCGAACGGCACCGAGTGGCAAAGCCCAGAATCCCTGTCACAGGGCAAGGAGGCACCCAGAGCGTACATGTTCTCCTTTGCCAGCATTGAGGAGGCAAAGAACGTGCTTCCGTACGGCAGCACCTACTACCGCAGCCTCGACGGCACATGGAAATTCCACTGGGTATCAAGCCCCGAGGAAAGGCCCGCCGACTTCTACAAGACGGACTACGACGTGAGTTCGTGGGACGACATCACCGTGCCCGGATGCTGGAACGTACAGGGACTGAAGGCAGACGGCACCATGAAATACGGAGTGCCCATATACGTCAACCAGCCCGTCATCTTCTATCACGAGGTGAAGCCGGACGACTGGAGGGAGGGCGTCATGAGACAGCCCAAGGACAAGCGATGGACGACATACCGATACCCCAACGAGGTAGGCTCATACAGGCGCACCTTCACCATACCCAAGGACTGGAAGGGCAGGCACGTGTACGTCAACTTCGACGGAGTGGACAGTTTCTTCTACCTGTGGGTCAACGGACAGTATGTGGGGTTCAGCAAGAACAGCCGCAACACGGCCTCCTTCGACATCACGCCATACGTCAGCAGGAAGGGGGACAACACCCTCGCCGTGGAAGTGTACCGCAGCAGCGACGGCTCGTTCCTCGAGGCACAGGACATGTTCCGCCTGCCCGGCATCTTCCGCAGCACCTACCTCACCGCCATGCCCGAGCAGCAGATACGCGACCTGGCAGTGACCACGGCATCCACCGACGGCAGGGAGGCTGAGATAAGGCTGAACGCCGAGATACGCAACCTGGGCAAGAAGGAGGCCGCACGCACCATCGACTACTACGTCTATCAGGTAGCCCTGTACGGCGACTCCATAGAGAGGCTCGTGGGCAAGTATCCCGGGAAGGACGCGCAGGATGCCATCTCGCTCATCGGCATACGGACGTGGAACGCCGAGACCCCATACAGATACGTCCTGGTGGCGGCACTGAAGGACACCCATGGCAAGACGGTGGACATAGCAAGCACCTACTTCGGCATACGTACCGTGGAAATCAGGGACACCCCTGCAGCGGAAGACGAGTTCGGGTTGGCCGGAAGGTATTTCTACGTAAACGGCAAGCCCGTCAAGCTGAAGGGCGTCAACAGGCACGAGACAAACCCCTCGCTGGGACATGCCATCACAAGGGAGCAGATGCTGCACGAGGCAATGCTGATGAAGCAGGGCAACATCAACCACGTCAGGCTGTCGCACTACAGCAACGACCCCTACTGGTACTACCTGGCTGACAAGTACGGGCTTTACCTGGAGGATGAATGCAACATCGAGAGCCACCAGTACTACTACGGCGAGGCATCGCTGTCACACCCCAAGGAATGGAGGGCAGCACACGTAGGCCGCAACCTGGAGATGGTACATGCACACATCAACCATCCGAGCATCGTGATATGGAGCCTTGGCAACGAGGCAGGCCCCGGCGACAACTTCCGGGCAGCATACGATGCCATCAGGCAGTACGACACGAGCCGCCCCGTACAGTACGAGCGCAACAACGACATCGTGGACATGGGCTCGAACCAATACCCAAGCGTGGACTGGGTAAGGCAGGTGGCAAAGGGCACGGCAGGCGTAAAGTACCCTTTCCATATCTCGGAATACGCACACTCAATGGGCAATTCCCTGGGCAACCTCGCAGACTACTGGGAGGCCATGGAGTCTACCAACTACTTTTGCGGCGCAGCCATCTGGGACTGGGTAGACCAGGCCATTGACACATACACCCCCGACGGCAGGCGATACATGGGATATGGCGGCGACCACGGCGACTGGCCCAACGACGGCATGTTCTGCATGAACGGCATAATGCTGCCCGACCTGTCACCCAAGCCACAATACTACGAGGTAAAGAAGGTGTACCAGAACGTAGGAGTCAGGGCAGACTGGGACAACAACGGAGTAAGGATATTCAACAAGAACTATTTCACCACCCTCAACGACTACCTCATACAATGGCGACTGATGCGTGACGGCAGGGAACAGCAATCAGGACTCTTCTCCACAAGCCGCATGGCACACGAGCCACGCACTGAGAAGGCGTACAGGCTGCCCTTCGACATCAAGTCGCTGGACGACGGCGGCGAGTACTTCCTCAACGTAGAGTTCCTACTCACCAACAGCATGCCATGGGCAGAGGCCGGATACGTACAGATGGCAGAGCAACTGCCATTGCCCACACAACCTACAAGGAACGCCATGACTGCCAGCGAAGGCCGGAAGGCCACCTTCAACGTCGAGGGACGGTATACCGTGGTGACACCTGACAGCGGAAGCGGAAAGGACTGGAAGGTGGTCTTCAACAACGAAGACGGCAGCATACAGAGCCTGGCCTACGGAGGCAAGACACTGCTGGCAGACGGCAACGGGCCTAAGCTCGACGCTTTCCGCGCCCCCGTGGACAACGACAACTGGGCAAGGGGAGCATGGTTTGCCAACGGGCTCTACAACCTGCGGCACAGGACGATAGGCGAATCTGCCGCTCCGCGTGTCTTTGCAGAGGGCGACGGCTGCGTAAGCATCGTCTACACCATACGTTCGCAGGCACCATGCAAGGGCAAGGTGCAGCACAGACCAGGCAAGGCCGGCGCACCCTTCGAGAGCATCGCCGACGGCGCGGAGATGAAGGAGGACGACTTCCACTTCACAACAATGCAGCGGTACACGGTATTCCCCGACGGCAGCATATCAGTGGCAGCCAGCATCGTTAGCAGCGACCCCTCGGTGGTGCTGCCCAGGCTGGGGTATGCCATGAGACTGCCACGCAACTACGACCGCTACACCTACTACGGGCGCGGGCCGCTCAACAACTATGCCGACCGCAAGACAGGCTCGTTCGTGGGACTCTACGCCGGCACCGTAGGGGAGCAGTTCGTGGCTTTCCCCAAGCCTCAGAGCATGGGCAACCGCGAGGATGTACGCTGGTGCTCGCTGCAGGACGAGACGGGCAATGGAGCCATCTTCATAGCATGCCCGGGCACGATGTCCACCTCTGCCCTGCCATGGAGCGCGCTGCAAATGACACTTGCAGCACACCCGCACGAACTGCCTGAGAGCGACGGCACCTACCTGCACCTCGACTGCCAGGTGACGGGCCTCGGGGGCAACAGCTGCGGACAGGGCGGACCGTTGCAGAAAGACCGCGTCATGGGTTCGCTCCACCAGATGAAGTTCATCATACGTCCCGTGGGCAGCGGCGACGACCTCACAGCACTATCCAAGGCAACCTGCGACATACCATGCCCCGTGAGCATTTCACGCGACCGCTCGGGTATCGTGACCATACATGGCGACAAGGACATGCCGTCGAGGATATGCTACGTCACGGGCGAGAGCAAGTCGGCATCTCCCGTCACGGTATGCAATCCAGCGGACGGAGAGCCATGCAGCTTCAACCTGCGAGGCGGCGGCATCGTCACGGCATGGTACGAGTCAGAACCTTCCGTAAAGACCACGGCACGATTCGACCGCATAGAGAGCGTACCCGTGGAGGTAGTATACGTAAGCAGCGAGGAGGGTCCTGCGGGCGAGGTTGCCAAGAACCTTGTGGACGGCGACCCATCCACCATCTGGCATACCATGTACAGCATCACCGTGGGCACATATCCTCACTGGATAGACCTGGACTGCAACGAGATGCGCAACATCAAGGGATTCTGCTACATGCCCAGGCAGGACGGCGGCTCGAACGGCAATATCAAGGAGTATAAGATAGAGCTGAGCCAGGACGGCAAGACATGGAGCGACCCCGTATGCAAGGGTACGTTCGAGAACAACCTGAAGGAAAAGAGGGTGATGTTCGACAAGCCGCACAAGGCGCGTTTCCTCCGATTTACGGCACTCAGCAGCCAGAACGGGGCGGAGTTTGCCAGCGGTGCGGAATTCTCGGTAATAGCGGAATAGCAAGCGGCAAGCGGTGTTGCCGATTCCGAATCCATAGGACATCCGTAGCCTAATATAGCCAAGCCCCATTTCTGCCATTGTGCGGAAATGGGGCTTTCGTGATTTTTCTGCAAGGAATATTTGGCTGTTTGGCGGGAATTGCATACTTTTGCAACCATATACACGTATACATTACGCTTATTTTAACCAAAAACCACAATTATCATGGACAAGAGACTACTGACAACAGCCATGCTGACCGCCTTTGCCATACTGACGAGGGCAGTACCCATACGCATCGTTACCACACCGGAAGACGGATGCTTCACCATCACTGGAAGCGAAACCCTCGACAAGTGCGTGATACTGTACGACCCCGACGACGAAGAGGTGGTATCTACGGCGTTGGCCTGCTTAGTGTCGGACGTGAAGGCGGTAAGCAAGAAGACGCTGATACAGTACAAGTCCATGCCCGAGGGCAGGAACCCCATCATAGCCGGCACCATAGGCTCCAACAAGTACATAGACGCCATGATAGAGTCGGGCAAGATAGACGTAGGCGACGTGAAGGACAAATGGGAGTCGTACGGCATGGAGGTGGTGGACGACCCCATGGAGGGCGTAGAGAAGGCACTCGTGATATATGGCTCGCAGGGTAGGGCTACGGCATACGGCATATTCGAACTGAGCCGCATGATGGGCGTGTCGCCATGGATATGGTGGGCAGACGTGACACCAGCCACCAAGAGCACCCTGTACGCCACGAAGGGAAAGACCATCGTAGGCTCGCCATCGGTGAAGTTCAGGGGCATCTTCCTGAACGACGAGGACTACGGGCTGAGACCTTGGGCAGCAAGGAAGATGGACACCTCGCTCAAGAACTTCGGTCCCGTCACTTACGGCAAGATAATGGAACTGCTCCTACGCCTCAGGGCCAACACGCTGTGGCCTGCCATGCATGCCGGGTCCAGGGCATTCTGGTTCGAGAAGACAAACATCCCTCTCATCAGCAAATACGACATCTACATGGGGTCGAGCCACTGCGAGCAGATGCTGAGGGACAACGTGTACGAATGGAGCAAGTATGGCGGGAAAGGAGAGGAAGACTGGAACTGGCTGACCAACCGCGACATGGTGAAACGATACTGGGCAGACCGCGTAGGAGAGAGCAGGGGGAAGAATGCGATATATACCCTGGGCATGAGGGGTCTGCACGACTCCGGAATGAACGGGTACTCTACTGCCGCCGCACGCAAGGAGGCTCTGACGGAAGTGCTCGAATACCAGCGACAGCTGATAACGGACTCGCTTGGCGACCCAACGAGGATTCCGCAGGTGTTCATCCCCTACAAGGAGGTGCTGGACGTATACAACCTGGGGCTGAAGGTCCCCGACGACGTTACCCTCATGTGGGTGGACGACAACCATGGGTACGTACGCCAGCTGCCTTCCCCCGACGAGCAGGCACGCCCGGGCGGCAATGCCGTCTACTACCATCTGTCCTATTGGGGCACGCCGGCCTCCTACCTATGGCTCAGCACCATCTCGCCCACCCTTTGCAGCTACGAGCTGAGCAAGGCGTACGACCAGGGCGTGCGCAACCAGTGGATAATCAACGTGGGCGACATCAAGCCGGCAGAGGAGGAACTGGAGTTCTGCATGGACCTGGCTTGGGACATCGACAGCTGGCAGCCCGGCAAGGCACACGAATACACCAGGGAATGGGCGGCACGTACCTTCGGGGAGGACTTCGCCGACGAAATCTACGACATCAAGATGGAGTACTACCGTCTCGGCATAGCCGCCAAGCCGGAGCATGTGCAACTGTGCCACTTCGACTTCTCCAACCAGCAGATAGACGAGCGCATAGAGCAGTACCAGAGGATATACGACCGTACCGTAGCCCTTAGGAGCCGCATACCCACCTCCCTGCGCAATGCCTACTACCAGTTGCTGGAATATCCCGTCCTGGCCTGTGCCGACCAGAACATCAAACTGCTCAGGGCAAGCCAGAGCATGGTATACGCACACGTAGGACAGGAAAAGCTTGCCATGGAATATGCCCGTCAGGCACAGGAAGCCTTCGACGAGATAGTGTCTATGACGGCGAAATACAACACGGGCATATCGGCTGGCAAGTGGAACGGCATGATGGACTACAAGCCCAACAACTGGAGCCAGCACCTCATGCCACAGGTGGCCTCGGCATCGGACGTCTCTCCCGTCGAGAGTACGCTCGCCGAACCACAGGCAGCCATCATACCGGGCGATGCCTTCACCAGCAGCAGCACATCCGTTGTCAGCATCCGGGGACTGGGCGTCGCGGGAGCCAGCGCAACGGTATGGCCACTGGACATGAACGCCTACGCCTCCACGTCGCAAGCCCCGTATGCCGAGTACAGCGTACCGGTACGCAAGGGGCTCAACGTCATCCAGGCACGATGCCTGCCCACGTTCCCCATCAACTCCACCTACGACCTGCGTGCGGCCATCTCCGTGGACGGAGCCGCGGCAAGCACCATATCCATCAAGGTGGGAGCCATGACCTCGGTGTGGGACGAGACCGTGGCACAGGGCTACTACCCTGCCTCGGTACACTACGTCAGCGACAGGGACAAGGAGGTTCCCGTGCGCATCCACTTCATGGACCCCGGGCTTACGGTGAGCGCAGTTGCCGGCATACCATTCGGCACAGGCGATGGCGACCTGACAGCCAGCCTCCTCGTGAACCCCGACTTCGAGTACAACTCAGCTGGTGTCCTCAACAAGTCCGGACTCACCACACGAGGCTATCCCAAGGGATGGAGGTCAAGCGGCACGCTGAAAGGCAACTCGTGGGGAGTGAACCAGGATGCCAAGCACATCTACGGCATCAACACCTTCTGGGCAGCCTCATCACCCATGCCTACGAACTACGAGTTCTACCAAACCATTCCTGCCTCCGGCATCGAGCCAGGCACGTATCTCGTGACATGCAACCTCGGCGTCTTCAACGACAAGATGGCTACATGCAGGCTCTTTGCCAACAAGAACGTGCAATACTACGGCTCGGAAGCCGACTACCTGCCCTCCATGCTCACTGCCGGAGAGTCGAACACCTTCGCGGGGCACAGTCCCAGCGGGTCGAGCAGGATGACGCTGAAACCCATGCAGGTGATAGTAGACGTGGCAGAGGGCGAGAGCCTGAAAGTGGGCATACGCAGCAGCAACTACAAACCGGACGGCATACGTTCCACCACCGACAACCACGGGTGGTTCAAGGTAGACCACTTCCGCATACAGAAGATTGACGCAGACGTCGAGGACGGACTGGGAAAGGCTCCTTCGCAATGGCAAGCGGACGGCACATTCTACGACCTGCAGGGACGCAGGCTGTACCGCACGCCCTCACGCAAAGGCATCTATATCACAGACGGACACAAGGTGGCGTTCTGAAAATGCCGCACACGTCATGACGAAAGCTCCCCCATTCCCTTTGGCACGGGAATGGGGGAGTTGCATTGCGTGGCGTTGCCTACAGGCTGTCGCCGAAGTCCTTGCGGAACTTTTCTGCCAGCTGCTCCTGCCAGTAGCCAATCTCCTTCATTCGGCCGAAGAAGAAGCGCAGCACCTCCGGCTCCTCGGTCCACTCCAGTCCTCCGATGAGGCTGCGATTGTCCCACAGCCATTTCACGCGGTCGGCCACGTACTTCAGTTGCGACAGCGTGAACACGCGGCGCGGTACGGCCAGTCGCTGCAATTCGAGTTCCGCATAGCGCTCCGTGCCATCAGGCTCCCTCTGCTCGGACACGGTGCCTCGCTCCATGCCCCTTATGCCTCCGGCAATGTAGAGTGCGGCACCCACGGCAGCTGCGGGGTACTGGTTGTGCGGCATGTCGGGGACGAAGGCTCCGGCGTTGAGGTGGCACCCCAGGCCGCCCGGGGGCAGTATCACGGGCACTCCGTACGCATCCAGTTCGCGGGCAAGGTAGTTGATGAACTCGGGTCCCTGGCTTATGTACTCCATGTCGAGCGACTCGTAGAGCCCCACAGCCATCGACTCCATGGTACGCACGTCGATACCTCCGTACGTCAGGAATCCCTCGTAGAGTGGGATGTACGTCATGAGGGCCTTGTACCATTTCTCGTCCTTGGACGTGATGATGCCGCCCTTGGAGAAGCTGAGCTTGCGTGCTGAGAAGTAAATCAGGTCGAAGTGGTCGGCAAGCAGGCGGTAGATGTCTCCCACCTCCATGTACTTGCAGCGTGCCTCCCTCGTCTTCATGAAATATATGTTGTCCTGCAGCAGGGAAGCGTCGAGCACCGAGAGCACTCCCTTTTCGTGGCAGATGTCCGTCACGGCCAGCATGTTCTCCAGGCTGACGGGCTGTCCGCCTATCAGGTTGGTCCCAGCCTCTACCCTGACATACGCCACGTTGTCCTTGCCTATCTCATCGATGCGGGTGCGGAGGTTCTCCAGGTTGTAGTCTCCCTTGAATGGGTCGTCGCTCTGTGGTATGAGTCCCTTGGGGTCCATCAGTTCCTCGACGGTAGCGCCACAGCGCGTGGCATGAGCCTTGGTGGTGGTGAAGTGGAAGTTCATCAGCGCAACCTTGCCTGGGGCGCAGAAGGCCTCGGCAAGGATGTTCTCGGCAGCCCTGCCCTGATGTACGGGCAGCACGTAGTCGGTGCCGAACACGTCCTTGATGGCTTTCTTGACGCGGAGGAACGTTGCCGAGCCTGCATACGAGTCGTCGGCCTGCATGGATGCCGCAAACTGGTTGTCGGACATACAGTTGACGCCGGAGTCGGTGAGCATGTCCAGATAGACATCCTTGTTTTGCAGCAGGAAGGTGTTGTTGCCCGCTTCCTGTATCCTCTTCAATCGCTCCTCTACGGGCAGAAGGGAGAGTTTCTGAATCATCCTTACCTTGTGCATCTCCAGGGGCACTTGGTTTTCGCTTTGATAGAATTTTACGGCCATGGTTTCTGTAGTTTTATGATTATTATAATTTTTAGGTTGTGGTTCTTTGTTTTTTGTCACTAAAGTAGCACAAATATAGTCATTTTATCATTATAATTCCACTATTGCAAATCTTTTTTATTCTAATTGCACGTTTTTATAGTCCATTTTCATCATTGGCGACAGTGCCAGCATCATGCTCACGTCAAAAACAGGCTGCCGACGTCATGTTTTCCTCCATCTGGGGGTCGTAGCCGGACAACCTCTGACGACGGTAAAGAATAGGGCTGAGCGAGGGCAGGAGCAAAACCCACCTTGAATATCCCGGCCGTGAGCGAGGAAGGCATAGCCTGCTGCTGGCGCACGGGTGACGCCTCCGTGCCAAGTTTCCGATATGCCTGCCGAGGATATACATTTTGTTTTGTATGAATTTTTCGGATATGCAAGCAGATTTGCAGGCAGACCAGTTGACAGCATACCACACGTGAGAAAAATCATTCCCT
The DNA here is from genome assembly GCA_004559785.1 of bacterium. GTDB lineage: Bacteria > Bacteroidota > Bacteroidia > Bacteroidales > Bacteroidaceae > Physcousia. Next base: position 24,285 of record SFXD01000008.1, on the reverse strand, counting down.
CGGGAGGAAAAAATATTTCTCTCGGGAGGAAAAAATATTTCCCTCGGGAGGAAAAACCTGCGGATCGCATAGGAAGTGCATGAAGCATTGCTTGCCGCTCGACGAGAAAACCTAAGGGACTGTCAAGAATATTCAATAGAGGCAATCACTCCCTCCAAGCGGGTGTGCCTTACGGCTTCCTCCTCCTCGTTCGGTTGGCTTTGTCAGCCTTCCTCCTCCTCGCTCGGGATAGCTGGAGCAAGCTCCGCTCTCCGCTCGCTCGTTCGTCGGTTTGCACCTCAGCAATGCAAAAATTGCTTTTTTCATTGCATTCGGCTTGTCGTCATTTGGTATTTCGCTCGCTTATTCGTACCTTTGAACCCGAAAAAGGATTAATTATAATAAAGAAATGGCAAAAGAGTATAATTTCAGAGAGATAGAAAGGAAATGGCAGGACATGTGGGTCAAGAACAAGACTTACAAGGTGACCGAGGACGAGGGACGCAAGAAGTTCTACGTCCTGAACATGTTCCCCTATCCAAGCGGAGCAGGATTGCACGTAGGACACCCCTTAGGCTACATCGCAAGCGACATCTATGCACGATACAAGAGACTGAAAGGCTACAACGTGCTGAACCCTATGGGATACGATGCCTACGGACTGCCAGCCGAACAGCACGCCATAAAGACAGGACAACACCCTGAGATTAGCACGTTCCAGAACATTGACCATTACCGCGAGCAACTGGACAGGATCGGATTCTCGTTCGACTGGGACAGGGAGGTGCGCACTTGCACCCCGGACTACTACCACTGGACTCAGTGGGCGTTCCAGAAGATGTTCAACAGCTTCTTCTGCAACAAGGCACAGAAGGCCATGCCCATTGACGTACTGACAAGGCACTTCGAGACCGAGGGTACCGGAGACTGGGACGTGGCTTGCACGGAGGAGATGCACTTCACCGCCGAGGAATGGAACGCATGGGACGAACGCAAGAAGAGCGACGTGCTGATGAACTACCGGCTGGCGTTCATGGGCGAGACCATGGTGAACTGGTGCCCCAAGCTGGGCACCGTACTCGCCAACGACGAGGTGGTGAACGGAGTGAGCGAGCGTGGCGGCTATCCCGTGGAACAGAAGAGGATGCGGCAGTGGTGCCTGCGAGTCAGTGCATACAGCCAACGACTGCTGGACGGACTGGAGACCATCGACTGGAGCGATTCCATCAAGGAGACGCAAAGGAACTGGATAGGACGCAGCGAGGGTACGGAGGTGCAGATAAGCGTGGCAGACAGCGATGTCAGATTCACCATCTTCACCACACGTGCCGACACCATGTTCGGCGTCACCTTCTTCGTGCTGGCACCGGAGAGCGAACTCGTGGACATGGTGACCACTCCCGGACAGAGGGAGGCCGTGGACGAGTACGTCAAATACGTAAAGAGCCGCACCGAGCGCGAGCGCATGATAGACCACACCGTGACGGGAGTCTTCTCGGGCGCATACGGCATCAACCCCATAACGGGAGACAAGTGCCCCATATACGTTGCGGAATACGTGCTGGCAGGCTATGGCACGGGTGCCATAATGGCGGTCCCGGCACACGACAGCCGCGACTATGCCTTCGCCAGACACTTCAACCTGCCCATCATCCCCCTGGTGGAGGGAGCGGACGTGAGCAGCGAGAGCTACGATGCCAAGGAGGGCACGGTGACCAACTCCCCCGTGAGCGAAGACAAGAGCGTGGCATACGATGGCGAGAGCCTGTGCCTTAACGGACTGAGCATCAAGGAGGCAATAGCCGAGACAAAGCGGTTCGTCAGCCAGCACCATCTGGGACGGGTGAAGGTGAACTACCGCCTGCGCGACGCCATCTTCAGCCGACAGAGGTACTGGGGCGAGCCATTCCCCGTATACTACAGGAACGGCATCCCAACCATGATACCCGAGGACTGCCTCCCCGTGAGGCTGCCCAAGGTGGACAGGTTCCTGCCCACCGAGACCGGCGAGCCACCGCTGGGCAACGCACGCATCTGGGCATGGGACGAGGTGGGCAGGCAGATCGTGGACAAGGCCCTGATTGACGAGAAGACCGTGTTCCCTATCGAGCTGTACACCATGCCGGGCTTTGCCGGCTCCAGCGCCTACTACCTGCGATACATGGACCCGGGCAACGACAAGGCTCTCGTCAGCGAGAAGGCGGCAGCATACTGGCAGAACGTAGACCTCTACGTAGGCGGCAGCGAGCACGCCACGGGACACCTCATCTACTCCCGCTTCTGGAACAAGTTCCTCTTCGACCTCGGGATCAGCAAGAAGGAGGAACCCTTCCAGAAACTCATCAACCAGGGCATGATACAGGGATGGTCGAGCTTCGTGTTCCGCCTGAAGGGTACGCAGCAGTACGTGAGCCACGACCTGCTCGACGTGCGGTATGACGACGCTGCCAAGAAAAACCGCTATTTCTACCAGGGCATGGAGGCCGACCCCATATATACGGACATCAGCACCGTGAGGAACGGCAACCTGCTGGACGTGGACAGGTTCCGCGCATGGATGCCCGAATTCAGGGATGCCGAGATGGTGCTTAACGCCGACGGGCACTACGTCGTGTCGCAAGCCATAGAGAAGATGTCCAAGTCCAAGTACAACGTGGTGAACCCCGACGACATCTGCGACAACTACGGTGCCGACACACTGCGCCTGTACGAGATGTTCCTCGGACCCATCGAGCAGAGCAAGCCCTGGGACGTGGCTGGCATAGACGGATGCTTCCGCTTCCTGAAGAAGTTCTGGACTCTATACTGGAACAAGGATGGCGCATTGCAGGTGAGCGATACCGAGCCAACCGCCGAGAACATGAAGAGCCTGCACAAGCTCATCAAGAAGGTGAGTGCCGACATAGAGGAGTTCTCGTACAACACCTCGATACCCGCATTCATGGTTGCCACCAGCGAACTCGTACAGCAGAAATGTACCAGCAGGCAGGTGCTGGAGCCCCTTGCCGTGCTCATCGCTCCATTCTGCCCCCACATTGCCGAGGAACTCTGGGAAGCCATGGGGCACGATACCAGCGTGTGCGACGCACAATGGCCCGGCTTCGACGAGAAATACCTGGTGGAGACCAGCGTACGACTGGGAGTGCAATTCAACGGCAAGGTACGCTTTGCCATGGACTTCCCCGCCGACGCTACGCCCGATGCCATGGTGTCCGCCGCCACTTCCGCACCCGAGGCTCAGAAGTATCTGGAGGGGATGCAGGTGGTAAAGACGATAGCCATTCCGGGCAGGATAGTCAACATCGTCATCAAGCCAAAATCCTGATATAATGCCCACTATCAGCTATCACAGAATATGGGAGTTCGTAGTGGACTTCCTTGCCATCAATCTCGGAATGGCCGTCTACTCGCTCGGCTGGGCGGCATTCCTGCTCCCTTACCACATCACTACGGGAGGCATGGCAGGTATGTTCGCCATAGTCTACTATGTCACGGGATTCCCCATGAGCTATGCCATCCTGATAGCAAACGGCATATTGCTGGTGTTCGCCCTGTGGCAGCTGGGATGGAAGTTTACCATAAAGACGGCGTACGCCGTACTGGCATTGTCCGCCTATCTGCAACTGGGACAGGATATGATGACGGTGGACGACGGCACGCTGATGCAGCTGCTCGGCGAGGGGCAGGATTCCATGGCATGCGTGCTTGGGGCCGTCCTCAACGGCCTGGGCATAGGCATCGTCTTCCTCAGCGGGGGCAGTACGGGAGGATGGGACGTGATAGCCGCCATTATCAACAAGTACAGGAACGTCTCGCTCGGCAGGGTGCTGCTCTACCTCGACTTCCTCGTGATAGCATCCTGCTGGCCCATCTTCCACGACTGGCGGATGGTGGTGTTCGGCTACGTCACGCTTGCCATATACACATACGTGCTGGACATGCTCGTCAACAGTGCCAGGCAGGACGTGCAGTTCATCATCTTCACCAACAAGCCCGACGAAATCAGCCAGCGCATCATCACCGAGACCTGCCACAGCGTGACGTCCATGAACGGAGAGGGCTACTACAGCCGCCAGAGCATCAAGGTGCTGATAACCATTGTACACAAGCGGGAGTCGGTAACGATTCTCAGGATGATAAAGGAAACGGATCCCGATGCCTTCGTCTCGCAGTCGAGGGCCGAGGGCGTATACGGAAACGGATTCAAGGCAATCAAGGCATGATAGACAAGATAACCAACACAAGGATATGGCAGATGAGCAAGGACTACATGCTCATGTTTGTCGGCATCATCATCTATGTCGTAGGATACGTGTACTTCCTACTCCCATACCAGCTGATTAGCGGGGGAGTGAACGGAATCTCCACGCTGATATACTATTCAACCGGCGTACACCCCAGCTATTCCTACCTTATTATAAATATATTCCTGCTGATGATAGGTGCCAAGGTGATGGGGTGGAAATACTGCCTGCGCACTATCCTCGCCACACTCATCATCTCCTTCCTGATAGGAGTGATGCAGGACAGCATCACCACCATAGGACCCTCGGGCGAGGAACAGCTGACCCGCATCATCGGCGACCAGAAGTTCATGGCTTGCGTCATAGGCGGACTCATCGAGGGACTTGGGCTTGCAATGGTGTTCCTCAGCGGCGGCAGCACGGGCGGTACGGACATACTGGCAAGCAGCATCAACAAGTACTGGAACATATCGCTGGGCAGGCTCATGCTGTCCTTCGACCTTGCCATCATAGGCTGCAGCTACTTCATCTCCCGCAACATCGAGACCATGGTGGTGGGCTACCTGACGATGCTCATAGCGATGAATTTCCTCGACTATGTCATCAACGGAGCCAGGCAGAGCGTGCAGTTCATCATCGTGAGCGAGAAGTACCAGGAGATAGCCATGCAGGTAAACAAGGAACTCGACCGCGGAGTGACCGTGCTGTACGGCGAGGGATTCTACAGCAAGGAACAGCGGCCCGTGCTGCTGATACTTGCCAAGAAGAACGAGAGCAGGGACATCTTCTCGCTCATAAGAATAATAGACAACAACGCCTTCGTGTCCATGAGCAACGTGGAAGGCGTATTCGGCGAAGGATTTGACAAAATAAAGAAATGACCAGAATTATCATGGCTACCAACAACGCCCACAAGCTGGACGAGGTTAGGCACATCTTGGGTGAGGAATATTCCGTCCTTGGACTTGCGGACATCGGTTTCAACGAGGACCTGGCCGAGACATCTGCCACACTGGAAGGCAATGCCTTGCAGAAGGCACGGTACGTACACGACAGGTGCGGACTGGACTGCTTTGCAGACGACACAGGCCTTGAGGTGGAGGCACTGGACGGCGCGCCAGGAGTATACACCGCACGGTTCGGCAGCATGAACGGATATGGCGAAAGCCACGATTCGGACGCCAACATACGATGCCTGCTCGACAAGCTGGGCAATGCTGATTCACGCAAGGCGCGGTTCCGTACGGCCATAGCCCTGATACGGAATGGACGGGAGCATCTGTTCGAGGGCGTGGTGGAAGGACGGATCCTGCACGGGAAAACGGGAGACGAGGGCTTCGGCTACGACCCCGTCTTTGCACCCAGCGAGGCAGGAGGACTATCCTTCGCGCAAATGAGGCAGGAGGACAAGAACGCCATTAGCCACAGGGGGCGGGCCATCGCCAAGATGGCAGACTTCCTGAGGAAGTCCGTACTGCTGCTCGCCATGCTGCTCCCCACGGCATTGCACGCCAGGCAGATAGGCACATGGAACGTGTTCCCCAGCTATTTCTCCGCCACCAAGGTTGCCATGGCAGACGACATTATATACACGCTCACCGAGGACAAGCTGATGGCATACGACACCAAAGACTCGGAGGTGAGGCTCTACGACAACATACGCAACCTCTCGGACGTGGAGATTTCGTTCATCGGCTACAGCAAGGAGGCCAAGAGGCTCCTGATAGTGTACGCCAACAGCAACGTCGACCTGCTGGATGCCGACGACAACGTGTACAATATGCCAGCCCTCATGGACAAGTCCGTCATAGGGAAAGAGGTGACCGGCATCTGCATGGATGGCCCGACGGCATACCTGGCCACCGGATTCGGCATGGTGGAAGCTGACCTCAAGAGCGCGACGTTTGCCAACTCGTTCCGACTCTCGCTCAACTGTACGTCCGTGGCCACCTCTGACACGCACATATTCCTGGCTGCCACGACGGGCATCTACAGATGCGCTAAGGACAAGGACAAGCACCTTGCGGCAAACTGGGAACTTGTCTCGGAACAAAGCGACATCAGGGACATGGTATGGTTCAACGGCATGATGTACGTCACGACATCTTCGCAACTCCTCTCCGTGAACGTCGAGACTAAGGAAACAAAGGTCATGAGCGGAGGCAACTTCCTCTACCTCGGCATCGTCAACGACGAAGTAATGTGCTGCAAGGGACTGGGAATATACACCATATCTCAAGACGGAACGCTTAAAACCCTCAATCAGGTGAACACGTGGAGCGGAGTAGGCTATCGTGCAGGCACATACTGGGTGGCCGACGGCAAGAACGGACTCAGGGGCTACAAGTTCGCAGACGGGCAGTACGTTCCATCTACTTCCCCGATACAGCCCAACAGCCCCAAGAACAGCCTGTCATACCACCTCAAATGGGTGGGTGAAAGACTGCTCGTGACAGGTGGCATCAACACCACGGATGCCATATACAACGAACCCACCACGATGATGTACGAGGACGGCGTATGGACCAACTTCGAGGAACTTACCGACCCCGACCCAACACTATACCCCAAGATAAACCTGGCGAACACCACAGACGTGGTGCAAGACCCCGACGACCCAACCCACCACTTTGCCTCGCTGCACAGGAACGGACTGTGCGAGTACCGCAACGCCAAGTTCGTAAACCTGTGGAATTGCAACAACTCGCCACTGCAGAGCATACTGCCACTCAGTTCCAAGAAACTCAACTACGTCTCGTGCGCAGGTCTAAAGTACGACGGCGACGGCAACCTGTGGATGTTCAACTCCCAGACAGATACCATAGTCCGGATACTGAGGAACAACGGCAAGTGGACGGCACTATACTACGACGAGATCGAGAACTCTTCCCTCTGCGACAACTACGTCATGCACAGCAGCGGCATCGTAGTGGCATCGTGCCGATGGAAGCCCAACAATAGCGGACACAGGGGGCTGTTCTTCCTGGACACCAAGGGCACGCTGGACAACGTGAAGGACGACAAGCACATACTGCACTCCACCATCACCAACCAGGACGGCACCTCCTATGCGCCCGAATATTTCTACGGCATGGCAGAGGACATGGACGGAAGGCTGTGGTTCGGCACCGACCTCGGACTCTTCGTGGCAGACGACTTGTCGCAGATATTCAACAACAACTACCTTTTCACACAGGTCAAGATCAACCGCAACGATGGCAGCGGACTGGCAGACTATCTGCTCAGCGGCGTGTCAATCAGTTGCATTGCAATAGACGGAGCCAACAGGAAATGGATAGGTACACAGGCAAGCGGCGCATTCCTCGTCTCCGCCGACGGGCAGGAGACCATCCACCATTTCACGGCCGAAGACTCTCCACTGCTCAGCAACTCGATACAGGACATTGCCGTCTCCCCCGTTACGGGCGAGGTGATGTTCGCTACGGAAAAGGGCTTGTGCAGTTACATGAGCGACGCCACGCAAGCGGCATCGGAACTGAACGAAGACGACGTATTGTGCTTCCCCAACCCGGTCCGCAGCGACTACACCGGCCCCATAGTGGTTCGCGGGCTGACGATGGACTCAGAGGTGAAGATTGTGTCGTCGGGCGGACAACTCGTATGGAGCGGTCGTTCGCTGGGTGGCGAGTTTACATGGAACGGATGCAACAGGCAGGGAAAACGCGTAGCCTCCGGCATCTACCATGTGATAGCCAACAACTACGAGGGCAAGAAGGCCATCGTCACCCGGATAGTGGTAATCAAGTAGGACTTGCCAATCCCATGCCGAGGGCGAAGTCGCGGCTTACGTAGTTGTCCGTGCTCCTGCAGGCCTCTGCCGCAAAGAGGCTTGCCGTGGCGACGAGCCTCTCCCACTGGCTTTGGGTAAGCGTGGCAATGTCCTCCCTGCGTATGCCGTCGCGGACAAGGGCGCAGGTGAAGCCGGCATTGAAGTTGTCACCTGCACCTACGGTGCTGACAACCCCTTCCACTGGCGGCACGTCGAAGCTGGTGCAGCCCTTGGGCGTGCACACCGTCACCGCCCCCGCTCCTGCCGTACAGATGAAGACGGGGCAACGTGCACTTATGTGGTTCCTGTAGATATATTCCGCATCGCGCGTTCCATACATTACCTCGAAGTCGTCCGCACTACCCCTTACCACCGTGCTCTTGCCGAAGTTGCCCAGTATGGCAGGCATCAGCGCCTGCAACTCATGCTGGTGGCTGCGCCGGAAGTTCAGGTCGTAGTATACTATCGCCCCATTCCTTTCAGCCATGCCGAGCATCTGCTCTATCACGGCGCGTGTGCCACGGCAAGCAGCGTAGTACGAGCCGAACAGCATGATGTCTCCCTGCGCCAACTGAGGCAGATGCCAGTCGTCGCCCATGCTGGGCGGCTGCTTGTAGAAGACGTAACTGGCATCTCCGTCCGAGGCCAGGAATGCAAGGCTGACGGCACTCTTCTCGTCTTCGCGCACACGGAAATACTCCGTGCCGACATTGTTCTCCTGCATGAAGCGCACCGTCTGCCTGCCTACTGCATCGGCACCCGTATATCCCACGAAGGCGCACGGCAGTCCCGTACGTCCTATGCTGACGATGCTGTTGAAGCTGCTGCCGCCAGGCACTGCTGCCACCGGCTTGCCATCCTTGAAGAGGATGTCGAGTATCGTCTCGCCTATCCCTATTATCCTACGTCCTTCCATAACATCCTAATCATTTTTTTGACAGGAAATCCATCATCCTGCCAAGTTTGTCCGCCGCCTCCTGCCTGCCCATGCGGTATGCCCTCTCCATCTTCCTGGCGTTCTGCTCCGTACGCCCTATTGCCAGGGCATCGCCGGGACAAACGACCAAGATGTTTCCCAGGTCCTCCTGCTGGGCGAGATAGCGCAGTTGCTCGTTGTACATCAGATGCCTACGCTCCATGCCACGTATGATGGCAGGGTAGCGGCGCATGAGCAACTTGAAGAGTGGTATGAGCTTCGTCCTTGTCTTGTAGAATCCCTTTGGCTGCGTCAGCACTACCACGCATCTCTCGCAGCCAAGCCCTTGCATGAACTTCAACGGGATGGAGTCGGCTATGCCGCCGTCAAGATAAGCCCTTCCCCCAAGGTGCACGGGCTTTGACACTATGGGCATGGAGGCAGATGCGCGTATCCATTCCAGGCCTTCGTAGTCCATGTCGTCAATCTTCCTGTACACGGGTTCGGCAGTCTCCACGTCGGTGCACACGCAGTAGAACTCCATGGGATTGCTCCTGAAGGCTGTGTTGTCGAAGACGTCGAGCTCGTCGGGCAGGGTATGGTAACTGAATTCCGCTCCTACAAGGTCTCCCGTCCTCACGAGCGAACGGATTCCCATGTATCGAGGGTCGTGGCGGAAACGCATGTTGTAGCGAAGCGCACGTCCTACCTGACCCGACTTGAAGTTGCATCCAAAAGTAGCCCCGGCGGACACACCCACCATAGCATCGAAGGTGATGCCGTTCTCCATCATGACATCAATCACACCTGCCGTGAACAGGGCTCTAAGCCCTCCTCCCTCCAGAACAAGACCCGTCTTCATTTCCAAAAAAAACATATTTTGAAGTACAAAGTTACTTTTTTTTTTTGCTTTAATGAATAATGTGTGCAAATTTTTGTCTAACTTTGAACTCAGTTCGAAGTTTCTCTCGCTCGGAAATACTCAAATAAATTTGGTATTTCGCTCGCTTAATCGTAACTTTGCACCCGATTATGAAGACTTTTCTTGAATTAGGGCTTGGCAACGAGTTGCTCCAAGCCATCGAAGAACAGGGATACGAGCATCCCATGCCAGTGCAGGAGGAAGTTATACCCTTCCTGCTCGACGAGAACGAGAACAGCGACCTGGTGGCTTTAGCACAGACAGGTACAGGCAAGACAGCTGCCTACGGACTGCCAATCCTGCAGAGAGGAGCCTCCCTCACATCCATTGCGGCCGAAGGCAAGAAAAGCCCCTACGCCCTGGTACTGGCACCAACTCGTGAACTTTGCCTGCAGATAGCCGACGACATGGAAGGGTTCGGGAAATTCCTTCCTTCGCTGAAGATACTGGCTGTGTACGGAGGTGCCAACATCGAACCGCAGATTAGGGCTCTGAAGTCCGGCATCGACATCGTCGTAGCCACTCCGGGGCGACTGATAGACCTGATGAAACGTGGGGCCGCCAACATGTCGGACGTACGCTACCTGGTTCTCGACGAAGCAGACGAGATGCTGTCCATGGGATTCCAGGAGGACTTGGACTCCATCCTTGGCGGAATACCCGAGGGGCACAGGACACTGCTCTTCAGCGCCACCATGAGCAAGGAGATAGAGCGCATAGCACAGAATTACCTCAAGGACAAGAAGGAAATACAGGTCGGCAGCCGCAACGAAGGTGCCGAGAACGTCAACCACATCTTCTACATGGTACACGCCAAGGACAAGTACCTTGCCCTGAAGCGCATAGTGGATTATTACCCAAGGATATACGCCATCATCTTCTGCCGAACGAAGATTGAGACGCAGGAAGTGGCCGACAACCTGATACGCGACGGGTACAATGCCGACGCATTGCACGGAGACCTCTCGCAACAGCAGCGCGACCTTACCATGCAGAAATTCAGGCAGCACCGTACGCAGTTGCTCATTGCCACCGACGTGGCGGCAAGGGGACTGGACGTCGACGACCTGACACACGTCATCAATTATGGAATGCCCGACGACGTTGAGGTGTATACACACCGCAGCGGACGTACAGGCAGGGCAGGCAAGAAGGGGACAAGCATCTGCATCGTAAACATGAGGGAGAAGCCACGCATACGGCAGGTGGAGAAAATCATACAGAAGCAGTTCACCGTGGGAACCATGCCCGAGCCCAAGGAAATATGCAGCAAGCAACTTTACCACGTCATAGACGACATCGAGCGCGTGGAGGTGGACGAGGAGGAAATCGCTCCCTTCATGGACGACGTGCGCAAGAGATGGGAATGGCTTGACAAGGAAGACCTCATCAAGCGCATACTAAGCCGCGAGTTCGGACGGTTCCTACAGTACTATGCCAATGCGCCCGAACTGACCTCTCCCTCCGACGGCAAGGCCAGGGGCAAGGACAAGGGACGCAAGAAAGGCGAGCGTACCGCAGAGGCCGGATACAAGAGGCTCTTCCTCAACGTGGGCAAGATGGACGGCATGTTCGCCAGGGAAATCATTGCAATGATAAACAACAACGTAAAGGGCAACAAGGTCGAGATAGGACGCATCGACCTCATGAAGAACTTCTCCTTCGTGGAGGTGGCTGAGGCTGATGCCGACAGGGTGATATCGTCACTGAAGCACGGTGTCACCGTCAAGGGAAGGAGCGTGGTTGCCGACCTCAGCAGCCCCGTGCCCGCTGACCAGGACAATGGCAGGAAGGGCAACCAACGCAGGCATCATGGCAGCAAGCCGAAGGATAGCGCAAGGAAAGACTACGCCAAGGCAGAAGGCCATGACGGAAGCAAGAAGGAAAGGAAAGCCAAGCCCACGAGAGAGGAACGTGGATACACGTCGCCAAGGGGCAGGAAATACGAGAAGGCCGACTGGATGGAATTCCTGGCAGACAACGAGGGCAAGACGAAGAAAACCAAGTCCCAACGCAAGGCTGAGAAAATGATGAACGACGGACTCGTGGGTGAGATTCCCGACTTCAGCGAGGAGGGATGGGCAAGACGCAAACCAAGGAAAGAATAAGGAAAAAAACCAACACACAGGACTTTACTATTAACTTTTGACATGAACAATATTTCGAAGACAATCGTGGCATGCGCCGCTCTCGCCTCTACAGGCATGCCTTCGCACGCAGACGAGGGCATGTGGATGCTCAGCAACATCGACGGTAAGACCGCACAGGTGATGAAGGAACTGGGACTGCAACTGACACAGAGCCAATTGTACGGCACCGACGGAACGAGCCTGAAGGATGCCGTGGTGGACTTTGGAGATTTCTGCTCCGGAGTCGTAGTCAGCCCCGATGGACTGGTATTCACCAACCACCATTGCGGCTATGGTGCCATACAGAAACTCTCTACCCCAGAAGACGACATACTGAAGAACGGATTCGTGGCACGCAACCATAGCGAGGAGCGACCCGTTGACGGACTGTTTGTCAAGTTCCTCCAGCGCACGGAGGACTGCACGGGCAGGGTGATGCTCGCACTCGACAGCCTATACCAAGCCAATCCATCCACTCCTGCCGCAGACATCAACCACAACTGCCTCGACAGCATCTGCTCGGCAGTGGAAGACGAATACACGGCTGCAAATCCCGGACTGGAGTGCCAGGTGAAGAGCTATTACGGTGGCAACGCCTACTACGTAAGTTTCTACAAGGTCTATAACGACGTAAGGCTTGTGTTTACACCTACCGAAACTCTCGGCAAGTTCGGCGGAGATACCGACAACTGGATGTGGCCAAGGCAGACAAGCGATTTCAGCGTCTTTCGCATTTATGCAGACAAGCAAGGAGAACCGGCATATTACAGCCCCGACAACCAACCACTGCATCCCAAGCGATGGGCAAGGGTAAGTACGGAAGGCTACCGCCCCGGCGACTACTGCATGACCATGGGCTACCCCGGCAGCACCAGCCGATACCTCAGCTCATGGGGAATAGACGAACGCATCAATGCCCGCAACGTCAGCACCATACAGGTGCGTGGCAAGAAGCAGGAGGTGTGGAAGGAGTTCATGGACGCAGACAGGGCAGTAGCCATCAAGTACGCCTCCAAGTGGGCTTCGAGCAGCAACTATTGGAAGAACTCCATTGGCATGAACAAGGCCATCAAGGAACTGAACGTCATCGGGCAGAAGCAGGACCTGGAGTCGAGAATCAGGAAATGGTATTCGGCCGACGAGAGCCTGCAAAGACGCTTCGGAGACATGTTCCAAAGCCTTGGGAAGGCATACGCCGACCGAAGGGAGGCGATACGCGCATCAGGCTTCTTCAGCGAGACCTTCAACAGGGGAATAGAAATATACCGCGTGGCGAACATCCTCAACCGCATGTCGCAGGATGCCGACAGCGCACAGATAGCTTCCACGAGGGAAAGCCTCGGCAAGTTCTTCAAGGACTATGATGCCAGGCTCGACGAGAGCACCATGGCTACCCTCATGCAATACTACCGCGAGCAGGTGAAGGGCGAGCAGTACATGCCCCGGTTCTACCAAAGCGTGGACGGGGATTTCGGTGCCGACTGCAAGGCCTTCGCACGCCACCTGTTTGCCAACACGATATGTACCAGTCCCGACTGCCTCGACAAGTTGCTGGCAGACAGCACCCTGCGCGACACCGACCCCGCACTGACATACGCCCAGCAAGTAGCAGACAAGTCGCAGGAGATATTCGGGAGCATGAAGGAAAGCAGCAAGGTAATCAGCTACAACGAGCACCTGCTGACACAGGCCCTGCTGGAAATGGAACAGGAAGAGCCACACTACAGCGATGCCAACTTCACGCTGCGCCTCTCATACGGGTACATACAGGATTACACCGCACAGGGTCAGCACTTCCAGTACTATACCAATGCACAGAGCCTGCTTGACAAGGCTGCCAAGCAGGACGAGATAGAGGACTACAAGCTGGAGGCCGACATCATCAGCCTGATGCAAGAGGGCAAATGGGGCAGGTATGCCGACAAGGGCACTGGGGACATGCACCTGTGCTTCATCTCCAACAACGACATTACGGGAGGCAACTCCGGCAGCCCCATGTTCAATGGCAATGGCGAACTCATCGGACTTGCCTTCGACGGCAACTGGGAGTCGATGTCCGGCGACATCAATTTCGAGCCAGACCTGCAGAGGTGCATAGGCGTGGACATACGCTACGTGCTGTTCCTCATCGACAAGTGGGGCAAGGCAGATCACCTCATAAGGGAAATGGGACTGTGATAACTCTCCTACAGCAGGATATTGCATGGGCACAACCTGCCGCAAACAGGCAGGCAGCCAAGGATGCCATATTGTCCACCCCCGGCAGCGACCTGTATGTACTGCCCGAGATGTGGGACTACGGCTTCAGCGTCAAGCCGTGCAACCCTGCCTATGACCCTGAAGGCACGATACAATGGATGAAGGACATGGCACGGGCAACCAATGCCGCCATAGCCGGCAGCGTCGCCACGCCTGAGTCGGGCAAATGGTACAACCGCTTCCATTTCGTCATGCCCGACGGGAGGGAGGCACACTACGACAAGAGGCATACCTTCACCTACGGAGGCGAGGGCGATGCCTTCGAACGTGGCACCTTACCCACCATAGCCGAGTGGAGGGGAGTGCGCTATCTGCTGCAAATATGCTACGACCTGAGATTCCCTGCCTTCTCACGCAATGAGTACGCGGCAGGCTCGCCAACCCTTGCCTCATACGACTGCATACTGTACGTGGCATCATGGCCTTCGTCACGCCGGCACGTATGGGACACGCTGCTCCGCGCCAGGGCGATTGAGAACCAGTGCTACGTTTGTGGCATCAACCGCATAGGCAGCGACCCTCTCTGCCATTACGACGGAGGCACGGTGTGCATAGACCCCTACGGAAATACGCTTTCCTCCTGCACAGATGGCAAGGCAGGCACAGCATCCGTGGAGATAGACGTAGACGGCCTCAGACGCTTCAGGGAGAAGTTCCCTGTGTTGCGTGACGCCGACCATATATGCCTCGACGCTACGGAAACACGCTTTTCCTGTACATTTAGCGAACATTGACAGGATTTGCCACACCATTGACTTTGCAATGCAACCGAAATCACCTACATTTGCATACATTATATATAATATATAGGAAACAGGCCAACACAACAATGAACAAGACATCGTCATACGAGTTTACCGTGATTGTCCCCGTCTTCAACGAGGAGGACAACATGCAGAGGCTGGAGAAGGAGCTGTCCGAGTTTGCGCTCCAGTCACCCCTGCGCACCTGCGTGCTCTTCGTCAACGACGGCTCCAAGGACGCAAGCCTTGCTGGCATCGAGCGTATCTGCAGCAGGCACGACAACTTCTTCTACATCTCCTTTGCCGCCAACCGTGGACTCAGCGCAGCCATCAAGGCAGGATTCGACACATGCCTCTCGCCCTATGTGGGGTACATCGACGCCGACCTTCAGACATCCCCCATGGATTTCAACCTCCTGCTTGCCCATGCCCCCGAATACGCACTTGTAACGGGCATACGCGTAGGGCGTAAGGATTCTGCCTGGAAGAAGGTGCAGTCGAAGATAGCCAACGCATTCCGCCGCATGATGACGGGAGACACTGCCACCGACACGGGATGCCCGCTCAAGGTGCTCCACACCGACGTGGCAAGGCGCATACCGTTCTTCAAGGGCATGCACCGATTCCTGCCCGCACTTATGTTGCTTGAGGGAGAGTGCGTCAAGCAGGTACCCGTACGCCATTTCCCCCGTAAGGCTGGGGTATCCAAGTTCAGCATGAGCAACCGTTTCTTCGGTCCGCTTGCCGACTGCTTTGCCTATCGTTGGATGAAGTCCAGGTACATAAGGTACGACATAGCCTCTGACAATCTATGACAACAACGCTCATAGGCATTCTGGCGCAGGTATTCTACACCGCCCGCGTACTGGTACAATGGCTCAGGAGCGAGAAGACCAAGCGGATCGAATCGCCGCTGCTCTTCTGGGTCTTCAGCATGATGGGCTCCATGCTGCTGTTCGCCTACGGATGGCTCAGGCACGACTTCTCCATCATATTCGGCGAGTTCCTGTCATTCTACATCTACCTGTGGAATCTCCGTACCCAAGGGCTCAACCGCATCATCAACGTACCTTCGTGGGCCGTGGGTATGCTCTACCTAATCCCCGTCGCTTGCCTGGCATACGTGGCCAACGACATACCTCGCTTTGCAGGTCAATTCCTGTACAACGATGCGGTACCTCTACACGTACTCGTATGGGGTTCGGTGGGACAGTTCGTCTACAAGATGAGGTTCGTCTACCAGTGGTACTACAGCCACAGGCTTGGCAAGAGCCTGCTGCCCATGGGCTTCTGGTACATGGCGGTCACAGGCTCGCTCATGATAATAGTTTACGGCATATATCGTCAGGACTGGATTCTCGTCCTGGGGCAGGTCGGCATATACGCTTCGTTCAGGAATATCGTCATAGGACGCAGGCAGCAAGCCGACTCCCCCGATGCAAAAAACCATAATACACAATAACACACACAATGGATATCAAGACTCTCACCCGAAGGCTGTCGCCCTACATACCCTATGTCTTGGCACTCGTGCCTGTCATGCTATTCAGGGAATTCACGCCACGCAACGAGCTTCGCTACCTTACCATCGTCGATGAGGCTCTGCGCGACTCCCACTTCTGGTCGTTCACATTCGAAGGCGAGCCTTACGCCGACAAGCCACCCCTCTACTTCTGGCTGCTGATGTCGGCTCGTTGGCTGTTCGGCGAGCATTTGCGCTTCGTCATATGCCTCTTCTCGCTCGTGCCGGCACTTGGCATACTCGCCATCATGCAACGGTGGACAAGGGAGTATGCCCCGCAATATTTCAACGGACGACTGGCATGGTGGGTGCTTGCCACGTGCGGGCTGCAGCTTGGCATGGCGGTCTTTGCACGCATGGACATGCTGATGAGCTTCTGGATTACCTGTGCCCTGTATCTTTTCTGGCAATGGCTTCACAGCCAGCCTGACAGACAGCCGCGCCTATCTTGGTACATGGGTATGGCATTGTTCATGGCCCTGTTCAGCAAGGGACCTCTCGGCATACTGATTCCACTGGTGGCTACATCGGCATATCTGCTCGTGTCGCGCAAGGCAAGGCTGTTGCCAAGGGTGTGGAACTGGCGTGTGTGGAGCGTTCTCGTGGCAGGATGCCTGCTATGGTGGACGTGCGTCTACCTTGAGGCTGGCAGCGACTATATCAACAACATGCTCTTCCACCAGACCGTGGACAGGGCTGTCGACTCGTTCCATCACCAGAGACCATGGTGGTTCTACCTTGTCACCACATGGTACACCACCTTGCCTTGGGGACCTCTGTGCATCGTGGCTACCGCCATCTCGCTGTACAAGGGCACTTGGAGGAGCCATCCCTTGCAGGCTTTCTTCGTGGTCGCCTTCATATCTACCCTGACGATGCTCTCCCTCATTTCGGGCAAACTGGACGTATACCTCCTGCCGGCATATCCGTATCTCGTATACGGGGGCATGATGCAGTTCTGCCAATGGGACGGCACCGGCAAGGCACAGCGCATCATCGTGCGCATCTGCCATGTGCTGATGGCAATCATCTTCGTGGGCGGCCTCCTCATACCTTTGCTATACGACAGGATCGTACAGGCTTTTGCCTGACACAATAGCACAATCATAAGTCAACAACAAATTAATCCTTCAATGAAAATGAACGACAAAAAGACATTCCTGCCAAGGCACATCAGACTCATGCCTGTGGCACTGCTTGCGTGCGGCTGCACGCAGTCCGACATCGTGGGAGAGTGGACACAGCCCGTACCTGGCATGGAGGACATGACGCAGGGCTTTGCCCTCGAACAGGGCGGCACAGCCTCGTCCATCAACATGGCTACACTGCAATACGAGAAGTGGGAGAGACAGGGCGACCTACTCATATTGTCAGGCAAGAGCATTGGCAACGTACAGACACTGGACTTCTCCGACACCATGAGGATTGACCTCCTGACGGACACCGAACTCACTCTGACAAAGGGCAACCTCACACTGGAGTACACACGGCAATAGCAGGCTTCTCCCTGCATCACGCACCGCATACATCATGGCAAGCACCATTGGCAGCAAGGTCCTGACCACGGCACTGATGTATGCGGTGCTGCTTTTACCCATGCAGGCATTGGCACAGACATACGGATGGGAGGATTTCGTATCGGAGTACTGTCCGGAAGAGGAGACCGACGAAGACAGGCTTTCCTACCTTGAGGAACTGAAGCATATACACGAGAACCCCTTCAATATCAACACGGCTACGGTCGACGAGTTGTCGCAACTGCCATTCCTCGACTCTCGGCAGATAGAGAACATACACGCATACATCTACCTGCACGGAGAGATGCAGACCTTGGGAGAACTGCGGATGGTGCCACTGGTTGACGAGAAGACCATCGAGTGGCTAAGGCTCTTTGTCCGTGCCGAGGCTATTACCAAGAGGGCACGCAATGCAAGGCAGGTATTCAGCCACCTGAGGAACGACTTCTCCACGAGGGTCGACATTCCCCTATACTACAGGCGTGGCTACATGGTGAAGGACGGCTATGCCGGCGATGCCCTCTACCATAGGATAAGGTATGGCATTGGAGGCAGGCATTTCAGTGCCGGACTCAGGATGGAGAAGGATGCCGGGGAAAGATACTACGACTCGTACGGAATGTTCGTGGAACTGAAGGACATAGGACGTATCGGCCAGGTGGTGGCCGGCGACTACCGCATAGGTTTTGGCGAGGGACTGGTGGCCGGCAGCACCATATACCAAAGCAAGGCAAACCCTCGTATGAACGTGCAGCACGACCTGCGCCCCATGAAGGGCATGGACGAGACAGACTTCCTGCGTGGCGCTGCTGCCTTGGTGGATGTCGGCAGGGGGACGACCGTCTGCATCTTTGCCTCCTCGCGCAAGATGGATGCCACGCTGGACGACGAGGGCAGCGTAAGGACACTCGTCAGTGGAGGCTATCACAGGAGCCGTTCCGAGAGGGAGAAGAAAGGGCAGGTCACGCAGAACGTCGTTGGTCTCAACACCATGTACAAGCGCAATGGCTTCCATGCAGGACTGACCTCTTGCATAGAGTTGTTTTCCCGCCGGTTGAGCCCTGGTACTGCCCTATACCGCACCTATTATCCCAAGGGCACACGCTTCTCCTCCACGGGAGTCTGCTACGGATATGCCATGCGCCGCTTCTCTGTGGCAGGCGAGACGGCTCTCAGCACAGGCAGGGGAGGCATAGCCACGCAGAACAGGATGTCGTGGACGGTGAACGGCAGGTACAGGCTGAGTGCCATCCAGAGGTACTATTCCATGGGCTACTATTCGTTCCTTGCCAAGGCAGTCTCTGAGAGTGGTGGAGTACAGAACGAGAACGCCCTGATGCTGCATCTCAAGGCCTCGCCCGTGGACAGGCTCACCCTCACGGCATACGCTGATTTCTTCTACCACGCCTGGCCCAGGTATAGGTTGCTGCACAGCAGTGCCGGACAGGACATGATGTTGGAGGCAAGGTACCTCGTCAACAACGTGCATTCCGTCTCGGGGCGGTACAGGTTGAAGAGGAAGGAGTCTGCCGACGGGATGGAGACGCATGGCTGGGCTAAGGTCCAGTGGACAGCCACGCCAGGCAAGCGATGGAAATGGCAGTCCACGGCAAGTCTGCATACCATATCCGGGCGGATAGGCTGGGGAATACAGCAATGCGCCACGCTGACCCTGCCACGACCATCCTTCAGGATTGTCCTGACCGGAGGATACTTCGACACCTACGACTACGACAGCCGCATCTACTTCTATCAGCCATCGCTCTACGGCAGCGTCTCGTCGGGCAGCCACTACGGCAAGGGTGCCACCATGGTACTGACGGCAAGGTGGACAAGTCCCAATGGGATGTGGATGGCGGAATGCAAGTATGGAGCGGACAAGCATTTCGACCGTGATACGCAGGGTAGCGGGCTCCAGACGATATACAGTTCGTGGAAAAACGACATTTCCTTCCAGTTGAGATTGAAATTTTAACTAATAAGGCAAAAAAAGTGCCACTTATCCCGTGATAATCAAAAATATTGTGTAGTTTTGCAGGTAAAGAGGCAATTGTATCATCCATAGACATATTATTTCCATTCATACGTTACACTAACAAAAAAAGACTCATTTCCTATGCTTAGAAAGATCAGAATCACTCTCGCCGTCATCTTTTGGGCACTCATCACGTGGCTGCTGGTAGACTTCACCGGTACGGCACACGCCTACCTGGGATGGATGGCGCGGGTACAGTTCCTGCCGGCACTGCTTGCCCTCAACGTCGGAGCACTGCTGTTTGTCGTAGCCCTCACATTCCTGTTTGGACGTATCTACTGTTCCGTGATATGTCCCCTTGGTGTCATGCAGGACGTCATCGCATGGTTCAGGAAGAAGAAGAACAAATACTCGTATTCTGAGGAGAAGCACATACTGAGGTACGGCATTCTCGCCCTGACAGGCCTCCTCATCTGCACCAACCTCTCGTACATAGCAGGACTGATTGCGCCTTACAGCACATACGGCCGCATAGTGGGTACCATGGTGGCTCCTTTGTACAAACTTGCCAACAACTATCTGGCAGCCGTGGCAGAGAACAGCGGCAGCTATGCCGTATACAGCGTGGACGTTTGGGTGAAGAGTGGTGCCGCCCTTGCCATATCCATCGTGTCATGGCTCGTGATAGCGATATTGGCATGGAGGGGCGGACGCACATGGTGCAACACCATCTGCCCTGTCGGCAGCGTGCTTGGCCTGATTTCCAGGCACTCCGTCATGAAGATACGCATTGACGAATCTGCCTGCACGCGATGCGGCAAGTGCGGACGAAACTGCAAGTCTGCGTGCATAGATACCAAGACACACACCATCGACTACAGCCGATGCGTGGCTTGCGGCGACTGCATAGGCGAGTGCCGCGAGGGTGCCATCTCCTTCTCTGCCGCCAAGCCAGCAGCAGGCACCGCCACGACACGCGAGCATAATGCTGTCAACCAAGGTCGCAGGGCCGTCATCACCTCATCAGCCCTGCTGGCAGCAGGTACGCTGCTCAAGGCCCAGGAGAAGACCACCGACGGCGGACTTGCCGTGATTGAGGACAAGCTCAAGCCAAGCAGGAACAAACTCATCACGCCTCCGGGCTCCGTCTCCCTGCGCAATATGACAAGCCACTGCACGTCGTGCCAGCTCTGCGTCAACTCATGTCCCAACGACGTGCTACGGCCCAGCAGCAGCCTCGACAGGCTGATGCAGCCCGAGGTAAGTTACGAACGCGGGTATTGCCGCCCCGAGTGCAACGTATGCTCGCAGGTATGCCCCACGGGAGCCATATTGCCGGTCACGGTGGAACAGCGTACCGCCATACAGGTAGGACATGCCGTATGGGTAAGGGACAACTGCCTGCCCGTCTCGGATGGTGAGCCATGCGGACTATGCGCGCGCAAATGCCCTGCCGAGGCAATACAGATGGTACCGCTGCAGGCTGGCGTACACAAGGACGGACGCAGGTGGCTGGATGCCGACGGCAAGGAGATTCCACGCGAGAAGCTGTTGCTGATTCCCGTGGTCAACGAGGAGAAGTGCATAGGGTGCGGTGCTTGCGAGCAACTGTGCCCGTCACGCCCATACAGCGCAATATACGTGGAGGGACACGAAGTACACAGAGAGATATAGCAGTGGCGCCACCACGGCCTGCATCCCATATACACACATACAAACATCATTACATCAGACAGACATGAAATCCAAGGATATGGACAGAAGGCAATTCCTGAAGCTCTCAGGCACTGCCGCCGCCGCCACTGCTCTGGCAGGATGCGGCATGAGCGACAACACAGCCAATGGCGAAGTGGATTACATGGGACACCACGACGGCCCCGTCCCCACCGACAAGATGACATACCGCACCAATCCCAAGACCGGAGAGAAGGTCAGCATACTCGGCTACGGATGGATGCGGCTACCCATGCGAAAGGCTACCGAACAGGAAATGCAGGATGGCGCAAACAAAGATATCATCGACCAGGAGGAAGTCAACCGGCTCTGCAAGTTCGCACTCGACCACGGCGTGAACTATTTCGACACGTCGCCTGCATACTGCAGGGGCAGGAGCGAGGAGTCGCTCGGCATTGCGCTGGAGGCAAGCGGATACACCAGGGACCAGTATTTCATTGCCACCAAGCTGTCCAACTTCAGCCCACAGCAATACCCGTTCGAGGAGGGCAAGAAACTGTTCGAGAACTCGCTTCGCTACCTCAAGACCGACTATGTAGACTACCTCCTCCTGCACTCGGTGGGAGGCGGAGGCATGGGACCGCTACACCAAAGGTATCTCGACAACGGACTGCTGCAATGGCTACTGGAGCAGCGAGAGGCTGGACGCATACGCAACCTCGGCTTCTCCTTCCACGGCGACGTGGCCGTGTACGACTGGCTGCTGGCACACCATGACCAATACCATTGGGACTTCGTGCAGATACAGGCCAACTATTGCGACTGGTATGCCGAGGACAAGGGCAGGAGCGGCAAATACCTATACGACGAACTCGTCAAGAGGAACATTCCCGTCATCATCATGGAACCATTGCTCGGAGGCAGGCTCAGCAAGGTACCCGACCACGTAGTGGCTCACCTCAAGAGCCGCAAGCCAGAGAACAGCGTGGCAAGCTGGGCTTTCCGATACATAGGCAGCAAGCCGGGCGTGCTCACCGTACTGAGCGGCATGACATACATGGAGCACCTTGAGGACAACCTGCGCACATATTCGCCACTGGAGCCTCTGGACGAGGAAGAGCAGCAATGGCTCGAAGGGGAGACGGCTTCGCTCATCAAGAGCTATCCCACCATCGACTGCAACGACTGCAAGTACTGCATGCCATGCCCGTACGGACTGGACATACCTGCCATCTTCGTCCACTACAACAAATGCGTCAATCAGGGCAACGTACCCGAGAGCCAGCAGGCTGCCAACTACCAAAAGGCACGCCGTGCGTTCCTCGTAGGCTACGACCGCAGCGTACCTCGCCTTCGCCAGGCAGACCGTTGCGTACAGTGCCGCCGCTGCGTGCCTCACTGCCCACAGCAGATCGACATACCAAGGCAGCTTGCCATGGTGGACAGTTTCGTTGAGAAACTCAAGCAGAACAAGCTATAAGGGCACTGCCGTACGTCTCACTTGTCGAAGCACCTTTTGTCTATAAGGTTGTTGGCTATGGCATAGATGGTTAGTCCCGCTACGGAATGTATCTGCAGCTTGCGTGCAATGTTCCTCCTGTGAGTGATGACCGTGTTGACCGAGATGAACAGGTGCTCGGCAATCTCCTTGTTCGACATGCCCTGCACCAGGCATACGATGATGTCCTTCTCCCTCTCCGACACCGTCTCGCAGCGTTCCACGCTCCTTATGATGTCGTTGATACGTGTGGATATACCTTCCTCCTTTACCTTTTTCTCCAACAAGCGGATGGCAGGCACGAAGATGCATTCTTCCACGTTGCTGTGGTTGCACAGCCACTCCTCGTTGTTGTAGATGTCGTACAAGGTGTCGGTAAGCTTGTTGTTTGACAGGTTGTCCTGTGGCAGGTACTTGATGATGATGCTCTTCAGTTCCTGGAATTTTCCCGTGGTGTCACTATGGTTCTTCGAGAAAATGCCCACGTTGTACCTTGATGTCTGCTCACCTCTGAGCAGAGCCTCCACGTATGGGAAGAGTGTCTTCTCCTCATACCTCATGTGCTTCTGTATGTCGTGTGCGTATTCGTCGTACAGGTGCAGTATCAGGGTCGACATACTGTCGTCCTGGCACAGGGTAGCCTTCAGCTTCTCTCGTATCGATGGCAACTGGAAGTCGAGGAAGAATCTGTGCGAGGCACGCAGGTAACCCAATATGGTCTCCACGTCTATCCTGTCATCGGAGTCCTTTGGCGCATAGCCGTTGATGATGAAGTTCACCACGGCAAGGAAGGTGTAGCTATCCACCCCCTGCTCCTTGCATACTTCCTCCACGGTCTTGTCCCCAAAGCCCAAACGTATTCCAAAGGCTCCAAGCCCCTGCAACATGGTATAGTTGTCGCTGATAAGGTCAATCATCTTATCGTCCGCCTCATACAATTTAAGATTCTTCATACATTGGTTCATTGTTCTGGCTGCAAAGTTAAGTATTTTATTTCAAAACCACAATCCCAAATATTGGGTATTGTGCAGAAGGATAATGGCTACGGCCTTTATTTTTGAGCATATTTCTTTTCGTTTCGAGGGCGCATTGGGGGTGCCATTGTAACTGGGAATCG
>SFXD01000007.1 GCA_004559785.1 bacterium | reverse complement strand
GCCGGAGCCGCGCCGGAGGCGCTGGAGAACCTGCCCGCACCCACCCACGCCTTCATCGGCGGCAGCACGGGCAATCTGCGCGGCATCCTCGACTGCCTGCTGAAAAAGAACCCCGACGTGCGCATCGTGGCCACGGCGGTCACGCTGGAGACGGTGGCGGAGCTGACGGAGCTGAGCAAGTCCTTTGAAACCTGCGACATCGCGGAGGTCTCCGTGTCCAAGACGGACTTCATCTTCAGGTAGTAGGTCTTGTCCGGGTCGAGCGTGGCACGTGTTACGATGCGGCGTACGATGTTGCGATTGACGTTCGCCCTCGCCGTAGTGCCGGGCTGCTTTAGGATGAGGATGCTCTCCTCCCCCTTCATGAAGCCGTTGTTGCGCATCTGCTTGTCTACTGCGGCGTTCTGGTCGTCGTCCGAAGTGTCCTCCTGCCATCCGGTCAGCTGGTTGGAGCCACCCATGGTAAGGTCCACGGGGATGCCCGTTACTGGAAGCCTGTCCGGGTCGTCGCCGAAATAGAACTGCCCTACCCCACGGTCGGAATTGGTAAGTATGCGGTATCTGACCTCGTACGTCCCCTTCTTTGGAACGGGCGGCAGGGTGAAGACCAGTTCCCAATGCCCCACGCATTTCACCTCGTCGCCGCAGAGGCTGCCGAACTTCATCCCATAGGCATTGTAGTATACGAACGTCGAGCCCTCGTTGATGCTAAGGTTGCCTATGTACTTGTATTCCGAATCGTCGGGGAAATGCACCCATTGGTGTGGTGCGTCTATAAGGGGGACTCGCCGGATATCGTTGTTCATTACTTCGGGGAAGAAGCTCATGCAGTCCATGCGCAGCCTCGAACGTCCGAAATTGTCCCTTGTGGCCTGGTCGTATGCTATGGGTTCGTCTATCTCGTAGAGGTAACCGTTCACGCCGGAGTGCTCTTCCAGGGTTGCGTCTTCCTTGTTGATCCGGGAGCCAAAATTGCCTGGCATGCATCCCACCTCGTGTCCCGTGCCTCTCCTGCCGTTGTCCAACATAGGGAAGCGGTTGAGGTATACTCCCTCCGACTCGGCACTCTCGAATATCTTCAGCAGTCTTCGCTTGCCCATGGTGACATAGTATTCCATTACGGGAATGGTCAGCCTGCCGGGTGAGCTCACGTAGTCGTAACCCTTCTCGTTGTAATGGAAGACGAGTCTGTCAGGCGACATCTTGAAGGGCAGCACATGGTATGTAGTCCATTGGTTGAGCAGGTTGTCCTTGTCCGTGTATCCGTCGTCTACCCTTGCCTCCGGGTAGTAGCCATGGCTGTCTACCCAATCCATTACGTCCTCGGGCGTGATTTGGGCAGCATCCTTCCCTATCTGTGCCTCCCAGAAAGAGTCATGCTCGGCGAAAATGGTGAATCCGTACTTCCTGTGCTCTGGGGCGTACGAGTAGCCTCCGGTCATGCTGGCAAGTCCACGCGAGGGAGTCTTCTCCTCTATCCTGCCTGTCTGGTAGAGTTCCTCGTAGACCTCGTCACGCCGTTTCGACAGGGTGTCGAGCAATCCGCATGCCTGGCAGAGTGTTGCCATGACGCGGAATCCCTGCTTGTGTCCCTTCAGGTATTCGTCCAGCACTCCTGCCAGCGTGATTTCTGAAGGTGCTATCACCTTCTCCATCTGATGGATGATGCCATTGATGGCAGGGATGTCCCTATTGCGTCCGTTGACGGGGCAGTCCCTGTTGATATATATGCTGTCAGGTCGCCCGGAAGGATAGTAAACCTTCAGCCTTAGGTCGTTCATATTGTTGCGTGGGAATTCCGCATTGCTGGCTTGCGGGAACTCAGCCGTTTCGTAGTACTCGGCATCCCCTCCGTCGATGATACTGTTGTAGACGATAACCTTGCAAATGCTGTCCCTGACGCTTTCGCTGGCGAAGGCATCCCAAGAGGGGCGGTCGAGGTATCCCTTCTCGACGAGCGTCTCAAGATAATTGCCAATGGCAAGGTTTGTAGGTGCAAAGACCGTATAGTTACCCCTTGCGCTAAGCAGCTGGGCAACCGAGCAGTCGCTCCGCCTGCTGACGGGAACACGTTGCAGCAACTGGACGTATGTGCTGTAGTCGTCGTGCTTCTGCAGATAACTCAGGATAGTCTCTTCGCGGAACACATATCTGTCCGACGTGTCGATGTTTTCCGTGCATGACACGAAAGCCAATGCCATGACAACAAGCGTATGGATATTCTTCTTCATTTTCGTTTTTAGGCAATACCGAGTGCAAAGAAACAAATAAGTGTTCAAATTTGCAAATAATTTGGATATAAATTGCAAAGAAAGTACAAACCAGAAACGAAATAGCGGTGACAAAGGCTCTATATGAAGGGAATGAGCCTTAGAGGGAATAGGCTATTGGACATCGCAACACCAAGACCTTGTTTGATGGCGATGGAATGACACAGGGCTGTCGTATAGATACGAGGATGGGGCTTACTCTCCTCGGTTATATACGACAGCCCTGTTATCTTGTTGCTCGCAGCAAGGCTTCAATCTACATGGCTCTCAAGCAGCTTGCACTCTCCGTCTGGAATGATATTGACAGAGGGCATGGAAGCAGGAACCACGAGGGATTCCCCCTCCCTCAGGAACGTCCCTTGCCCTTCGGGCGAGACAACGCAGCACTCTCCCCGCAGGCACATGTAGACGTGGAAGGAATCCTCGTTGTCATACTGGCGGACGTAGTTCTGGGAAAGCTTGAGTTCGTTGGTGACGAAGAACGGGGACTCCACCAACGGTATCAGTTCGTCCCTGCGCTCCGTATACGACACCTTGGGATTCGTGGTGATGTCCTGGAAATCTATTGCTTCGAGGGCAAGGCTGACGTGCAGTTCACGCAGATTGCCTTCACGGTCACGACGCATGTAGTCGTAGATGCGGTAGGTTACGTCGCTCGTCTGCTGTATCTCGGCTATTAGCATGCCTGCTCCTATGCCATGAACCCTACCTGCGGGGATGTAGAAGCAGTCTCCCTCGTTGACAGGCACCTTGTTGAGGTCGTCCTCGATGCTGCCGTCTGCCACCTTCTGCGCATAGTCTGCCAGTTCCACCTTCTGTCTGAAGCCTGCTATGAGGCGGCTGCCACGGTCGGCACCTACCACATACCACATCTCGTTCTTGCCCATCTTGCCGTGCCTGCGTGCACTTAGCGCATCGTCTGGATGTACCTGTATTGAGAGGTCTTGGCGTGCGTCGATGAACTTTATGAGCAGGGGGAAGTCGTCGCCGAACTTCTCATGATTCTTCTTGCCAAGCAGTTCAGCACCATATTGTTTCACTACCTCTGGCAGGGTCATGCCCTTGCATGAACCGCTCGTGACCATAGACTCTGAGCCCTTGACGGCTGACACCACCCATGTCTCGGATCCCCATAGGGTGGGCTTGAAGATTGGATTGAACTTTAGTATTTCCATTTTTAGTCAATTTGTATGTCGATTGCGAAAAAATATCAAAAGTGGACTCCCCTGGCGGAGGGGCGATGCTCACTCAGGCAATCCTGAGTCGAGGTTCCTGACGACGGTCGGAAATAGGGAGATGTGTTTCTCTCACCCGATGTTGCGAGCCGCGCCGGATGCAGCATGCTACGAGACCTTCTTGCTCTTGCTTGGCTTCTTGGCTACGGTCTTGGATGGCTTCGTCTTTGTGTTGTTGGAAAGGAAGACTATGTAAGCGAGCCTAATCTCCTCGTCGCTATATACGTCCCCAAGTTCGTCGATTGCCATCGAGACGTAGTCGCTCTTTACCGACTTGAAGAAGTCCAGCAACTCGTCCATGCACTCCTTGCCCAGCACCTCGTCGGTAAAGTACGTAATGTCCATGGACCTCCCCTGCCTGACAAGGTTTTCCAGTTCGTCGAGCACCTCGTCGAAGGCCAGGCACTCGCTCTCAGCGAAGTCATCGAGGGCTATCTTGCGGTCGATGGCCTGTATTATCTTGATTTGCTGCTTGGTATGCGCCGAGGCTGTCGGCACGGCAGACACCTTGTCGTTTTCTGCCATAAGTACAAGCTCGTCGAGACCGCTGTCCACGGGGAGGGTGTCAGTTGGCTCTTCGTCGTCTCCAATCTCGAAGGATGTCGGTTTCTTCAGGAACTTCTTTCCTGTTGGAGAAGGAGTTATCAAATCGCTCTTGGACGACTTCTGCTTGAGGAATCCCCTGTCGCATGCCGCTTCTATGATGTTTGTCCAATAATCCTCGTCGTGTGAGTCGCCTATGCCGAACGACTCCATATCTTCCAGATTCAACTCGTTAATTTCTCTGGTTTCCTTACCCGTCAGGAAATCCATTAGGAGTTGTTTCGTCACGGGCCTCTCTATTTCTGTCAAAGCCCTGATAATCTTCGTCAATGCATCCTTTGCTTCCATACTATATCTATGCGCATTCTGTTTTCGGGGTGCAAATTTAGTATAAATAAGCAAGGCTGCAAAGAAAAGGACGTGTTTTTTTCAATCATTTTTCATATAGAGGCGTTTTTCCCATTTTGAACATGGAGGATGGGCTTCAAGAAGCCCCCCTCGGTCCCCCTGTTTAGGGGGAAGGGCGATGAGCAATGAGCGATGAGCGATGAGCAATCAGCAGAGAGCGATGAGCAGAGAGCAATGAGCAATCAGCATTGAACCCAAAGCTCACGGCTCACAACTCACAGCCCACAAATCTTCCCCCTAAACAGGGGGACCGAGGGGGTCTTCTCACGGCTCATAGCCCCCCATAAGTATCCTTCCCAACAACGCCCTGATTTACGAGAGGAAGCCTTTCACGATTTTCTCCGTCTCGTCCCAAAGTGTTGCCATCTGTTTGTGGTTGGTATACTTCTCTCCGAGATTTACAATCCTGTTTGAGCGGCAGAATGTGCCTGTCTGTCCGCTCTTATCGTTGTCGAGCAGCAACCTTATCGCCGTGTCCGCTCCTTGCCGTGGGGTCCGGATGCAGGGTCTGAAGATGAGGTCTGTAAGGGGGTCGAAGAACATCTGCATCCTGATGATGCCCGTATTTACCACGCCAGGGTCAGCGGCGTTTACCGTAATGCCCTGCGACTTCACCCGGCGTGCGAGGTCGAGCGTAAACAGGGTGATAGCCAGTTTTGTGTTGCTGTACACGGGAATCCTCCAGAAGCTGCCCTTCCTGCCCTGTGTGAAAAACTCAGGGAAGTCAAGCCTTCCGAGTGCGTAAACGCACGATGCCATGTTGACGATACGGCTTCCCTGCCCCATGAGAGGCAGCAGCAGGCGTGTCAGCAGGTAGGGCCCTACGTAATTCACGCTCACGGTACGCTCCAGTCCGTCCACGGTATAGTGCCGTCCTGTCTCCATGGTTCCTGCGTTGTTCATCAGCAAGTCTATGTGGTTGAACCTCCGCTTCACTTCATCGGCGAAGCCCTTCACGGTCTGCAGGTTTGCCAGGTCGATGCCTATGATTTCTATATCCTGGTTTCCGGTCTCCTGTATAAGTTGTTGCCGCCGTGGCTCAGCTTGCGAGGGGCAGTAGCAAGCCATTATGGTATGGTATCCTTGTTGTGCTACCGCCTTGGTCTCCTCGTAGCCCATACCCCCGTCGGCACCTGTTATGATGGCTGTCTTCATTTGCTGTTCTGTTCTTTTTCGATACGTTCAATTTCTTTCTGCAAGTCTTTTGGCAAGGTCTCTCCGAGTCTCTGGTGGCAAGCCATGTCGAGGCTGTACATACGGGCAATGCAATAGTTGCTATGCTTGCATCCGCAACGATGGTGTGGGTCTTCGCGCAACCTGTTGACGAAGTCTGTCTCGTTGAGCAACGAGCGAGCCATCTGCACGGCCTCGAAGCCATGGGAGAGGACCTCGTTGATCTTGTCCCCTGCCACGAGTCCGCCCACGTAGATGAACTTCATGTCGGGCATCGCCTTGCGGAACTTGAGGGCATCCTCCAGGAAGAATGCCTCCTCGTACGGCACCGTGGGCACCATCATCTTCCCACATGCCCTGACACCGTACTTCAGCCATGCCTTGTCCATGTAGTGGGTCATGGTCCTTATGGGCATCTCTCCCCTCATGACGTACATCGGGGTCGCGCTTACCAGGCCGCCACTCAGCACCAGGGCATGCACTCCCAGTTCCTGTAGCCGGCGTGCTACGGGCAGGCTGTGCTGCTCGATGGAGATACCCTTCTTGAGTCCGTCCCGCATGTTCATCTTGCATATCACGGCAATGTCGCCTGCTGCGGCCTTGACAGCCTCTTCCACACATAGCGTCATGAACCGCATCCTGTTTTCGAGCGAACCTCCATACTCGTCCCGACGATGGTTGAAGTAGGGGTTGAGGAACTGGTCGATAAGGTAACCGTGTCCACAATGTATCTCGACGCTGTCGAAGCCTGCCTCGCGTGCCAGTCGGACGGCATCTCCGAACTTGCGTGCCAAGGGATGCAGTTCGTCCTTGCGCAGTCCCCTTACGATAGTCGGGCTATACAGGTTGAAGCCCGTGCAGGCCCCAACGGGTATGCAGCCACATATCTCCTTGTGGCTCATGTTGCCGCAATGTCCCAGCTGGATTCCGGCAGCGGCTCCCTCTGCATGTATGCCGTCGGTCAGCTTGCGCAATCCTGGCACTATATCCTTTCGCATCACGAGTTGCCTGTCGAAGCTGAGCCCGCTCTCTGTTACGGCTGCGTATGCCACGGTTGTCATGCCTACTCCTCCGCGTGCCACGCTCGTATGGTAGTCGTATAGGCTCTGGCTTGGTTCATGCCCGGGGCACATGCTCTCGAAGGCTGCGCTCCTGATTGTCCTGTTCCTAAGGGTGAGAGGGCCGATGTGAGCCTCCTCGAATATCTTGTTTGTCATATAACGTTAATAAAAATAGGGTATAATCCTTTTCCTGTTTCCTACTGCCTCGTTTCCGAACTCCTGTCTGTACTTCTTGTGTATGGCGTGTGCCCTTGGGACGAGGTTTGCGGCAGTCCACCAGACAAAGACCCATGCCGCAGGCGAGGCTGCTGCAATGGCAAAGCCTGTCCACTCTATCAGTTCACCCATATAGTTTGCGCTGGTTACGTAGCGGTACATCCCCTTGGAAGGCAGGTAGTGGCGAGTGTCGCCGGGCTTGCGCAGATGGCGGATTACGTGGTCGGAGTGCCAGTTGACGGCAAGTCCGGCAAAGAACACCGCAACTCCCACGGGTACGTTCCACCTCAGCAGGTAAGACGCACCTTCAGCATACTCTGGTTGGGGAAACCAATAGAGTCCCCCACCCTGCATCACGCCATTGATGACGTTGAAGGTAACGCCCATCAGCATGATGGCTATGGGCATGCGGCTCTTGCCAGTCATGAGCAGGGGAAAGACGAAGCTCCTCTGGAAATAATGGAACAGGAACAAAGAGAGTAGGAGCACCTGTGGCAATCCCGTGGGCATACCTGCATCGATCCATAGCACGAGCATCGCTACGAAGGCCGGTGCCTCCATCATCACCCATGCCGCCTTGTTGCCTATGCTCCATCCCCAGCGTTTGCTGCGGAACTGTCCGTAACCAGCCGTTACAAAATAAAGGCACACAAACACCACAAGTGCGAGTGCCGACATGCCCCACAGGAGCATTTCCCATGCCTCAAAATTCATAATCTTGTACATTTTGGACGTAAAATTAGGAAAAATCCCCATTTTGGCAAAATTTGAGTCGCTCAAAAATCAAGGAATGTGAAATTATACCTAAATTTGTGGACAAAATTACCATATACAGAAACTAAACTACAACAATATGACAAGAATTAATCCCTCTTCACTCAGGAGACTTCTGACGGCCTCGGCTGCCGCATTGCCAGTACTGGCTTCGGCACAACAGGACAAGCGTCCCAACATCATGCTTATAGTAGTAGACGACATGGGTTATTCGGACATGGGCTGCTTCGGAGGCGAGATAGAGACCCCAAACCTCAACCGCATGGCTCAGGAGGGAGTAAGGTTCGCCCAGTTCTACAATAGCGGACGTTCATGCCCCTCGCGTGCGCAACTGCTTACGGGATGCTACCCACACACCTGCGGCATCACGGGCATGGGACTCAGCCTGTCCAAGGACTGCGTGACGATACCCGAAGCCCTGAAGTCCGCCGGCTACCGTAGTGCCATGAGCGGCAAGTGGCACCTGTCCCTGACAAAGGGTATAGGCAACAATGCCGACCAGATGAAGTGGCTCTCGCATCAGGACACGTTCGACAACCGTCCTTTCGCCCCGCTCGACACCTATCCATGCAACAGAGGCTTCGACGACCACATAGGCACCATCTGGGGAGTTGTCAACCACTTCGACCCGTTCTCGCTCGTACACAACGAGGAGGCTTTGTACACGGACGCCATTCCTTCTGACTTCTACTCCACGGACTTCGTCACCAAGTGCGCCATCGACTACATAGACGGTTTCGCCGAGGGAGAAGAACCCTTCTTCCTCTATGTCGCATACAATGCTCCACATTGGCCCCTCCACGCCAAGCCTGCCGACATAGCCAAGTACAAGGGGAAGTATGACGGCGGATGGGACCAGATGCGCAAGGATAGGTACAAGCGCATGGTAGACCTCGGACTGGTGCTGCCAGAGGAGACTCCTGAGGCAGAGAATACCTCTGGCAGAGATTGGGAGAAAGAGGCAGACAAGGAATTCCAGTCTGCCAACATGGAGGTACATGCCGCCATGATAGACTGCGTAGACCAGGGCGTAGGACGTATCATGGACGAGCTGAAGGCCAAGGGGCTGTACGACAATACCATCGTGGTATTCACTTCCGACAACGGTGCTTCTTCGGAGAACTACAAAATCGGAGACTTCGACCGCCACAACTTGACGAGGTCGGGCGAGACCGTCGTACACAATTCACGCACGCCGGGAGACGAGCTGTCATACAATTACCTCGGAACGGGATGGGCCGGTGCAGTCAACGCCCCGTTCAGGTACTGGAAGACCGAGTCATACCATGGCGGCACCTGTGCCCCAACCATCATACAATGGCCGGCTGGACTCAAGGCCGAGAAGGGCAGCATAGAGCGTACGCCTTGCCATTTCATGGATGTCATGCCAACGTGCCTCGAACTGGCAGGTGCCAAGTACCCAAGCGTATACAACGGACATGGCATACAGAGCCTGCCCGAGGAAGCTCGTAGCCTCGTGCCACTCCTGAAAGGTGAACAGGCAGAAGCAGGAGAACGCACCATGTTCTGGGAGCACGAGGGAGGAAAGGCTGTCCGCAAGGGCAACTGGAGGCTGACCCAGTTGAGGGGCGGTACATGGAAACTGTACGACCTGAGCCACGACTTGTCGGAGACAACCGACCTGTCCGCCCAATACCCCGAGAAGGTCAAGGAGCTGACCAAGCTGTGGAAGGCTTGGGCGAAAGGCGTAGGATTAGATGTGTCGCTCACCATAGAGGCAGGACGCACATACACCATATCCAACCGCAACGACAACACCCTCTACGTGCAGGACAACGGCAGCAACGTTTTGCAGATGGGTAACATGAACGACAATTCCTTTTGGACTTTCATCCCCACGGGCAAGGAAGACTGCTACTATGTGAAGAATGTCGCTACTGGAAGATATGCACAGACGTGCCCGACACAGACGGAGGTTAACATCACCATGGGAACAGAACCAGTGGAATACAAGGTGGTTCCCACAGACGTGGAAGGCAGGGATTGCTTCGGTCTGACCACTACAAACATGACCAACACAGAGTTCACTTCTGGGTGTATAGGTTGGAACTGGAAGGGAGACAACACTGTGCAGACATTTGCGGCACAGGCAGGCACAAACCATCGTTCCTTCTGGCGGCTTACCGAGTCGATGCCTTTGGTGACAGGCGACTCATGGCCGCTGGACGGCAAGACGTTCACCATACGCAACAACGCTTCAACCAGCACGGCCTATATGCAGGACAATGGAGGAGAGGGTGATATCATAGAATGTGGGGCAAGCGTTACGGATACTTCCTTCTGGACCTTCGAGAAAGCCGAAGGAAGCGACAACTACCATTGCTACTACATCCGCAATGCCGAAACAGGACGCTACATACAGTCATACCTGCCCCAGCAGAATGAGAAGGTAACTCTGGGAGAAGAAAAGAGCGAATACCATGTACGGAATTTTTCCTCGGAGGGTACTGCCTTCGGACTGGCATCAACTGCCAACACACCTTATGTGTTCACCAAGGGTACAATAGGACTAAACCTGTATGCCGAAACATCTGAAGCCGAGTGTTTCGTGCAGACTTTCCCTGCCGTAGCAGGAACCAATCACCGTTCCTTCTGGCGGTTGCGTGAGGAGAAGCATATTCCCACTGGCATCATCTCCGTTACGGCAGCGGGGAAAGCCAATGGTATATATAATGTGTTGGGACAGAAGGTCTCCAAGCCCAGACGTGGACTGAACATCATAGACGGCAGGAAGGTGGTGATGTAAATTCCATTTCCTTGACCTTCTACCGGCCTGTTCAGTATGACATTTGGCAAAAGGAATTTTTGCATAGTTCAGGCTTCGAGGCGGCACAAGAAATACACTGAAACAGGGATGGTTTCAGTACCGTAGCGAAACAATATTTAACAGGAATCGACTTTTTCCCCCACAAAATGTTTTGCAATTCAGAAAAAAAACCTAACTTTGGACATGGAAGCCACGTAAACGGCTACCTAACAAGAGAATGCAGCGGCACGGAAGATTGAGAACGTGTACGTTCACTAATCATAATTAAACTAAACAACGAGTATGAACAAGTTGTAATCAATGACAGCCTTGTTTGCCTTCTCATTGGCAGCAGGTGCGCAATCTGCAGGCAATGCCCTGATGAAGGAAAATTCAGACTGGGATATCTGGGGAGGCAAGTGAAACAAACAAAAGTAAACGGAAACCCGTAATTGAACAAGTGATAAGTAGAGTTCCATGCCATTGAAACATAAGGAAGGTCGATGGCATGGAACTCAAACAAAGAAGGAGACTCGAAAGATAGTGGAAACTAACGACATTTGGATCAGGAAGAATTGGTTGGTATTTCTTTTGACGTTGTCTGTCGCAAGTTCTGTCAAGGGACAGCAGATAGAGGAAGTGGGTGCAAGTATTGAGATACTGCCATCCACTTATTACGGTAATGTATCATGGGATGCATGGACGTATACCGTAAATCGTGGCGACATGGTCTCGTGGGGAGAGGAACTGCCATGCCTTGGAATCCCAGACGATGACCCTGCAGGTACACACTGGTACCAACCCGGGTACAACCAGACGGACGGGGAGTTCTCCTGGGAACAGACATCTTCCCCCTATTTTTCCGAAGACTACTACAATGGCCTGCCTGCATATCGCTGGACCAAGGATTTCAACGTGGCAGACATCTACATCAGGCGGACTTTCAGCATCAAGGGAGAATTGCCCGAGACTGTCTACCTCGTCTGCGGACACGACGATGGAGAGAGCCAATTCTACATCAATGGAGTCCTTGTGCACGCTACGGACACCAAATGGAACAATGCCGAATACATCCTGCTTTCCGAAGAGCAAAAGGCATTGCTCAGGACAGACGGGACGGACAACCTGCTTGCCGTACACGTACACAACAACTATGGCGGAGCCTTTGCCGACTGCGGACTTTACGGCAAGACTTCGAAGGTCATACTGGATGCCAACCTCCCGTTCGGCTATGACAAGACGTGGACAGCCCGGCTGCTGTTCAATTCAGAAGGAGGATACTCATACAACGAGACAAACACGGAAAATCCCATTCATGGCTGGAGCAAGCTTTACGAGGCTTCATCCAGCGATGAATACACCATACAATACCCAACGGCATCCCAAGAGACCGGGAATGCCATCGCGCAATTCCGCACGCCCATCACGCTATATGCAGGACACACATATTCATTGAAGGTAAAGTTGTCGGCTGACAAGAACGTCGGGGGTGTTCGCATTGCTCTATCCGAGACCGACGGAACCACGGAGGTCACAAGCAAGAGTACGACACTCACGGCTGGCAAGGTCAAGACCGTCTCGATATCTTCCTTCGACGGAAAGGACATCAGCAACCTTCAGGTTTCCTTGGCTGCCGCCACCACGATTGGGAACACCAGCATTACCCTATCTTCCATGTCCATTTACGACATAACCGAGGAGAGGGAGCTCTGGGACGGCACATCATACTTCAACTACTGCCATTACAAGCATCCAGAGACTGGGGAGCGAATCAAGGACATGAACATTACGGGGCGCAGGGAGACACTCTCTTGGACAACAGCAGACTTCGACGACTCGATGTGGCAGGAGGCTCCGATGCCAATAGGCAACCATGGGTACATGAGCGAAGTGAAGACGATATGGCAGGGCGAGGAGAACACCAACTACTGGATAAGGCGAGACTTCGAACTGACACAGGTCCCGTCTACCTCACAATATCTCCTCCGTGTATGCCATGACGACAGCTACAGCGTCTATGTCAATGGGCATCTCGTGGACTCCAGCCTTGGATGGACCAATGGCAAGGCATATACGGAGATAGAGATTCCATATAGGTTCCTTAACGTAGGCAGGAACGTAATAGCGACATACATCCAGCAGAATTGGGGAGGACGGTTCTACGACTGCTCCATGAGGGAGAGGACAGATGTCTACGAGGAGGCAGACCTTGATGCCGACCCCGTCACCTCGCTCATGGCTACAGAGGTGGAGGTTTCCAACATCGACCAGATTGTTGACTATTCCTTCAACTACGGCGCATGGATAGAGTTATACAACAAGTCCGACAAGCGAGTGTCACTCGACTATCTGTACATCAGCGACGACTCTACGCAGCTCGACAAGTGCATGATACAGAAGAACGGCGTTGTCAACCCACACTCGTACAAGTGCCTGTTCTTCGACCATCACTCCTCAGACGGAGTATATGGAGAGACGGCAGACAGGCAGATTCCGTTCAAACTGAACAATCAGGGCGGCAGTCTGTACCTGTCCGAGGACGGCAAGAAATACTTCCTCAAGATAGACTATCCCGAAGGCATAATGCGGTGCTCGTGGGCACGAACCTCCTTAGACTCCGAGGAGTGGGGCTACAATGGCACGCCCACCCCTGGTGCAGCCAACAGCGTGGACTTTGCAAGCGAGAGGCTACAGGCTCCTGCCGTTGATACGGATTCCAGGCTGTTCGATACGGACTTTGACGTATGCGTGTCGTTCCCTTCTGGTTCTACGCTTGTCTACACTACCGACGGTACTGCTCCCACCAAGTCGAACGGTACGATTAGCGAGGACGGCAAGTTCCACATTGCCAATACCACCACACTTCGCCTTAGGCTCTTCGGAGAAGGTTATCTTCCCAGCGAAGTCGTGACACGCTCGTATATCCGCCGGGATCGCGACTACTACCTGCCTGTAATATGCGTCACTACGGATGCCGAGAACCTGTACGGAGATTCCATAGGCGTATACGTGGACGGCGTGAATGGCGTGGCAGGTCGCAACCATGGGAAGTCCAACATCAACATGGACTGGGAGAGACCCGTGAACTTTGAATATCTTACCGCAGACGGACGCATGGTGGTTAACCAGGAGGCAGAGTTCTGCATCAGCGGAGGCTGGAGCCGTCACTATGCGCCTTCGTCTTTCAAGATTAAGGCAAAGACCCTCTATGAAGGCAGGAAGAGTCTGGATTATCCCTTCTTCGACAGGAACCCGCATAAGAGATACAAGCAACTGCTCGTACGCAACGGAGGCAACGACAACGATTCGCCTTCCCACGGTCGTGTAAGGGATGCCATAACCCATGAGGTGGTTACGTCCAGCGGCTTCTACATCGACGCACAGTATTACCAGCCTGTACACGTATTCTTCAACGGCGACTACATCGGCATGCTCAACCTGCGCGAGCCTAACAACAAATACAATGGTACTGCCAGCTACGGCTACGACGACGACGAGATGGATGCCTTCGAATACAGCAACGGTTACTTCCAGATGGCAGGGACGAAGGATGCGTTCGACGAATGGTATTCACTTGCTGCCTCGGCAACGGACTCCGCCACTTACTCCATGCTGAAGGAGAAAGTGGACATCGACGAGGTAATCAACTACTTCGCTGCAATAACTTACATAGGTTGTACCGACTGGATCTGCAACAACAACAATGTCAAGGGCTACAGGTCGCTGCCCGATGGCAAGTTCCACCTTACCCTGCTCGACCAGGACTGGGGTTGGGGCAACCAGACAGCCATAAAGAACCTGAGCGAATACAATGGCAACGAATTGGCGCGGATATTCAACATGATGAGGAAGAACGGCGACTTTGCACGCCAGTTCGTTGATGCCTACTGCATCCTTGGAGGCAGCGTCTTTACGCCAACGCGTTGCACGGAGATCGGGGACAGCATCTGCAATATGGTGGAGAAGGCTCTTGCCATGGAAGGCAAGCAGCCATGGACGTCATACAACGAGCAGAAGGGTAACATGACCGGCTCTTACCAACGCAATGCCCGGATGCTTGCCTTGAAATCCGTCTTCTCGCTCAGCAATGGCATGAAAGGGAAGTTCCAGTCGAACGTCCCGCAGGCCTCTTTCATGCTGAATGGCCTTCCTGTACCCGGAGCGCAGTTCGACGGAACCCTGTTTGCTCCCATACGCATCTCCGCAGGCGCACCGGCGGGCTATGTCTTCGATGGATGGCATAGGACGACGGGGACGGAAGGCGGCAAGCCAACATACGAGTTGGTCTCTACGGACAGGGAATTGGAGATGGAAGAAGATGCCGATTTCGACCTCGTGGCAATGTTCCATCGTGAGGCTGACGAGGCTCCGGTACGTATCAACGAGGTAAGTGCCGGCAACGACATCTACGTCAGCGACCACTTCAAGAGGGACGACTGGATGGAACTCTACAATACTACCGACAAGGACATCGACATCGAAGGCATGTACCTGAGCGACAATGCCAACAAGCCTCAGAAATACAAGATACAGCCCGCAGAGGGAATATCTACCATTGTTCCTGCCAATGGCAGGCTATTGGTATGGGCGGACGGAAGGGAGCAGAAAAGCCAGTTGCATGCGCCCTTCAAGCTGGCAAACGCCGATGGAAGCGTGTTAACCCTACAGTCAGCCGACGGTAGTTGGAAGGACGTCATCCGATATGACGCACACGACGGCAAGGAGACCTTCGGCCGCTATCCTGACGGAGCCAACCATGTGTCCGTGATGAGCGTTCCTACCATTGGCAAGAGCAATATCCTCAGCACTTACGACCAGCTTGGGGAAATGCCGCTACCCAAGGATTCCACCTGCCAGATGGCATACTCCCTATCGAAGGGTTGGAACTG
The DNA here is from genome assembly GCA_004559785.1 of bacterium. Taxonomy (GTDB): domain Bacteria; phylum Bacteroidota; class Bacteroidia; order Bacteroidales; family Bacteroidaceae; genus Physcousia. The sequence continues at coordinate 24,757 of SFXD01000007.1, read as the reverse complement.
GTTCTCCCACAACCTCTCTTCCGGCATTGGCATCCTTGGCATAGGGGATGGCAACTCGGAGATACGCTCGCAATGGCAGGAAACGGTCAAGGAGGGAGACTCCTGGAACGGCGAGCTGAAGGTGTTGCTTCCTGCTACGGGTTACAAGATACATGCAGATGAGAGTCACGAACTGACCATTAACGGCCTGATGTTCGACTCGGAACAGCCCGTTGCCGTCTCTGCAGGGTGGAACTGGATAGGCTGCCCCCTTGCCAACGCCACGGTATTGGGCAATGCACTTGCCGACTATCGAGCATCAGAAGGAGACATGGTGGTAGGACACACAGGGTTTGCTACCTACTACAATGGCGAATGGGTTGGAACGCTTGCAAGTGTGCGGCCAGGAGAGGCATACATGCTGAAATGCGGCATGGGGCAGGCCTTCAGGTGGAATGCCCTGTCTGTCAACAAGAAGTCAAGGCGCAGATATGCGGCTGAGGAGTCGCCCGCAGAAGGGGAATGGACGACCAACTGCCACCTCTATGCCGACGTAATGTGCATGATAGCCACTGTCGTGGATGGTGAGCGGACATTGGCTGGGGAAGGCTTCAGGTTAGCAGCATTCTGTGGAGACGAATGCCGCGGAGTAGCAACCGAAGTGGACGGATTGCTGTACATGACCATCTACGGCAATGAGACAGACGAGATAACGTTCCGGATAGAGGACGGGCAGGGAGAGGTATACTTGGCAAGGGAAGCAGAGACCTTCAATGCCCTGTCTGTCCACGGCACTCCTTCCACGCCATACGAGCTGCATCTTGAAGGCAATATAGACATGGTAAGCAAGCCAACAACCGGCAAGACCATGGACGTACGTTATTATACCGTCAGCGGACTCCGTACATCCACGCCAGGCAATGCCAAGGGAATAAGGCTCGAACAGACGGTATACGAGGATGGAAATACAGCGACGAGGAAAGTGATGAAATGACAAACATATTTATATATATAAATAATGTATAAGGGTAGATAATTAAGAAAATATATAAATACATTAAAATTATGGAAAGACTAATGAAGAGGGCATTCCTAATGTTTGCGGTTGCAGCGGCACTTTTTGCCAGTTGCAAGGAGGACATAGATACGTCCGCGAGGTACGTGTTCAAGGAGCACACCGTAGCCTCTTACCTTGAGGCACACGAGCAGTACAGCGAGTATGTCAGGCTCCTCAAGGAGCAGGCGGCAAGTGACATCACCAACACGACTGTCTACAAGCTGCTAACGGCGTATGGGGAATACACCTGCTTTGCTCCCTCCAACGAGGGCATCAGCAAGTATCTTGAGTCACTGGTTGAAAAGAAGATTATTGACGAGCCATCCTGGGATGCGTTCCCCAACGACAAGCTCAGGGACTCCATTCGCTATGTGATTGTCATGAACAGCATATTGGATGGGCATTCTGCACAGAAGACCTTCTTCTCGGGAGAATTTCCCGACGAGAACGAAGAGTTCTCCATCAACACCATGGCAGATTGCAAGATTACGGTCAACTGGAGTACTACCAATCGTGACGTATGCTACATAGACAGCGTGTGCGAGGTATCTACCATCAATCGCGACATAGAGTGCATCAACGGCGTAATCCATGAGGTGAACTACCCCATCAACCCAACTAACGCCACCCTTGGCAATACCCTCCACCTGTATGCTACACAACCGGACTGCGGTTACTTCGTGATGGCAAAGCTTATCGAAGCCTGCGGACTGATTGATACGTTGTCGGCAGTAAAGGACTATGAGTGGGAGAAACTGGTAAAGACCGGTGTCATTACCCAGGTTTGGTGGCCGCTGCTCAACACAAACGTCGACCCACCAGAGTACCGCAAGTATGGCTTCACGCTCTTTGCAGAGACCGATGATTTCTGGGCAAGGACGCTTAACAAGGAAATAAATGACATCAGCGTAGAGGACGTTCGTGAATGGGTTGCCCAGCAGGGCTTCTATCCTGATGCCGTCAACGACGACAACTACAGCAACGAGGACAACCTGCTATATCACTTCGTCACCTACCACCTCTTGCCCATGCGTGTACCTGTAGACAAACTGTCATTGCATTACAACGAGAAGGGCTACAACTACAAGACGGCTCGCTCGGTGACGATACCCGTATGGCAGCACCTCGTCACCATGGGCAAGAGACGTCTGCTCAGGCTATGGGAGAGCAAGGAGAGCAACGGCGTGTACATCAACCGTTTCCCTGTGCTGAACAACGGAAGGCACGAGGACTACCACGAGAAGTACTGCACAGAGGAGAACGAGGGAATATTCATCAACACGAGCACCGATTCGAAGCTCATCAAGTTGCTCAACGCCGTCATCTACCCCATCGATAAGGTTCTCGTCTATGACAATCACGTACGCTCTGAGTTGAAGAAATTCCGCCTTCGTTACGACACATGGGAGATGACTCCGGAAGCGATGAACAACGACATGCGCGTCATGAGCTACTTCAGACGCTTCTCGTTTACTGCCGATGAGGTATACCAGTATTTCGAGGACATCAACGTCAACACCAAGGACATGAGGTTCTTCCTGCTGAACGGCATCGACCAAGGCTGGCCGAACTATCAGGCTGACGAGGTGCTCTGTGAAGGAATGTACGACGTCACCTTGCGCCTGCCCCCGGTACCAATGAACGGTATCTATGAGATTCGAATGGGTGTGTCAACCGAGAGCTCTACCCGAGGCATCTGCCAGGTTTACTTTGGTTCTGACAAGGATCGTCTCTATCCTGCCGGAATCCCCGTGAACATGGGCAAGGGAGGCAACGACCCGACCCTTGGATGGGAAAAGGACACGGAGGACGACGACTACAACGTGGAAGTAGACAAGCGAATGCGTAACAACGGCTTCATGAAGGGTCCCGAATACTTCACGGAGACTCCCGGAGGCAACGACACAGGAAGGACGCTGATGAAGACCACCCGACGCATCCTGCTGCGCGAGCAGATGGATCCCGACAAGGTCTACTACCTGCGATTCAAGACCGTACAGGACAACTACAACAAGCAGTTGTTCGTGGACTATCTTGAATGGTGTCCCAAGGAAATCTACGACAACCCGGAGACTCCCGAAGACATCTGGTAAGGGAAGGCCTCTTGCTTAGCATCCGTGCATCCTGAGTTATAACGAATGCCGGGGAATATACCTTGAGGGTGTTCCACTGGCATTGGAAGAACACAAAACCAAGCTCTGGCAATCCTGCTGCAGGGATTGTCAGAGCATACAAAAAACAAATGACACAAAAATAAACCTATATGAAAAAGATTATTACAGCAATAGCACTCGCTTCCCTTTCGTTGGTAGGAAAGGCACAGCGGTTGGACATCACGCTGACATCCGGCAGTGTGGTATCGTATGACATATCCAAGATAGACTGTATGGAGATACTGCCCGAGGCAGAGCCTGGCAAGGTCAGCGGGAACTGGTATCTTGGCTACCGAGTAATGTCATCATCCTCTGTCCACTACGACGGAACGGAGAAACTGACATTCAACAACGACAAACTGATCTGGAAGACCTCTACTAAGGAGACGGTATACGACCTGACCTATGCCGAGAACAAGAAGAGCTTCAAGGCAATCCCGGAAGGCAACTCAACGGGCTCCACCTACAACATACTGGCATACGAGGATGAACTGCTGGTGCTGAAGACAGGGTCCATCATGAGGTATTTCTACAAATCGCCCGAGGATGCCCACAACGCCGAGATGGTAAGCTTCCCGAGCCGTACGGAATATACCGACACGGCAAAGGTGTGGGCTCAGAAAGGCGGCAGTTCCCACTCGGATGCCAATCCCATGGGAAGCCATTTCGTAAAGTTCCCCGCAGCCACGCAGGAACAGATCGACTGGCTGCTGACGGCAAGCAACCAACCAGACGCAGCCTTCATCAACGTGTCCGGCTATGACAGGTGGACATCCAAGACCATCAACCTTTATCCCTTCGGCTCGCCCATGCCGGCCGATGTCAACCAGCATGCCATAGGCAACTGCTGCATGTGTGCCGTACTGGCATCGTTCGCATACATATACCCAGGTTTCATAGAGAGCATCATCACCAAGAAGACATCCACCACGTACATCGTGAAGATGTTCGACCCCAAGGGCAATCCCATCGAGGTTGCAGTCGACAACAAGCTGCTCTGCAACAGCAGCGGAGGCTGCGCACAGCTGAGCGGAAAGAACGGGGTGTTTACCTGGGCTACCATATTGGAGAAGGCCCTCATGAAGTGGGAGACCTGTTTCCGCTGCAATGGCATAGGCGGCATAGGCACGGAGTTTGCCGCTCCGCCTTTCACGGGATGCGGCGACAGCTGGTCGTTCTCTCCCGGCAAGCTCTTCAGCGACGAGATGTCCATCGTGGTAGACTACGCGCTCAAGAACGGCATGATTAGCGTGGGCGGATTCAACAAGGGCGACCTCCTGTGCGGCACGCTCAACACGGTGACGGGGCATGCCTTCACCGTAATGTATACTACCAAGCCCGACGATTACCGCTTCTCGATGCGTAACCCCTGGGGTATAACGGAGTGCGACGGAGTTCTCGAAATACCCAACAAGCGCGAGATACTCAACACGATAGACTTCCGCCTTGTCATGCCAGGAGCGGCAGCCCCCTATCGTCGCGAAGACCTTGGAGGATACGTGGTGCCGGCATTCGTACCCAAGAAGGCAGACATGTATGTAAGCCCCGAGATGCTGAAACTATACAACCTCGACCACTATGGTCCGGTTGACGAGGGAGAGTACGAGGAGTAAGAAGCCCCCCCTCAGTCCCCAGAGACCCCCTCTGTCCCCCTGTTTAGGGGGAAGAGCTATGAGCAGGCCTTGTCAGAAATCATACTTCAGTCCGAGAGACAGGCTGAACATCTCGTACCAGGGCAGTGACTTGTTCACTGCCCTGTTCAGTACGTACAGGTCGCATGCGCTGACTTCCCAGACGGCACTCAGTTTCTGAGCCATGAACCGCTTGTCGGCCGGTATGTTGAACGAATACCTCTGTCCTACGAAGAGATGGAAGCGAACCTTGGTCGAGAACTTGTAGTAGCTCCTCTCCGGGTACCTCTCGGGTTCCCTGGTCCAATAGTCCTTGCGCAAGACGCTGTTGAGGAACAAGCCGCACGATAGGGGCTGGCATGAGAAGTGTCCCTTGAGGTGCTTCTCCCATGGCACGAAGGTCTCCCTTATGGTGACGGTGAAGAAGGGCTTGTCCTTGTCGTACTTTGGCACGAAGCCCAGCATAAGGTCCGTTTCCCATTTGTCTCGCCTGCCGTAAGCCCAGCCGCAGCCAAGGTTGACAAGTCCGACGCTGCCGGCATACTGGAACCTGACGAAGTCCGGGGTGAGCGAATGCCAGAACTGGTTGTACCTGCGGATCCTCCTTTCGTATGCGGTCTCGTCCTTTGCCGTATGGACAGAGTCTCCCGCCGTGGCGGCCCACAGCATGCAGGGCAGTGCCATCATGATGCTAATAGTCGACAGTCTCATACTCATATCCCTCGCCATTTACGGTAAACACATAATACTGCCTTTTCTTGGCACAGGTTATCTCATAGTACATGAAGCCGTCACCGAAGAGGTCGAACGCCTCCGTCACATGCCCGTGCCCACAAACGCAGAAGAGGGGGTTCTTCAGTTGCATTATGTAGTCGTGGAAGGGCTCTGAGACATTGTTGTCGAACTCTTCGTCCCCGGGCTTGGCGTGTATCACCATCACCGTGCCTTCCACGTCTTCCTTTGCTGCGAATCCCTTCAGGAACTTCAGGTCCGGCACGGGGTGCGAGAAGTCGTACTCCAGGGCATTGGTGTCCATGCAGATAAAGCGGAATCTGCCGGCGACGAAGGAGAAGTTCTCGTTGCCGAACATCTTGCGGAACACGTCCCTTCCGCTGCCGAGGCAGTCGTGGTTGCCTATCACCACCACGTATGGCATGCTCAGCTTGGCGAGCTTGTCCCGTTGCCACTCGAACTCCTTCGTTATCCCATAGTCCGTGAGGTCGCCACAGTGGAGGACGAAGTCTATGTCCCCTCTTCTGTTGATGCTCTCCACCTCGTCCTCCAGTTCGTCGAACCACCTCTGCGTGTCGCTTATGACGGCAAAGCGTATTTCGCTCCTGCCTGCCAAGCCGGCGGAGATCTTGCCTACGTTGCGTTCATTGATGCCCACTTCGCCATCAATCTTGCCATCGTAAGGGTGTACGTCGAAGGCGTCGCACGAGGCCAACATGGCACAGGCTGCCGTCAGGCATGTCAGTTTGAATATACTCATTGTCTTGTTCGTTTCCCGATGCAAATATAAGGGAAATCCGGCAAACAAGGCTGTTCAATTTGTCCTGCAATCTGTCATTTTAAGGAAAATTAGTGCTGGTTAGGAAACGAATCGCCTACCGACCCGGGATTTTCGACACCTTGAGGAAACGCCGGAGGTAAAGCACGGCTGCCGTGCTGAGCCCGAAGGGGAATGCCATCCAGATGCCGAAGGCTCCCCCGTCGAGCAGAATGCCGAGGACGTAGCTGAGGGGCAGCGAAATCACCACGTATGCGATGAAGGAATACTTCATTAGCTTCTTCACGTCGCCCAAGCCCCTCAGCGCATTGGCGAACGTCACCTGTATGCCGTCGCCCAACTGGTACAGCACGAGGGGGTACACCAGGGTCGCCACGATGGCAGACACCTCAGCGTTGTCGGTAAAGAAGTTGGCAATCTCGTAGCGCATGGCGAAGAACGAGGTGCTCAGCACTATCCCGAGGCAGAATATCATCTCCCAGCCTGCCAGTGCTGCCTGCCGGACGCCGCGCAGGTTGCCCACTCCGTTGTGGTGGCTCACCCTGATTGCCACGGCCGAGGCTATCCCAAGGTAGAACATGAATATCACGTTAGTCAGGCTCAGCATCACTTGGTGGGCGGCAAGCACCGTGGTGCCAATCCATCCGAGGAAGATGGCCACCATCGAGAAGGAAGCCACCTCCATCCCCATCTGCACGGCTATGTGCCAACCGAGCCTGTTCAGCGTCAGCAAGTCCTCGACCCTTATCCTTGCCCTGCTCCACAGATCCCTGTATATGCGGTACTTGGGGCGCAGGAGCATGACGGCGGCAAAGAGGAGTAATATCACCAGCCTGGACGAGAACGTTGCCCATGCGGCTCCCACCAGTCCCATCTCGGGGAAGCCAAGATGGCCGAAAATCAGGATCCAGTTGAACAGGATGTTCCACACATTGCCTACGAGCATCACGGACATAGCCACCTCCGTATCATCGATGCTGTCGGTGAACTGCTTCAGGGCACCGGTCAGCACCATCAGCGGAAGCGAGCAAATCTGTATCACGAGGTATGGGCGCATCAGGGGGATGAGCTCCTCGGGTTGACCCATGTAGGGCAGCCCTATGTAGAGCAGGCACAGCGCGAGTGCCACAAGCAGGCCCTGCATGAAGTCCGCCACGAGGCTAGCCTTCAGTATGTCGAGGGTCCTGAGTGTCTCCCTGCGTGCATACAGGGCTCCTATCTGCGACACGGCCCCCGTGGAGTACCCTATCGTCAGTAGCAGGGCGAAGATGAACATGTTGTTGACGAAGCCCGCCGCGGCGAGTTCCTCGGTAGAGTGCTGGCCAACCATCACGTTGTCGGCCAGGTTCTGCATCGTCAGACCTATCTGTCCTATGGTTATGGGCGTGCCCAGACGTGCGAGCACCTTGTATTCTTTGGGGAAATAGAATCTCACATTATATATATTAAGGGGGTCATAGAATCGGGGGCTTCCAGTTTGCCGGGCAGGCATACCCTTGCCTCTTCATTTGTCCCACAAAGGTACGACGATTTTACGATTCCTGCAAATCCTCAAGCCATGTTGCAGCCCAACTTGCGTTATTCCGAAACGCAGGCCACGTTCTTCCCATGCGAGATATACCTATGTGATGCCCCGGTGACATACGTCTTCGTTGCAGGAGACATATATCTCCTATGGCAGTAAGGTTAATAACCTTGAGGCTGAAAGGTTAATAACCTTAACGGCGTAAGGTTAATAACCTTTCTGGGAGGGAAGATATCTGCCTTTGGGCATTAAGCCCGCTTTTCATCCGTGCGGACCGCATGGCATTCGTACGGGTCAGAAATATTTACATCCTATGGCTTGGCTCATTCCCCTTCCCGATTGGGCACTATTTCCCACGGGAGGAAAATATTATTCCCTCGGGAGGAAAATATTTTTTCCACGGGAGGGAAAAAACCGCGCCACGCGTGGCATCCGGGAAAGGGCACTGTGGGCGTTTTGCCTTATGGTAAACATTCTTTACAGGGACTCCCCATAAGGTCCGCACGCGGAGCGATTGCCGGTAGAATACCCCCTGCGTGCGAAAGTTGCACGATTAATGTAACAACCTGACGCTTCAACGCCTGATTTCCGTGCAAAATGCGTATCTTTGCAGCGTTTATGGCTACAAACATACAATAAAGTGTGTCTTGCATGCGTTATAGTAGACAGGATGAAACGAATGCTTTGGATATTGCTCATGCTCTGCTCCCTCCATGCGAGGGCTCAGTTCGACATGGCACTGACCAATTCCTGGGCATTGCAGTCCTTCTACAACCCTGCGGCGGCGGGGCTGCACGGCAAGCTCGACGTGAAGGGAGTGTACAGCATGCAGATGCGAGGCTTCGAGGATGCGCCTGCCACCATGCTGGTGACGGCCGACCTGCCCCTCTTCTTCATCAATGCCAGCCACGGAGCGGGACTCGGGTTCATGAACGACCAGGCCGGGATGTTCACCACCAAGAAGATCTACCTGCAATACGCATACCACCAGAAACTGCTCGGAGGCAGGCTCAGCATCAGCGTCAGGCCCGTGCTGCTGACGGAGAGCTTCGACGGCTCGGAGGCAGACCTCATAGACTCCAACGACCCCGCCTTTGCCAGCAGCGAGGTTAAGGGGACGGCATTCGACCTCGACTGCGGACTGCGCTACACGTACAAGGACGTATGGTATGCCGGCATCAGCGCGATGCACCTGCTCAGCCCTACCATAACGCTGGGCGACGACAAGACGCACGAGCTGAGCATCGGTTCCGTCTTCTATGCGACGGGAGGCTACAAGCTGAAGTTCCGCTACCCACGCTACGCCCTCGCAATGGACGGCATACTCAGGTCCGACTTCCAATCGTGGCGAGGCGACGTGACGGCAAGGCTCATGTACGACGGCAAGAAGCACAAGCTGTACGGCGGACTGATGTACAGCCCCACGGTCAGCGTGGGCCTGTTGCTCGGCTTCGACTTCCATGGCGTCAACATCGGGTATTCCTACGAGGCATACACCGGGGGAGTGGGTGCGCTGAACGGCACGCACGAAATAGTAATCGGCTACCAGACAGACCTCAACAAGTTCAAGAAAGGCAAGAACATGCACAAGAGCGTAAGGCTGCTGTAGTAAGGGGCTGGGACCCGGGATTGCATAACCAAGAGAGAGAAGAAATTATACTGATAACAATAAACGGCAAGATATGAAGACAAAAAGTCTGTTTTTATTGGCAGCAGCCATCCTGTGCCTGACCTTGGCATCGTGCTTCAAGTCGAGCACCTCTGCCAACGCTGTGGGAGGAGAACTGACTGGCGTCAGAGGCTCGTCCTACTCCGAGCCCACGCCATTCGGCATGGTTCCCGTACACAAGGGGTCGCTGAAGGTGGGGCTTGAGCAAAACGACACACTCTGGGGGGCAGAGTTCCCCGCGATGGACATCAGCGTCGACGGCTTCTGGATGGACGAGCACGAGGTGAGCAACGCCAAGTACCGCCAGTTCGTATACTGGGTGCGCGACAGCATCATACGCGAGCGGCTGGCAGACCCCGCCTACGGAGGCGACGAGACGTACAAGATAGAGGAGGACAAGGAGGGCAACCCCATCACCCCACACCTCAACTGGAGCAAGCCCATACCTTGGCGAAAGGCCAACGAGGACGAACTGAGGGCGATAGAGAGCGTATACGTCACCCACCCCATAGACGGCACCAGGATGCTCGACGCAAGCCAGATGAACTACAAGTACGAAATCTACGACTATGCCGCGGCAGCACTGCGCAAGTACCGCATGAACCCCGAGGAGCGTGACCTCAACACCGACCATGCGGTGAGCAACGAGCAGGTCATCATCAGCAAGGACACGGCATGGATAGACGACGACGGCAGGATAGTAAGGCAGACCATCACCAGGCCGCTGTCCGGTCCGTGGGACTTCCTCAACACGTACATCGTCAATATATATCCCGACACCACCTGCTGGGTGAACGACTTCCAGAATGCCGACAACGAGCGTTACATGAAGCTGTACTTCTCCAACCCGTCCTACGACGACTACCCCGTGGTGGGAGTGTCATGGGAACAGGCAAACGCCTTCTGCGCATGGCGAACGGATTTCCTGATAAAGGGCATGGGCGGATATGCCAAGCAGATACAGAGGTACAGGCTGCCCAGCGAGATAGAATGGGAGTTTGCGGCAAGAGGCAAGGAGGGCAACCCCTTCCCCTGGCAGACCAACGAGGTGAAGAGCGACAAGGGCTGCTTCTACGCCAACTTCAAGCCCGACCGCGGCAACTACACAAAGGACGGAAGCCTGATTACCAGCAAGTGCGGCATCTTCAGCGCAAACAGCAACGGACTGTATGACATGGCTGGCAACGTGGCAGAGTGGACCAACACCGTCTACACCGAGGCAGGAGTGGAAAGCATGGCGGACATGAACCCCGAGCTGAAGTACAATGCTGCCAAGGAAGATCCCTACCGACTGAAGAAGAAGAGCGTGAGGGGCGGCTCGTGGAAGGATCCCGAGAGCATGATACGCAGCGCGTGGAGGTCATACGAGTACCAGAACCAACCACGATGCTACATCGGCTTCCGTTGCGTACGCACCATGGTGAGCGACAAGGGAGGAGCGTCCTCCAAGAACATCGTCAGGAAGTCGGGCGGCAAGGCCAAGACCAAGAGCTCCTCTTCAAGCGGCAGGCCCGTCAGTGCGCGCAAGACCCGCAGGTGATGCCACTACCCAACATTATTGAATATCCAACAAGCAACAAATAAACATATTATAGAAATGAACCCTATAGCCAAAGTGCAAAAATGGATGGACTCCCCCTCGGGACAAGTCTTCATGAACTACGCCTACAGTTGGGGCGCAGCAGTCGTCATACTGGGAACACTGTTCAAGCTGACCCATATCCCAGGTGCCAACGCCATGCTGTTCATAGGCATGGGAACCGAGGTATTCGTCTTCTTCATCTCCGGATTCGAGAAGACGTATGAGAAGCAACCCAAGAGCCAGGAAGCTACGATTACGCAGATAGTAGGAGGAGGCGCACCATTGCCGGAGGGCAGTGAGGTGGCAGCCGGCCCCATCATCATAGGAGGCGGAGTCCCGGTAGGAGGCAGCATCGCCACGTCCAACGTAGACCCGGATGCCCTGGCAGCAGGAACGGGACTGAGTGCGGCGGCGGCAAACCTCGCGGCAGCCGGGCAGGCGGCAGCCCAGGCACAGCTGGCACTGGAACAGCTGCAGAACGGCGGCGCCACGATAGACCCCCAGCAGATAAAGGCCACCGACCCCGCCGAGATAGAGGAGGCCGTGAAGGGATATGCCGAACAGCTGAGGGAACTGACGGAGGTCCTTGGCAGGGTCAAGGTGCAGGCGGATCGCATGAGCACCGACAGCGAGGAGATGGAGAACCTGAACCGTACGCTGACGGGCATAGCCACCGTGTACGAACTGCAGCTGAGGAACATCAGCAAGCAGGTGAGCACCATCGAGCAGATAGACGAGCAGACAAGGCGCATGGCGCAGCAGATAGAGGAGCTGAACGGCGTGTATGCCCGTATGATAAAGGCCCTGACCATCAACATGGGATCCGCCGCACAGCAGGACATACAGTAAGCCGCGCATGCAAGGTGGTACATAGATTCAATCGTCAAACATTCAGCAAAGAACGATGCCTATAAAGAAGAAAAGAATATCTCCGCGCCAGAAGATGATCAACCTCATGTATGTGGTGCTCATGGCGATGCTTGCCCTCAACGTCTCCAGCGACGTGCTGCAGGGCTTCTCGCTGGTGGAGGAGAGCCTGAACAAGTCCACGCAGAACGCAAGCGTAGCCAACCAAGGTATCTACTCTACCTTCGAGAAGCAGATGAAGGCCAACCCCGCAAAGGTAAGGCAATGGTACGACAAGGCGTTGTACGTGCGAGGGCTGAGCGATTCACTATACAACCTGGCCGAGGAACTGAAGGTGGCCATCGTAAAGAAGAGCGACGGCAAGGACGGAGACGTGAAGGACATACGCAACAGGGAAGACCTCGAAGCCAGCACGCAGGTGATGCTCGCCCCAGGTACGGGACGCGGCAAGGAACTGTACGATGCCGTCAACGACTATCGCGAGAAGATAGTCAAGATGGTCACCGACAAGGAGAAGAGGGAAATCATCAGCAGCAACTTCAGCACCGACGTCCCGAGCAAGGGGCAGTTGCTTGGCAAGAACTGGCAGGAATACCTCTTCGAGAGTACGCCCACGGCTGCTGCCGTGACGCTGCTGACGAAACTGCAGAGCGACGTACGGTATGCCGAGGGCGAGGTGCTGCACAACCTCATTAGCAACGTCGACGTGAAGGACATCCGCGTCAACCAGCTGAAGGCTTACGTCATACCCAGTTCGCAGACCGTGGTGCAGGGAGGCAGGTTCAACGCACAGATCATCATGGCGGCAGTGGACACCACCATGAGGCCCACTATCTACATCGACGGCAAGCCCATAGAGAGCGACAAGGGCATGTACGAGACGGTATGCGGCAGGACGGGCGACTTCACCCTCAACGGTTTCATCGAGATGCTGAACGGCTCGGGCGAGAAGGTACAGCGAGAGTTCTCGCAGAAGTACACCGTGGTAGCACCCAGTGCCACCGTCAGTGCCGACATCATGAATGTGCTCTACGCAGGCTACGACAACCCCATGAGCGTATCCGTACCTGGAGTACCCAACAACAAGCTGAGGGTCAGCCTCTCGGGAGGCACGCTTACGCCGAAGGGCGACGGAAAGTACATCGCCCACCCCGACACTCCGGGCGGTGAGGCTGTCATAACGGTTGCGGCAGACAACGAGGGACGCATGCAGGAGATGGGCAAGTTCACGTTCAGGGTCAGGAAACTGCCCGACCCCACGGCATTCATAGCATACGGCGACGGCAACGGCGGCGAGAACCACTTCCGTGGCGGGGCGTTGAGCAAGCAGGTGCTGATGGCTACCGAAGGCATCGGAGCAGCCATCGACGACGGACTGCTGAACATCTCGTTCCAGGTGCAAGGCTTCGAGACGGTATTCTACGATGCCATGGGAAATGCAGTGCCCTACAAGAGCAACGGCGCAAGCTTCTCCGACCAGCAGAAGAACCAGATACGGGGACTGGCACGCAACAAGCGGTTCTACATCACCGAAGTCCGCGCCATCGGCCCCGACGGCATAGAGCGCACACTTGAGGGTGCAATGCAAGTTATCATAAAGTAATACCTTATATATATATACTATTATGAAGCGTATACTAATACTCCTGACGGCAGCATTGATGACAGGCTCCATCGCAATGGCTCAGCCTGCCAAGCGCCGTACGACGACCTCCAATACCTCGCAGCAGCATAAGACTGCCACCGACCGCGCCTCGCTGATGTTCCCCACCGCAGCGGACATGCCCGACGACGTGGTATGGAAAAGGGACATATACCGCCAGCTCGACCTCCTGAAGGACAAGAACGCCCCGATGTACTATCCCGTGGAACCCAACGGGAGGCAGGTCAACCTGTTCACCTACCTCTTCCGGCTGATACTGACGGGCAGGGTGACGGCATACACGTACAAGCTGGACGGCAACGAGTCGTTCGAGGAGAAGGACAAGCTCGCCGTGACGGACATGCTCGAACGCTACGGCATATACTACGAGGAGAAGGACGGCAAGCTCAACGTGGCTGACAGCGACGTGCCAAGCGCGGAGGCCACGAGGTACTATATCAAGGAGAGCATCTTCTTCGACCAGCGCACGGGTACGTTCACCACGAAGGTCACGGCCTTGTGCCCCATTCTCATGAGGGGTGCCGACGAGTTCAGCACGGATGCCACGCCCTACCCCCTCTTCTGGGTGAAGTATAGCGACGTGGCGCCCTGGCTTGCCAAGCTGCCCATGATGGGTAGCAACCTGAACAACGTCTCGAACCTTACGGCCGACGACTACTTCACGCTGAACAGGTACGAGGGCAAGATATACAAGACCAACAACCTGCAGGGCAAGGTGCTTGCCAACTATTGCGAGACGGACAGCGCGATGGTCAGGGAGCAGAAGAAGATAGAGAAGCAACTGGACGACTTCCAGGAAATCGTCTACGGACACAAGATAGCTTCGGCCGACAGCACGGCATCCGACAGCCTGAAGGCTCCCGCCAAGGTGACTGCCGCCGAGCAGAAGGCAAAGGAGGACAAGCCGGCACGCAAGTCGCTGTTCGGCTCCAGCAGGCGCAGGTCGCAGGACAACGCGGCCACGTCCGGGAAGCCTGCCGCCAGCACCGAGACGCCACGGGTATCTACACGCAGGCAAAGGAGGTAGCGTGTCCCTCTACGCCGATGTCTTGCTGCCCCTGCCGCTGGATGGGCTGTTCACGTACGCCGTCCCCCCGGGCATGTCCGGGGCTGTAGGGCGTGGATGCAGGGTGATAGTGCAGTTCGGCAACAAGAGGCTGTACAGCGCACTGGTACTCGACCTGCATGACAGGCGTCCCGACTACCCCACGAAGGAGATAGCCGAACTGCTGGACACCGAGCCCATCGTCACCCTGGGGCAGGTCAAGCTGTGGAGATGGATAGCCGACTACTATCTCTGTACCCTGGGCGAGGTATACAGGGCAGCACTGCCGGGAGGACTGAAGCTTGAGAGCGAGACCGTAGTGGGCATAGCCGACGACTACGACCCCGGCAAGGCTACCTCCAAGGAGGAAAGGCTCGTAATGGATGCCCTGGAATCAAAGACGGTTCAGCCAATCTCGTCCCTGCAGAAGTCTACCGGAATCAGGAACATACTGCCCGTCATCAACAGCCTCATTACCAATGGGGCTGTCCTTATATGGGAACAGGTACGACGGACGTACAAGCCAAAGACCATCGTCTACGTCAGGGTGGCGGAGAGATACCTTGACGAGGAAGCCTACACCACGGCACTCGGGCACACGAGCAGATACCCTAAGCAGAATGCCATCCTTACGGAATATGCCCGCATGGCTAACCTGTCCGCCGCCATCACGATGCGGAACAGGCAGATATTGCGCGAGGTGACGAGGGTGCAACTGCTGGAGGCAGCGCAGGCATCGCCTTCGTCGCTGAAGGTGCTCACCGACAAGGGGATTCTCGAGTCCTACTCCAAGGCAGTTGACAGGATTCCCGCCGCGCAGCTGCCACAAGAACTGCTCAAGCCTGCCTTGCATCCGCTGAGCGAGGCGCAGCAGAAGGCGTACGACGAAATCCTGTCACAATGGAAGAGCCGCAAGACCTGCCTGCTGAAGGGCGTGACGGGCAGCGGCAAGACAGAGATATACATCCACCTCATCACGGACATGCTCAGGAAGGGGAAGCAGGTCTTGTACATGCTGCCCGAGATAGTACTTACCACGCAACTTACCGAACGGTTGCGCAAGGTGTTCGGCGACAGCCTTGGCGTATACCATTCGCGCTACCCCGATGCAGAGAGGGTGGAGGTATACAGGAAGATGCTGTCCGACCACCCTTACGAGATAGTCGTCGGTGTGAGGAGCAGCATATTCCTACCCTTCAGGAACCTTGGGCTCGTCATCATAGACGAGGAGCACGAGACGAGTTTCAAGCAGAGCGAGCCCGCACCACGCTATCATGCAAGGAACGCAGGACTCGTCCTCGCCTCAATGAACGATGCCTACACGCTGCTTGGCTCTGCCACGCCCAGCATGGAGTCCTTCTACAATGCCTGCGCCGGGAAGTATGGGTATGTCAGCCTCGACACACGCTATGGCGACATCTCGCTGCCCAGCATAGAGATAGTGGACATGAGGGAATGCGCACGCAAGCGGCTACTCAGGGGGGCTTTCTCGCCAAGGCTGCTTTCTGCCGTCAGGGAGGCTCTGGACCATCACAGGCAGGTAATCCTGTTCCAGAACAGGCGGGGCTTCGCCCCAATCATGGAGTGCCGCATGTGCGGATGGACGCCGCGCTGCAACAAATGCGACGTTAGCCTGACCCTGCATCGCAACATGAGGCAGCTGGCATGCCATTACTGCGGTGCCACCTACCCCATTCCTGCCAGGTGCCCCAACTGCGACAACACGGAATTGCATTCCAAGGGCTATGGCACGGAACGCATCGAGGACGAACTGCAGGCTCTGTTCCCCGAGGCACGGATAGCCAGGATGGACCTCGACACCACCCGTAGCAGGACTTCGTACGAGAACATCCTGCACGACTTCCAGAAGGGGAGGACGGACATCCTCGTCGGGACGCAGATGGTCACCAAGGGCCTCGACTTCGAACATGTCAGCACGGTGGGCATCCTCAATGCAAGCACCATGCTCAACCAACCCGACTTCCGCAGTTACGAACGGGCGTTCCAGCTTATGGAGCAGGTGGCGGGCAGGGCCGGAAGGCATGGGGCACAGGGACACGTCATACTGCAGACCTACGACAGCGATGCGGAGGTGGTAAGGCAGGTGGTGGGGCACGACTACAGGGCGATGTACGACAGCCAGATGGAGGAACGCAGGCTGTTCGGCTACCCTCCGTTCTGCAAGCTTATCTTCATCTACGTCAAGCATAGTGAGGACAGCACCGCCGACATGCTCTCGCAACAGATGGCAAGGTCGCTGAGGATGATTTTCGGAGACAGGATCCTTGGACCCGACTCCCCGCCTATATCGCGCGTGCAAGGCATGTACATCAGGAAGATCATACTGAAGATTGAGACGGGTGCGTCGCTCGCCGAGGTGCGTCACAGGCTCAGGGAGGCAAGGAACTACTTCCTCTCCGACGCGAGGTACAAGTCTGCCATAATCTATTATGACGTCGACTGAGAAAGGCGATGGGGCGATGTGCCCCTATACATTAACAAAATATATACCACGTCATGAATATCGAAGAAGTAAGGGAGATGGCTTTGACCCTCCCGGGAGTTACGGAGGACATGCCCTTCGGCGACGATGTCCTCACGTTCCGCATCGAGGGCAAGATTTTTGTATGCCTTTGGATAGGGACTGACAATCCACGCTTCGCCATAAAACTGTCTCCTGAGAGGAACGAGGAACTGAGGGAGACATATTCCTCCGTGACACCTGCATGGCATTGGAACAAGAAGCACTGGAGCGACGTGTACTATGAGAACTTCGATTCCGAAGTGGTTATGGAGTGGATGCGCGAGTCGTACATGCTCGTCGTCTCAAGGCTGCCAAGGAAGGTGAGGGCGTTGTATTGCTGAAGGATGGCTCTTATGCCCGTCCCACAATACATGCATGCCTTGCATAAGGGCAAACTATAAATGTTTCATGCAAAAAAAGCATCCTTTTCTTGTAGTTCTCGACAAAATTGCATAAATTTGCCATGGAAATATAGCATAATCACACTAAAAGACAACCTATGAAGATTTCTCTCACGCTTATCATTGCATTGTTTAGCATGGCAGTTTCTAATGCCCAGACTACCTACAAGAATCCTGTCTATGGCAGTGACTTCCCTGACCCCACGGTACAAAGGGCACCCGATGGCACGTTCTATGCGTATGCTACCGGTTGCCGTTGCAGGAAGAGTTCAAACCTTATAAACTGGACAAACGTCAGCGGAGTAATATCCCGTCCCACATGGAATGATAGCGTCAAGGCTGATGGTACCACCGACCATTACAGCCTCTGGGCTGCCGATGCCAACTACGTCGACGGTAGGTATGTGTTGTATTATGCCTCGGCTCTCTGGGGAAACGGCACGCGCACGGGCATCGGTGTTGCCACGGGTGCCACGCCCGAGAAGTTCACCGACGTGGGCAAGATGTTCCGCAGTGAGGAAATCGGAGTACACAATAGCATAGACCCAGTCTACATCGAGGAGTTTGACAAGAAATACCTGGCTTGGGGAAGTTTCCACGACATTTACATAGCAGAACTGACCGACGATGCACTGGCAGTGAAGGACTTCAAGAAGAAGACCAAGATTGCGGGAGGTGCCTTCGAGGGTGCGATGATCTACAAGCGTGGCAACTACTATTACCTGTTCGCCAGCGTGGGCAGTTGTTGCGAAGGAGAGAACAGCACGTATAGGGTCGTCGTGGGACGCTCCACCAAGCTGACAGGCCCATACCTCAACAAGCAGGGCGGCGACATGAAGAACAACAACTATACCACCATCCTGACAGGCAACAACAGGTGGAAGGGACCCGGACACAACAGCGAAATCATCACCGATGACAACGGCGACGACTGGATGCTGTACCACTCATACGACAGGAACAACGACTTCAATGGCCGACTCATGCTCTTGGACAAGATTACATGGAGTGCGGACGGCTGGCCAAGCATCAACGACGGGCATCCGAGCAGCGATGCCATGCCCGCCCCGGTATTCTATTCAGGCGAAGGTGCAAACATTACCTACAAGTTCCAGAACCTGGACCTCATGAAGTCCGGCTGGAAGGGATGGATGGTGGAGAAGTCGGAGGACATTGACATGAACTCCGGCAAGGGTTCTGCCTTCATGCCCCTCGGCTATGCCAAGACCGAAGGCTCGTTCGATGCAAGCCAGACCATCAAGGGTGTCGAAGAGGGCATCTACGAGATGTCGCTTAACGACTTTGCCACGGAAGGCGGCGTGGAACTGTACGTCAACAGGGTGGCTACCCCTGCCCTGAACCCTACTGAGGAGAACCTCGTAGCACCTGCTACGGAGACGGTTATTTCAAGCAACTTCCTCCGTGGAAGGTTCAGCCAGAAGGTTTACGGACTCGCCACAGACGGCAAGCTTACCATAGGAATGCGCACCAAGGGCTCCCTCACCTCGGGTGAGAGATTCTACGCAGGCAACATCAAGGTCGTCTTCCGTGGCAAGAATGTCGAGGCCGTGCAGAATGTGCTGCAGGCTTACTACGACATGGCAGATGCCGTGTCTTCCGACAACGCCCCGTTCTACAAGGGCTACCGCGAGAGTATCGCCCAATACAAGCAGGATGCGGAGGCTGCTGAGGATGGCGAGGTGAAATACCAGGCCCTGAAGAAGGTCAGCCTCACTCTCGACAGCATAGATGCCAGCAAGGCTGCCTACTCGGCTCTTTCTGAGAAGTACAAGTCGATGCAGCAGGACATAGACGATGCGCAGAAGGGCGGCTACTGCAGCGAGGAGGCAGTCGCCATCCTTGCCGAGGCTGCCCAGGTACTGGCGGACATGAGTTACACCGACGGCAAGGTAGAGGAACTCATCCTGCGCATGTCAACCGCCGTACACGAGATGCAGTATTCCTACCAGAAGGGCGACGGCACACGCGAGAACCCGTACGTGATTTCACGCCCCGAGCAGTTGGACCATATGCGCGACGTGCTCGTCAAGGAGCAGATGGTGTATTTCGAGATGGATGCGGACGTGGACATGGAGGGCTTCGTATGGAAGCAGCTCAATACTTCCGAGAACAACTACAGGAACTGGTTCACGCTCGATGGCAAGGGACACATTATCTTCAACCTCACGCCCGACGGGTCCAAGTATTATCCCAGTTTCGCAGGTACGCTGTGCGGCGAGGTACGCAACGTGGGATTCGTGAATGCCAAGGTGGAGGCTACCACGTCTGGCTCAGGCATCATCTGCGGCTACATGGGCCACAGCACCTTCAAGGACGCTGAAGGCAACATGTTCCCCGTGATAGTGGAGAATTGTTACCTCACTGGCAGCATCGTCAGCAAGGGTTACGTGGGGGCCGTAGGAGGTACCCTCAACTCCTCTCCCATCACCATCCGCAACTGCTATTCTGCCGTCAACATCCTGGGCAACGGTGGTTCTGCCAACTACTCGGGCGGTCTCGTTGGACGCGTACGCACGGAACTCAGCATAGAGAGGTGCTATGCGGCTGGCGAAGTAAGCTCACCCATTGCAGGAGGCATTGTGGCAGGAGGGCAGAACTCCTCTACGCCTGTCTCTACGTACGACAACGTCATCGCCTGGAACAAGTCCGTCGACGGCAACACTGCACTGCCCTTCGGCACCACGGCAACCGGAGACATCCTGATGGATACGTACACCTTTGCTGAGACTACCATCAACGGAGAGCCAAACCCGGAGGGCAAGTCACACGCCGAATTGCAGAAGGTGGCTGAGGCATGGGGAGAACCCTGGTACAAGGATCCGTCTGCCGGAAACGGCTACCCCATACTGCAATGGCAGTACGACAGGGGGGACTACCGTGACCTGTGCGGCTTCGAGGGAGGAACGTCAATAGACAATGTCACAAGCGAGGCCGGCACGCATGCCGAACCCATGGTTCACGACCTGATGGGTAGGCGCGTAGCCCATCCTTCCAAGGGTATATACATCATTAACGGAAAGAAGACGATAATCAGATAGGGAATATTGCCCGGAACTTTATTATGAGACCATTCATTTTGCCTACAATACTGCTGGCTGCATTGTCAGCACCATGCCTTGAAGCAAGTGCCGAGACGGAGGAGAAGACACTGTTTTTCATCTCCAACACCCACCTTGACACGCAATGGAACTGGGAGGTGAACACCACCATCAACAGCTACATCAAGAACACCCTTACGCAGAACATGGCACTGATGGACAAGTACCCCCTGTTCAGGCTCAATTACGAGGGCGCCATCAGGTACATGTGGATGAAGGAATACTATCCCACCGAATACGAGGCATTGAAGAAGTATATCGCTTCCGGGCAGTGGCACGTGAGTGGTATGTCCATAGATGCAACGGACGTTATGATGTCATCCGCAGAAAGCATATTGCACAGTATGCTCTATGCCAACCAGTTCTACAAGCAGGAGTTTGGCGTACGTGGTGGCTACGACATCATGCTGCCCGATTGCTTCGGATTCTCGTATGCCCTGCCTTCGCTTGCAAGGCACGCCGGTGTCAAGGGCTTCCATACGGCAAAGCTTGCATGGGGCTCGGCTGCATACGGCAGCCTGCCGCCATTCGGGATATGGCAAGGCGTGGACGGGAGCCAGATATATGCCATTTACAAGCCCGGTGCCTACGACTCGCACGAGGAGTTCAACAAGGACCTTACGGAAGACGAATCTTATGCGAAGCAGATTCAGGACAACTACGACAAGTATGGCGTACCTGCCGTAGTGCGTTACGTGGGTCCAAGGAGCGACCGTGGTGGCGGACTGAAGGACGATGCCTCTTCTTCTGGCGAGAACACGCCCTATTGGCTCAACCTCATGGCTGGCAAGCAGGATGGGAAGTTTGGAGTCAAACTGGCTTCTCCCGATGAGATATTCGACTTCCTCGACAAGTACAAGAACGGCAAGTACCACGTGTGGGACGGAGAACTCCCCATGCGTACCCATGGCGTGGGTTCGTATACCAGTTGGGGCTTGCTCAAGAGATGGAACCGCAAGAACGAACTGCTTGCCGATGCCGCCGAGAAGGCTTCCTCCCTCGCATACTGGCTTGGCGCGGCTGACTATCCCTCGCAAGCCATCAGGGAAGCATGGATTCACACCATCTGGCAGCAGCACCACGACGGCATAACGGGTACGTCCACGCTCAAGGCGAACGACTATTCCACCAACGAGTACTACCTTGCCAACAAGACCTTTGCCCAGCAACTGTCGAATGCGGTTGCTGCCATTGCGCCTTTGCTTGACACACAGGTCCAGGGGACTCCCATCATAGTCTACAACCCTCTGTCCCACAATCGTCAGGACATAGTGGAGGGCAGCATGCCGTGCGACTCCGAGCCATATTCCCTGAGGGTGGTCGGTCCCGACGGCAGGGAAGTGCTGTCACAAATTACGGGCTATGATGCCGGCGAGGGCAAGGTCAGCTTCATCTTTGCTGCCGACGTGCCGTCGCTGGGGTGTGCGGTGTATGACGTAAGGCTCGGGGAGAGCTCCGGACTCGAATCGCCACTTACGGTCGACGAGGACGAGAGGCGGATTAGCAACGGCAGCTATACCGTTACCATCAACGCCAACGGAGACATAAGCAAAGTGTACGACGAGGAGGGCAAACGCTCGCTCATCAATGGTGCGGTCAGGCAGATGATGATATACGACCACGAGGACACATGGCCGGCATGGGAGATAAGCTACACCGATGTCTGCCGTACTCCTTCGGCGTACGTCAGCGGTAACGCCGACATAAGGCTTGTAGAGCGAGGCCCGCTCCGCACATCCTTCCGCATAGAACGTAGCAAGGAGGGTTCTACCTTCGTGCAATATGTCAGGATGAATGCCCTGTCCGACCGCATAGATTGTGTCAACGAGGTCGATTGGCAGACCCACGAGAGGATGCTCAAGGTGCAGTTCCCCTTCAGCTTCAGCAACCAAAAGGACACATACGACATATCGCTCGGCACCGTTAGCCGCGGCGTGAGGAGCAGCGACGAATACGAGGTGGTGGGACACCAGTGGGCTGACCATAGCAACACGACAGGGGCATACGGCGTTTCCATACTGAACGACTGCAAGTACGGATGGGACAAACCTGCCAACAACAGCCTACGCCTTACCCTGCTGCACACTCCTTCGTGCGGCAGTTATCAGCATCAAGCTAACATGGACATCGGTCCTAATATGTTCACTTATTCTATTCTTCCCCACCGTAGCCAATGGATAGCCGATACGCAGATGGAGGCATCCAGGCTCAACCAGCCCCTGCTTGCCTTCGCCACATCCAAGCATTCAGGTTCTCTTGGCAGAAAGATGGATTTTGCGAAGCCCAACACCAACGGCATTAGCATCAAGGCTCTCAAGAAGGCGGAAGATACGGACGAACTGATAGTGCGCGTCTACGAATGGACAGGCAACGACCAGCAAGACGTTCGTATAGCATTCCCCGCAGACATAGCCTCTGCACGCGAGGTCAACGCCCTTGAGGAGGAACAAGGCAACGCCACGTTCCAGGGCAACGAGCTGTGCTTCGACATCGGACATTACCAGCCAAAGACCTTTGCCGTGAGGCTAAAGCCTTCCAACGCCGACACAAGTACCGCCAATTCACTGGGTACGCCGGCAACCTTCACGCCCAACATCGACCTCATGAGCTACGACAGGAAGAGAGGCAATGCCACCGCCACATGTACCTATGCCTACCCAGCCGAACTGATAGACGATTCCATCTTGGTTGACGGAGTACGTTTCGTCATGGCAGACAGGACGGACGGGAAGTACAATGCCATGCGCACTGCCGGCAACAAGGTGACACTCGACCGACAGCCCGGGGAGGACTGCCTCCATCTGCTCCTAGCAAGTTCGTCGGAGCAGGGCTCGGATGTCACCGTCACGCATGGCGACTCAACCACCGTGCTGAAAGTGCCTTACTACTCGGGCAGGGTAGGCTCGCCCCTGACATGCACCACCCTTGAGGCTTCTTATCGCAAGGATGCCAACGTCGCCCTTGCCATGTCTCATGCCCACTCCATCTCAGGGAAGAGCAACGAGGCAATGACCATGATGTACATGTACAAGTATAGCATACCTCTCGATGACGATGTCACCGAGGTCACTTTGTCGGCAGCCAACCGCAAGGCTTACCTCTTTGCAGCCACTACAGCCAGTGGAGGCGGCAATAGAGTCACGGCATTCACCCCGTTGACGACCGAGATTGAATACTCCGAACTTGCCGGTTCCGCTGACGACGACAGGCTAAAGCCTTCCGCCGTTACATGCTCGCATCAGAACGGGACGGCAGAGGCCGGCAAGTATGCCAACGACCAAGATGCCTCTACCAAGTGGTGCGTGACGGAATCACAGAGCAAGACGCCATACCTGCAATACACCTTCTCCAAGCCCGTCCGCATAGACAAGTGGATGGTGCTGGGTGCAGCCCGGGAGAGTGGCGGATATACCCCTTCGGCATTCAAGTTGCAATACCTTGGCACGGACGGCACATGGATTGATGCCGATCAGGTAGACGACAACCAGTTAAACAAGGTTATCCGCCAAGTGTCGCCTTTCACTACCAGCAAGGTTAGGTTGCAGATGATACAGGGAGAGCAGAATGGCTACGTGACACGCATATACGAGTTTGCCGTCTATGGCATGACGGAGGAAGACTACGAGACGGACGTCCTGCTCCCCTCCCCTGCCAATGAAGCGGAAGAAGCCACGCCCACGTACGACCTCAGCGGCAGGAAGGTGAATCCCGACGGACTGCACAAGGGGATATACATCAGGAACGGAGAGAAGTTTATCGGTGGAAGTCGATAAGAGAGAGCAATGAGCAGAGAGCAATGAGCAATGAGCAGAGAGCTCTCTGCTCATTGCTTAAAAGGGATTTTTAGTTTAGACTTTGAGGAGCGTAGCGACGACCCTGATATTTAAAAAGACACCAGATTATTTTCAGCCAGATTTTAGCAGAGTTTTTAGTGAAGATTCTGGAATGTAGGATGGTATAGAAATCCTTACATATTTGTTCTATAAATTCGACCGAGACACTTGCAGAATACTTATGGGGTGTTCTATAAAT
>SFXD01000151.1 GCA_004559785.1 bacterium | reverse complement strand
CCTTGACTCTATTGCCCGCCGCGTATATTCCGTCGCCGATATTCAGATGAGGGATATTGACAACAGACTTGCTCCAGACTCTTATCCCAAAACATACGAGAACGGAGTCCCGAAGGATTCGGACCAGGGCTGGTGGTGTAGCGGCTTCTATCCCGGCACACTCTGGCTGCTGTATGAGCAGACGGGAGACGAGAGCTACAGGAGCCTTGCCGAAAAGCATACACTGAAGCTCTCCGACCTGCCCGACAAGATTACCGACCACGACATCGGCTTCCAGATTGCCAGCAGTTTTGGCAATGCTTACCGCATCACCGCCGATACTTGCTGGCTCGCGACTCTCAAGAAGGGAGCTTTGTGCCTTGCCGGAAGATTCTCGCCGGTGACTGGTACTACGAAGAGTTGGAATTTCAGTCGCAATTGGGATTTCCCCGTCATCATTGACAATATGATGAATCTGGAGATCCTGACTATGGCATCCCGTCTATTTCAGCTTGACTCGCTCGCGGAAATCGCTTGTACTCATGCCAATACGACCATAAAGAATCATTTCAGGGACGATTTCAGCTGCTTCCACCTTGTCGATTATGACAGCACTGATGGCCACATTCGCGGCAAGCAGACGGTTCAGGGTTATTCGGATGATTCTGCCTGGGCGAGGGGACAGGCCTGGGCGCTTTACGGTTATACTATGATGGCCCGTGAAACCGCTGTGGAGCAATATCTCCATCAGGCTGAGGGGATAGCCGATATGCTGCTGGGGCGACTCCCGGAGGACGGCATTCCGTACTGGGATTTCGATGACCCGGCCATTCCTGATGCTCTGCGCGATGCCTCTGCCGGAGCCATTATGTCCTCTGCCTTTGCGGAGCTCGCAGGTGAGGAGTATCTAGCTTCCCCTGGGACCAATGGAGGCTTCCTTCTCAAGCATAGTGTCGGCAACATCCCCGGCGGCACCGAGATAGATGTTCCGCTCAGCTATGCCGACTACTACTTTATCGAGGCCCTGGGCCGGCTCATTGAATAAGCTGTTCCGTTAGGGCCAGGCTTACGCTGTTTGTCGAGGGGTTCGTTGTCCGTGGGGGATAACTGCCTGATACACAGCAAGATAAGCACTTGTCTATGGGTAAATTTGCTCATAGGCAAGTGCTTAAAGCATTGATACACAATGAGTTAAGCCCCACGACACACAGCAACAGAGCCCCACAACCCACGGCAACAGGGCCCCACAACCCACGGCAATAGAGCCCCACGGCTCGCATGCAAAAGGCAGAAAGAGGACCTGCCAGGGTATCCCACAACAAGAAGGCGATGGAGGTGGGGAACAAGCTGTTTTCTGGTTCTATATATGGGATCAGGGATTTTTCATTAGCTCAGGCACCACAGGCTCGCATCATATGTTTGCAAAGTAGCTGCAATGTACGGCTAATTTCAAGGCAAGCAAAGTAGAATCGGGGTGAGACGGATAAAAGGGTTGGTGAAACGTCAAATGTAAGGCCGACCAATGAAGGACTTGACCACCCAATCGAGTAGGAGGTAAACGAAAGTAATGGAGTTTATCTCCTGCTTTCGTTTACCGACCTCTCACACCACCGTACGTGCCGTTCGGCATACGGCGGTTCCTTACATTCTGTGCAATTGAACATAGTAGTCCATTAGGCAGGGATAACCTGCTCTTCGAAGGTTGCATGTGGGTGCCGCTTGCTGCATTATACCGCTTCCTGCGACTGCCCAATATCCCTTGCTCGCATTGCCAGATACACATCCGCACACGTCTCCGAAGCCATTTGTCGATTGCTTCTAGTGTTGATTTCATATCCGCCAGCTTGAAGTAGCCTACCCAGCCACGTATCATTTGATGCAGTTCCCGCTTGCGTCGCTCGTATCCCATCCCATTGCTGCGCCCCGTCAGCACTTTCAGTTTCGCTTTCAGCTTCGCAATACTCTTGGGGTGCGCCCGCAGCCTTCATCCCTCGCCTGTCTTGTAGAAAGAGTACCCGAGGAACTTCATTGAACGGGCATAACCCACTTCCGTCTTCTCTCGGTTCACCTTCAAGTGGAGTTTCTTCTCGATGAACTTCGTGAGGCCTTCACACACTCTCTCCGCTCCCCGCTTGCTCCTGCAAAAGATTAGACTGTCATCCGCATAGCGTACAAACGGGTGTCCGCGCCGCTCCAGTTCCTTGTCCAACTCGTTGAGTACAATATTACTCAGTAGCGGACTCAGAGGACCGCCCTGCGGCGTCCCCTCCGGGGTCGGGTGGTACATTCCGTCTATCAGCGCCCCAGCATACAGGTATTTGTGGATGAGGCTTATTACCCTGCCATCCTTTACCGTATGTGATAGGAGTTCTATCAGATAGCTCTGATTGACCGTATCGAAGAACTTCTCAAGGTCGATACCCACGGCATATTCATAGCCATCATTCAGTATCTCCTGCGCCCTTCTCAACGCATCGTGTGCGCTCCGTCCAGGACGGAAGCCGAAGCTTCCCTCGCTGAACTGCGGTTCATACATCGGGCCAAGCACCTGCGCTATGGCCTGTTGGATTACACGGTCAACGGCAGTCGGGATGCCCAACTTGCGCGTCTTCCCATTGTCTTTGGGGATTTCAACC
>SFXD01000074.1 GCA_004559785.1 bacterium | reverse complement strand
TGTTACACTTTCGGGAATGGTGACTTCCGTAGCAGAACCGCTATACTTGGATAGTGCAGCAATCTTTGTCTCTGTCTTCAAGTAGTATTTGAATCCGTCATCGGTGCTGTATTCAATGATTTCTGCGTTCATCGCCATGCCCATGGCTGCAAAGAGGGAGATGAGCATGAATCTTAAAGTAAATATTCTCTTCATATAAAGATGTTTTTTGCCAATGGCTCCCTCCTGGCGGTTAATGGAAAGACTGTTTGGCATACAAATGCAAAGAACGTGGAGCCAGTCCTGTCCTAAGTCAAAGCGCAAGATACGCCTTTGCCATTATGTATGTGTCCTGCCTGCCTCTCTTGCCCCTAAGGGCTGTTGAGCCTTCGGCTCTTCCTCCTCCTTGCAAGGCATGGCTAAGACCAAGTGCAAAATTAGCATATTTATTTGGAACTACAAAGCGTTTTCGTCTAAAAATTTAACTCTTTCCAAAATCGGCTATTGGTGTCATGGTGATAGTGGGAAATTTTGCTATGCCTACGATTACCTCTCATTATGCTGTTGGCTTCTCCTTGCAAAAGAACAGGATGCAGACAGGATGGTAGGGTGGGACAAAGGGAAGGTAAGTGGGAGGGTATGGTGTTCTTCACGTGGAAAATATTCTTCCCTCCCGAGGGAGGAATTTTTCTCTCCCGAGGAAAATAATATTCTGATTCCGCACAGGAAGATGGTGCGTGGGGATGGAAAGGACTTGTCGCTGCGATGTAAAGGAATTTTTATCAGAAAGGGTAGTAAGTCCGTCGTGCGAGAGCAGGCTGCATAGGTGCTGTATGCAAGTGCAAACCTTTGTCAGCGTCTCTGTCTGCCACTGGCTGCCCTGCCGTCCTTCGCCGCCGCCCTTGCCTTCGTGCCATTGGATGCCCTGCCGCCAGCCTTTCCTCCGAAGCGTCCGAAGCGCAGGTTGGCTGAGAAGAGCACGTAGCTGCGCACCAGCTGGGTCTCGGTGTCGGAGCGGCTCGTTGCGCTGACGTTGCGGCTTATGTCGTCCCTCTGGTCGAGGATGTCCACGGCGCGAATGCTCAGGGTCAGGTTGCGCCTTGGCAGCAGTCTCTGCGAGATGCCAGCGTTCCATATCAGGCGGTTGGTGTTCATGGCCTTGTCGGCATATCCCCGTCGGCTTTGCTCGTTGATGTCCGTGTCGATGGACGTGCCCCATGGCATGGTGAGGTGTATTGAGCCGCCGTATGAGAAGTTGTGGTGGTCGAGGCGTGTGGCGGAGGTGTTGGTGCTGCGGTTGAAATTGTACCTGAACGACCCGTTTGCGTTTGCTTCCAGTTTCCACTTGGACTCCCACTCTCGCCTGTATGTCAGCCTTAGCCTCTGCGAGAGGTTTCCGCTGCGTGTGCGCCGTTTCAGGGTGGCCTTTTCCTTGCTGCGGTAGACAAATCCTATCCTGTTGGACATGCCTGCGCCAGTGGAGGCGTTGATGCGCCAGAACTTGCGGGTGTCGAGAGGCGTGTTGAAGTTAAAGTCCCCACGCAGGTTCCAGTTGCCGTTCACGTTGACGGGCATGGTGACCCTGCCTCCCGTGTCGTCGTTGTACTCGGTACGGTTGGCGGTACTGTTCTGCGTGGTGTTGAACTGTAGGTTGAGGTTGGATGCCCTCTGCCTGTCGGGTACTGCCCTGTGGTATTCGAGGCTGGCCTGGTGGGTGAAGGTAGGTTTCAGCCCTGCATTTCCCAGCCGGATGTTCAGCGGATTGGCATCGGACAGCGTGTCGGGTATCATGTCTATCAGGTTGGGCTGCCCGGAGTGGCCGTTGTACTTGATGTTGAGTTGTTCTTCCCGGCTGAACTTGTACCTGAAGTTGAGTGTTGGCGCCACGTTGGCAACGGAGCGTCTCATGGTGGTGTCTATCTTGCCCTTTTGGTATTCGACGAGGCTCTGCTGCGGCTGTGCCGAGATGCCGGCCGTGAGTTGGTACCTGGTGCGGTTCACCCTGAGCTGCAGCCTTGCGTTGTGGTTGTGGTAGCGGTTGGCAGTATGGTTGCTCTGCTGCCTGTCGGCAATGGCGTATGGCGAGTCGCGGAATTGCGTGTAGTTGTATGCGTCTATGCCGAGCATGTCGTTGAAGGGGTCGAAAATGGACCTGACGTCGCGACTGTTGTCGCGGAAGCTGTATGAGTAGCTGTACGAAAGTTGCAGGAAGACGTGTGGCGTGAGCGGCTCGCTGTAGCTAAGTCCTGCTCCCACGTTGTGGTTGCGTCCCAGGGTATGGTTGTACTGGGTCTTGTGGTAGACCGAGTCGCTGCCATCCTGTGCCTTCTTACGGTAGTAGTCTGTCTGCGTGTAGTTGTAGGAGTCGTTCCGCCCGCGGTTGTATCCGCCGTTAATGTTGAGCGTGACGTTCCTTCCCGGCTTGCCGAGCCTCTTGTTGACCTGCAGGGAAGCCGAGGCGGAGTTGCCGTCGGACGAGCCTGCGTTTGAGCCCCTGCGATGGTTGACCCCTATCTCGCTGCTCATTCCGGCATAGTCCCTGAGGGGGTCGTCGGAGAGGGCGTATGGGTCGGAGCGGAACGTAGCGGACTCGGAATCGGACGAGTTGCGCCCGCCGTTGATATTAACTTCCGGACGTAGGAGTATGTTCCACGTAGTGTCTGGCTTCCATTCCACCTTGTACTGGAACGACATGCCGTTGTTGTGCCCGCTGCTCCAGTTGTGGCTGTTGCTGAATGCGGCGTTGATGGA
This sequence comes from bacterium, assembly GCA_004559785.1. Taxonomy (GTDB): domain Bacteria; phylum Bacteroidota; class Bacteroidia; order Bacteroidales; family Bacteroidaceae; genus Physcousia. The sequence continues at coordinate 8,148 of SFXD01000074.1, read as the reverse complement.
CTCGAAGTTCTGCGTTGCCGTACGCGAGTCTCGGCTGTTCTGCCTGAAGTGTCCGTTTAGGCTGCCGTTCAGTTCCACCTTCTCGTTCTGCCAGTTCATGCTGATGCCTGTGTTCTGTTCGTCGGTCATGCCATCCCCTGCCGTGTTGGCAGCGTTTCCCACGAGGCTCACCTTCTGGTCGCCGCGGAAGGCGTTGACGTTCGTCCTTGCCTGGTATCGTGCATGTGTGCCTCCCCCTGCCGAAACGTTCCCGAAGGTGCCGCGCTTCTTGTCCTTCTTCACCGAGAGGTCGAGCACGGTCTTCTCGTTGCCGTCGTCTATTCCCGTTATTCGTGCGTGGTCGCTTTTCTTCTCGTACGCCTTGATTTTCTCGATGGTTTCGGCAGGAATGTTCTTGAACACGAGTTCGCGGTTGTTGCCGAAGAACTCCTTGCCGTCTACCAGTATCTGGCTTATTTCCTTTCCGTTCCACTTAATCGTGCCGTCGTCCTCTATTTCCACGCCAGGCAGTTTCTTCACCAGTTCCTCCACCATAGCCCCGTCTTCTACGGCGAAGGCATCGGCGTTGTAGCTCACGGTGTCGTCCGATACCGTCATCTCTGGCAGTTTGCCTTCGACGGTGGCTTCCCCGAGCATGGTGGCATCCTCGCGCATCACGATGTCTGCTACCCTAAGGTTGCCTTTCTTGCGTGGCAGGGTCAGCGAGAAGGTCTGTTCCTTGTAGCCGATGTATGTCGCCTTTGCCGTGTATGTCCCCGAAGGGACGTCCTTGAGGAGGAAAGTTCCGTTTGCCTGCGTGGAGCATCCTGAGACGAGCTGCCCCTTAGGGTCGAGCAGCCTTATGGTGACACCCTCTAAGGGCTGCAGTTTCTCTCCCTCGTAGACCACGCCTCTGACGTTCACCTTGCAGGTGTCTGCCTGTGCTTGCCTCTGCTGGGTGTCTGCAGGCTGGTGTTGCGCCCATGCGGCGGTTGTCTGGCAGAGCATGGCTGCTGCGTATAATAGAAGTCTTGCTATTGACATGTCGTGTTGTGTGTGAGCCGTTAGAGACCCCCTCAGTCCCCCTGTTTAGGGGGAAGAGCTGTGAGCCGTGAGAGACCCCCTCAGTCCCCCTGTTTAGGGGGAAGAGCCGTGAGCCTTGAGAGACCCCCTCAGTCCCCCTGTTTAGGGGGAAGAGCCGTGAGCCGTGAGAGACCCCCTCAGTCCCCCTGTTTAGGGGGAGGAGAGGTGAGCCGTGAGCCGAGGTGGTGCGATATGGCGTAAGAACGAGGAAGAGCGGATGGCTTTTCCTGCCATCCACTCTTCCTATGGGATATCCTTGTCTCCCCGGCACCTTATGTTCCGGTGTTCCGGTGAGCGGGGGGGCTGTCTGTGCTGGTATGCGCTTAGAGTGCGTTGGCTGTGAGAATCAGCACGAGCAGTCCGAGGATGGCGTAGAGCTCGGGGAACACGGCGAGCACCATGGTGGTACCGAATGCGTTGTGTCCTGCTCCGATGGCACTGATGCCGTTAGCGCAGACCTTTGCCTGGCGGATGGCAGAGAAGAGGGCTACGAGTCCCAGTGCGAGTCCTACTCCGAAGATGGCGCAGGCAGCAGGCATCTGTATGTCGGACGTTACCTTGCTGTTGAGCATGAAGAAGCCCACGAATCCGTACAGTCCCTGAGATGAGGGCAGGGCAGAGAGTCCCATGTAGGAACCGCTTGCCGTGGGGTTTTTCTTGAAGGCTCCGATGGCGGCATTGCCACAGATGGTTACGCCGTATGCGCTACCGATACCTGACAGGGCTACGCAAAGCGCTACGCCCAGATAAGCTAATAAGATTTCCATAATTGTGTTTTGTGTTTGTATTTGTTATTGTATATTGTTTTTCTTTCGTTCTCTTATTATTCGCCGGACTTGATTATTCGCCGGACTTGATTTCCCTGAAAGGCTGGAACTCCTTCCCTCCGCCCTCGAACTCGGCGTTCTTGAAGAACTCGACGAATGTCAGTCGCATGGGGTGGACGAATGCGCTAATCATGCTTAGGGCGAATGTGATGCCATGTCCGGCAAGCAGGATGAGCAGCATGGGAAGCCATCTGACGGTCCAGGGCAGGGACGAGGTCATGTCATACGCCAGGGAGTTGAAGACTCCGCCCAGCACACCTCCGGTCAGTCCCAGGGCGAAGAGACGGATGTAGCTTAGCAGGTCGCCGAGCAGGCCGGTAGCCATGCCGTATGTGCTCCATACGCCCCCTCCTATGTTGCTGAGCAGCCCGAGTGCGGGACGCTTGTAGCTGCCGGGGTTGTTGTATAGGAATATGCCGACGGCGGCGACGGCTATGATGCCTGTCAGCAAGGACTGTACCACCATGTGCAATTGCACCCCGCAGGCAGGCAGCCCGTAGAGGACGATGGCAGCTATGATGGCGGTGACCCATGAGAACGAGCCTATGGCATAGTGCCAGCCGTAGTTCTTCCAGGCCTTGCATCCCTTGAGCACCATGCCGAGCAGTACCTGTACGAGTCCGATGATGACGGATAATACCATCATGGGCGAGTAGCCGAAGATGGGGCCAACCCCATTGTCGTTGATGAAGTACGGCTTGACTGGAGCCAGTATGGCCCAATCCTGCTGTGTGAGGTCGATGCCGAAGACGGTGCCTGTGAGCAGTCCGCATATCGTCGTCATCAGTCCGAGCCAGATGCCGAGTCTGCCGTAGTTGCGCATGTCGCCGCTACCCTTGCAGGCAAGTAACGCTCCCCCGACGAGTACGATAAGTCCGTAGCCACCGTCCCCCAGGCACAGTCCGAAGAACAGCATGAAGAATGGGGCGAAGAACAGCGATGGGTCAATGTCGTGGTAGTTGGGCAGGGAATACATCCTGAGTATTGGCTCGAAGAGCTTAGTGTACGAACCGTTGGTCAGCTGTATGGGCACGTCGTCCTCGAAGGCGGGGTCCTCGATGTCGTAGTATATGCCCTCTGAGTCGAGTCGCTCCGAGATAGCCTGTGCGCCGTCGGCACGTACCCATCCTACCATCAGCCTGAGATAGTCCCCTGCCACGGATTCGTCGCTAAGCCTGACTCGGCTCAGCTGTATGTCGTTGAGGGCATCCACCTGCCCTTGCCTCAGCAAAGGCTTTAGGTTGTCGTTGGCGTAGAGCATTTGCGCCCTTGCGTCCTGCATCCTCTGCTCCAGTTGGCGGGCCCTTTCCTTGAAGCCCTCCAGTGTGCCTTGCGGCAGGTAGAGCCTTTCTGCCTGTATGTCGGGTGTTTCTGGGCTGAACGTCACGAAATAGGTACGTTTGTCCTGTTCCGCAACAGGTGTGGCGAAATACTTATCCACCCATTCCTGCGAGAAGTACTTGCTGCTGCATCTGTAGTGGCATACTTTCATGCCAGTCTCCATTTCCAGGGCGCGTAGCCTTTCCTGGTCGAACTCTCCCCATGGCTCGAGTGCGTCGATGTTCTTGCGGACTTCGTCGTTCTCGTGCTCGATGGCAGTCTGCAGGGTCTGCAGCCCTTCCACGGCTTCCAGGGTGTCGGACGGCTTGTCCGTCACTTCGAGCGGCTTGGGGCTTACCTTGCCTCGGAATGTCTTGGCTGCGGCTTCCAGGGCAAGCATGGCTGCCCTGTAGCGTTGCTCCAAATCCATGGCCTGCTGTATCTGCGGACTGCTTGCGCCTTGCTGCAGTTGTTGTATGTGTACCACTCCCATGTTGCGCAGGGAGGTTATGAATCCTTCGTATTCGCTGTTGGTCACCAGAAAGGTGATCTTCTTCATCCTCTCAATCATGCGACAGTCTCCTTTCTCTTCTCCTGAAGCGACTTCAGGATCTTCTGCGAGGACTTGGAGAGGTTCTCCTCGTCTTCCATGAAACGCTTGATTTTCCTTACAGCCTCCTGGAACCCGGGTATCTGTACCTTCTCAAAGAGGTTGACCTTTTGGGTGGTCTTCTTACGTGCGTGTTCCAGCAGGTGCAGCTTGGCGAAGACGAACTCACGCTCGACGGCGGTCTTTGCCAGTCCCTGCAACAGGTTGATACCGTCGAAGTACCACTTCGGCGCGCTGAACAGTCCGAATGGCTTTACCTCCAACTCGATGTTGGTAAGAACAGGTACACGTACGCCCGCAATTTTCTTGATGGTAAACTGCGAGTCCTTGAGCGAGACGAGCGAGGTGTCGAATTCTCCCCAAAGGGCATACATCCTCTCGTAACCTTCCATCTGTCTCCTGAGCTTGGACTCCAGGGCATCCGCTTCTTCCTTGCACTTTTTCACTTCCAGCCTAAGGGCAGTCTCTTTGCTCTTGATGATGGGCAGCGTGCGTTGCCTCATCTTCAGGCTCTTCTCTATCTGCTGGAGGGAAGTCTTGTTATATTGAAACTTGATAGCCATTCTCTATATATCCTCTGCTTGTTCCTTATTCCTCTGGTTTGAATATGGGGGCAAAATTAGCAAAACTTCGCCAAAGAGCAAAATAATATGGTGCTTTCATACGCATAAATGTGTATAAATGGATAATTAAAGCCCCGACATGACCTTTTTTTTGGAGAAAAGTCCGTACATTTGCACCATGTATGGAAAATGATTCTCTTAAGCGCAAGGCTGCGAGCGGAATGCTCTGGGGCGGATTGTCCAACGGAGCCATGCAGGTGATGGGTGCCCTCTTCGGGCTGGTGCTCATGCGACTGCTTTCGCCATCCGACTATGGCAAGGTGGCTATGCTCAACATCTTCGCCGCCCTGGCCTGTGCCATACAGGAGAGTGGCTTCATACCCGCCCTGTGCAACAGGCGCAATCCCACGCACGAGGAGTATAATGCAGTATTCTGGTTCAACCTGCTGGCAAGCCTGTCGCTATACGCCATGCTGTGGGTAGCCGCGCCCTGGATAGCGGACTTCTATGGCGATCCAGACCTCACCGGACTGGCCCGCTACCTCTTCCTCGGGTTCTTGCTTTCCGGACTGGGGACGGTACAGAGAGCCTATCTCTTCGGACACCTCATGGTGAGGCAGGCCAATACCTGTTCCCTTGTCTCGATGCTGCTCTCCAGCGTGGTCGGAGTTGTCATGGCATGGCATGGGTTTGCATATTGGGGCATCGTCACGCAATCTGTGATGTACGTGTTGGTAGTACAACTCATGAGCTGGCACTACTCACCGTGGCGACCGTCCATGCACATCGACCTTCGCCCCGCACTCGGTATGCTGGGATTCAGTAGCAGGCTGATGCTCACCAACGTGTTCAACATACTAAACAATCACGCATTCAGCGTCCTCCTCGGCAAGTGCTTCGACAGCCATACGGCAGGCGTGTATACCACGGCACGCAAATGGGACGACATGGCATCGGGTACTGTGAACGGGATGGTCTCGGGAGTGGCGCAGCCCACTCTGGCGCAGGTGGCGGACGACAGGGGTCGCTACGTCAACGTGTTTCGCAAGATGCTGAGGTTCGCCTCGTTCGTCTCGTTCCCTGCCATGACGGGACTTGCCCTGATAGCCAGGGAGTTCATCATCCTCGTGGGCGGAGAGAAATGGGCGGAGAGCGGAACCGTACTCGCCATGCTCTGCATGCACGGGGCATTCGTACCCATATCCACCCTCTATTCCAGCCTGATGGTAAGCCGGGGGCGCAGCGACGTCAACATGGGGTGTACGGTGGGGCAGAGCCTCGTGACGTGGGCAGGGCTGGTAGCCCTCTACCCCCTTGGGCTGCATGCCATGGTGCTCTACTTTGTGGCAGCAAGCGTGGCTTGGCTACTTGTATGGCAATGGTGGGCAAAGAGGCTTGTAGGACTGAGATGGAGGGACGCCTTGTCCGACACGCTCCCGTTCCTTGCCTTCTCCGTGGTCGTAATGTGGGGCACGTGGCTCGCCACGTCTGGCATACGCATCCCCATCCTGCTCCTGTCGTGTCGCATAGGAATGGCGGCAACCCTCTATTGCGCGCTGACATGGCTGAGCGGTGCGCGCATCATGAGGGAGAGCGTGCAATACCTCTTGCGCAGGGGACGGACAGAATGATTATGTACCTATGACATTGCATAGGGAAACTAAGGATTCATAGCACAGCGATGGACTATATGGACGGAAAGATATATGATGGGAGAATACAATGGCTGGATGCCATGAGGGGCTTCACCATGCTCATGGTGGTAGCGTATCATACCGAACTGCTCGCATTCCAGGAGACGGAGAAGACCTCGGCGGCCATGACGTTGCTCGTGCTCTTCCGCATGCCCCTGTTCTTCTTCGTGAGTGGTTTCCTCGCATATAGCAGCCGCTTCGCAGCCACCCTTGGGGACGTGGCAGCCCTCGTCTGGAAGAAGGTGCGCATACAGGTGCTTCCCACCCTTGTCTTCCTGTGTGCCTATATCGTCATCCGCAAGACCGGTTTTGCCAACTGCTTCATGCAGGCGATGCGCAGTCCCATGAAGTGGGGCTACTGGTTCACGTGGGTGCTGCTGCAGATGTTCCTTATATACTATGCCTTCGCCTTCGTGGAGCAACGCCTTGGGTGGAAGCGCAAGTCGTGGGGGTGGATGCCGGTAGTAGCATTCTGGGTGCTGAGCCTTGTCGCATACGAGACTGCATACATGCCCAGATGGTTCTCCTATCCTAAGTCGCAATTCATGGCAACCACGAGCATCATTCAGACAATAAGGTATATGCACTTCTTCCTTTTCGGAAACATCGTGCGCCGCCATTGGGATACGGCACAGAGGGTCTTCTCGCACCCTCTCTTCTTCCCCTTGCTCGCGGCAACGGCATTCTTATGCTGCTCCGACTTCCTGCGATGGCATACGTTGCGATTTATGTGGACAAACCTGCCACGTACCCTCGGCATGTACAGCACCATGCTCATCGTGGTGATGTTCTTCCGCCACTATGCCTCGTCGTTCACCTCAGACAAGCCTGTTGGGGCGATGCTGCAATATATAGGGAAACGTACGCTGGATGTGTATCTGCTACACTACATATTCATGCCCAAGATGCCCTTCGTGGGACAATGGCTCAACGCCAACAGGCCAAACTTCGTCCTCAGCATCACGCTCTCCCTGTTGGTGGCACTCGTAGTGACGGCGTTCTGCCTGCTGGCGAGCAACGTGCTGCGCATCAGCCCCATCTTCAGCGAGTACCTATTCGGCAGGAAGCAAGGTGGAAAATCAGTAAACCAAGCAAAAACATAACAATAATAATGAACATATCACTATCATTCGAAAGGCTCAGACTTGCCCTACAGAAACGCTCTGGCGTTACCAAGAACAAGAAGAACTATGCCGCATGGGCAGCCAAGGGGCACATCAAGCAACCTGCCGTGAGCGTTATCATCCAGAGCCATAACAAGAGTGCGCAGGTATTGCACGTCCTGCCAAAACTGAGAATGTTTGGGGACGTGGAAATCATTGTCATTGACGATGGCTCCGACCTAAGGCACACGCAAGCCCTGACGAAGTCCCTGACGGGAGCCAACGAGTTCTTGCTGCGCGCCAACGACCTGTACGAGAACATCACCTACGACAAGTCCATCCGCCTCGCCAACGGCAAGTACATAGCCCTCTTGCAGGACGACGACGACTTCGATGGAATACGATGGATGGAACGGGCGGTGAGCCTTTTCGAGTCACATCCCCGGATGGCAATACTCGGAGGCAAGGACGGGCTATCCATACGGTTCGAGGACGATGCCCAGTGGGCGCATGGCGGAGAAAAGCAGCAGCAGGGCTCGTTCTGTTTCGTGCAGGCGGTGAACAGGGCACCCATGTGGATTAACAGGGAACTATTCGTCGCCCATCTGCGCCACATTGACTACAGGTTCGCTCCTTTCCAGTTCGACGACTACGAACTGTGTGCGCGTGCCTGGCTATGCGGACTGCAGGTAGGATGGTACGATGCTGGTTTCCGTAGCCTCAGCGTAGGCGGTATGCGCCTGTGGAACAATGCCTTCACGAAGGAACAAAGCCTCAAGAACGGCAAACTGCTCTACTCCCTCTACAGAGAGCACAAGGAGAGGATAGACCAACTCCTGTCCGATGCCCTTTCGTCTCTTGCTTGAAAGAGAGTTTTCATATTGTTCCATAAATAAAATTATGTAATCTTATAGCAAAGAACTTCAATGAGTTTCAGATGGATAGCAAGCAGTGGGGCAATTTTCGGTT
>SFXD01000150.1 GCA_004559785.1 bacterium | reverse complement strand
GCAGCTTTTCTTGCCATGTCGATGGGGTCGCCTTCTGGTGATGATGAATAAGAATTATGCTTCAGAGTCCACGGCTCCTCTATTGCATACCAGTCGATAACGGGACCGTGCGGCAATGCCATAGAGAACAGCTCGTCGGAAGTCTTGTTGGAGTTTGCGCCACCTCCCACGGCCTCGTAGTTGGGCTTGGTGTCGTCGGCCATCTGTCTGTCGAGGGCATCGAAGTATATCTTCCACCTATTATAATAGAAGTCCTTCAGCAGCCCCTGCCATTCCTTGTTGGCATAGTCGCGAAGTCCGCCCTTGTCGGCACACACTCTGTTGCCCCATGTCGTTATTTGCACCCTTGCGTTCCATTCGTACAGGTCTTTCTCCTGTGGTGTCGTTCCCAGCGCCCTTGCCATCTCCGTCCAGTTGCCGAGGCGGAATTCCCTCCGTGTGCCCAGCAGCTCGTCCTGCATGAGGAGCATCCTCAGGAAGCGTTCTGCATCCCTTTTGAAGTCCTTGCGTGCAAATGCGTTGTAGTCGGCAATGGTCTTCAGGTACTGCCTGCGGCCCTGGTCGGCGAGAGCCTGCCTGGTTATGTCCACCAGGTCGTGCAGGTAGTCTGGCAAAGAGAATGGCTGCCTGCCGGGTATCCTCCGGGTCGTAATAGTTGCGCATCTTCGACCAGCTGGAAACCTGGAAGTTGTTTAACGAAGGGCGTCCGCAGAAGATGCTCTCGTGAGGCCCCTGCTGGTTGTTGCCAAGCGGACAGTTGTATATAGAGGAGGCGAGCAGCATCCATGCCTCTTCGATATCCTTGTCGTATTTGCCATACCGTGCCACGATATATTTCCTCACCCATTCCTCCTTTGTCGGTACCTCGCTGAGCCATGGCAGCTCGCTCATAAGCTCGAACATCACGGGGTTGTTCTCCGTTCCCTCCATTGTGAAGCCTGTTCCAGTCATGGTCTTTGTCCAGTCACTACCGTTTCGTGCCAGGCGGTAGTTGCCGAGCAGCTGGTCCATGCGCCCGTGCAGTCCCACATTGCCGCCGAAGTTCTCCAGCATGCAGAACATCCACGAGTGTCCCTCGTATCCTTTGTCGCGTTTCCATACCGATGGTATGCCGAACATTGGACGGCACTCAGAGAAGAGGTCGAGTATCACGATATCTCCGTTTCTGAGGTCGGCCATCATCTGCGGGCGTGGGTTCTCCGTCCATCCCTGCACCACCCATTTCGCCTGGTCGTTGGTGCGCTTCATGGCCTCCATCACCGCCTTTCCGGCCTTGGCGTAGTCTGTTGTCGCATCATCGTTGCTCTCGTGGAACGGGTCCATGGAGTAGTATTTTGACTTGCCGTAGAGCTTTGTCAGCTCAGCATAGTATGAGTCGGCAATTTCTGCAAACCGCTTGTCGGTGGGCATGAGGTTTGCCGGACGTACATATCCGTTCCATGTGCCTCCGTCCGTGACATCGAGTCCCATCTTCTGCCTTGCGTCGTGTGGCATCATTCCGCTGTAGCCTGGCAGTACGGGCTCCATGCCGAGCAGCCTCATACGCTTCAGGATGTTTTTCTGCAGGGCTTCCTGCTGGCTGTACCATGACAGTGGCAGCGGGCCGCCCCAGCCTTCGAGATTGTTCATCTCCCACCATGCGAGGAATGCCGGACCGGCAATGAACTGTCCCACCTCCTCTTCCGTATATCCCATTTTCAGGAGCATGTTCCTCCACACACATTCCGTACCGACAATGGCCAGCGGCATGTTCACCCCGTGCAGGGCCAGCCAGTCTATCTCCTCCTGCCAGCGTTGCCAGTCCCAGAACGCCATGGAGTAGGAGAAGGTGCAATAGTTGAAGCTGTACCTCATCCTCAGGTCGGTCTCGTGACGTTCTTTCTTCTTTACGACGGGCAGTTTGGCAGGCAGTGCGGCCTGCATGTTGCCCCATGTCAGGTGTATGCCGCAATGGTATTTCAGATACCAGTTTATGCCCGTTGCGATGTTCACCCACGAGTTGCCGCGGACAACGACCTTGCTCCCTGCCTGGTCTATCTCGAAGAAGTCGGTGGGTGACTTGCGCAGTTCTATCTTGAATTTCCTCGATGCCCCCTTGTCAATACGCTCAAGCAGGTCATCGATGGGAGTTGCGTTGGCAACAACGGCTATCATGCATAACAAAGCTGTCAGAAAGTGTCTCATATAGCGGTAGTGTTTATAGGTTTTGCAATATTTGTCTGTTATGCTTGCAAAGTTACAAAACATATGGGATAAAAGCAAATTGACAATTGGG
>SFXD01000006.1 GCA_004559785.1 bacterium | reverse complement strand
ACAGGTGCTGAACATAGACGAGGCGGCATACGATGGGGACGCTGAGATGCAGCACATCCTCCATCGGCTCCTCATAGCTGCATCAGACAGCAAATTGCGTCAGGACATGAACGTGGAGGACGAGTATTTCTCTGCCATTGAGACCCGGGACACTGCCATCATGAACCGAGACAAAAGGATAGCAGAACAAAATGCACAACTCGAAGAGCAGTCGGCACAACTCAAGGAACAGCGTGAGGCTCTGTTGGTGTCCGCCAAGACGATGAAGTCGGCAGGTGTCCCCGAAGAGCAGATAGCGGCGATAACCAGGCTGCCAATGGAAGAAATACAACGAATATAATCACGGAGCAAGTATTGTTCCGGGCGTACATAACGACGAGGTTTGCCAAATATAGGCAAACCTCGTCTCTTGTTTACACGAACGTCTGTTTTGGGAGTGTTCATGTCGGTGGACTTTCCCCCGCGGGGTCATTTGATGCTGATATGGTAAGGTCCCCCTTCCTCAGTTGTATGACCTTACCGCTCTTGGCGAAGGTCTCCAGCAGGAGTGGCAGTCGGTCGAGCGTGGCGAAGGCCAGCAGGAGTCCCGTTGCAGTGAGGACGCTGTCGTCGATAACACCCATGGGCGGGCATAGGAAACCGCACAGAATGAGGGTCAGGGAGAGCGATAGCGTGATGCGAAACGTTGTCATGGCACATCATCTTGAAGGTTACCGAAGAGTGGAGTCAGGAAGTGGGGAGGAAGGCACCCCCCTCCCCACCTCGTTCTACCCCAGGCTGACGTCGCCATCACCTTCGCTGCCGCCGTCACCTTCGCCGGGCACCTGGTTGGTGCCGCCTTCGTCCGAGGGCTTGTCAGAAGGGTCTTCCACAGCCCCGTTGTCGTCGGAGTTCACCTGCTTCACGATATTGCCGTAGCGGTCGTAGCAGGTGATGCTGACCGGGGTTCGTGCCAGTTCGTCCTTGATTTCGGTATTTGGGGTGAATATCACCCTGCGTGCGGTGATGAGGTCGGAGCTGACCATGTTCACGTCCCCTACGGAGGCGGCGCGCAGGCCGAAGCGCATGGTGCCCAGTCCCGGCACGGGAACGGAGTGGCCCTCCGTGGCCCAGACCTTGATGACGTCGCCTATGGCATCCCAAGCCGCGCCGATCGAGCCTTTGCTCATCCCGCTGCGAAGGGAGGCTTCCTGGATTACCTTACTCTCGGTGAGCTTGCTGTAGAGGACTGGCTGCATGACGTAAGCCTACTTTTCCATACTCTTGTCGAACGATACGTTGCGCTCGAATGCTTTTACTTTGATAGACATAGCTTAAATGTTTTTTTAATGGTTGATTGATTATGTTTACCCGACATCCTCTCAGGCTTGAGGAGGCTTGGCCATGGAAGTCTCCCGCCTCCGTCCTCTCCCCTGTGATTTTGTCTGATGCAAAGGTACGGCGTTTTTCCCACTCCCGCAATAGTTGTCCGGGATGTCGGCGCGGCTTGTCCGGGGGTTACACGAAACAGCCCCTCACGGTTATACGGACGGTTACACGGACGGGGGGCTCTTGGTTACACGTGCCTTACAACCACGGAAAATGAATTTCTATGCGGCACGGGAGGAAAATCCACTTTTCTCCCGAGGAAAATATATTTTCCTCGGGAGGGAAAAAATTACACCCCCCTGCGGACTCCGAACTGGTTACACGGGTTACACGGTTACACGGGGGTATGTTGCATTTGTGTATTTTCCCCCTGAAATGAGCACCTCATTCTATATGCAAAATAAATAATTATTTATTTTGCATATAGAATGCCCATTGTATCAGCACGGAGGGTTACAAAAACACCCCCGTGTAACCGTGTAACCGTGTAACCGCGACCGGTGTCTTGCTACTTGAGATATTCCTTCAGCAGCGGCACCACGGCGGCAAATGCCTTAGGCTCGCAATGGCGTCCCTTGTCGATAGCCTTGTACTCGTCCGTATGCATCCCGTCGCATGCCTGCCGGGGGAAGAAGTGCCCGTACAGTTCGGGGCCGCCTCCGGAGATGAGCCCCTCCTCAATGCACCATCCGATGATGTTCAGCCACGTGATGCGCAGGCTCTTGTCGGCATCGCAGCCCCTGCGGTGCTTGAGCAGGCTCCACAGGTTGTCGCTCAGCTGCAGCATCCTTGGCTCCAGCATGAAGCCCACGCCCAGCATACGGTTGATGCCGAGCCTGATGGAGTCCGTCGTTGCACCGCCGCGCCACTTGTCGGACTCCGCCAGCGACTCCAGACTTGCCACCATGGCCTTCTCCTCGTCTGGGAGAGCCCTCCCGACCAAGGCCTCCTTCCTCTTCCTTTCAGCCCCTCTGGGGTCGAGCAGTTCGTTGATTTTCTTTATCATCTGGCAGTGCTTCACGATGGTCACCATGGTATCCAGCGATAGGGTGCGCCTGTTCTTGAAGATATACTGGCCGAAGCAGGCATCCCCGAAGATGTCGGGGTAGTAGATGTCGATGTACTCTCCCAGTTCGTTGCCCTCGGTAAGGGATGCGAGCTTCATCCTCAGCCTGTCCTTCATCTCCCTGGCATGCTCCCTCCACCGCCTTTCGGGCCAGAAGTTTCGCGCCTGCATCACCTCTGCACATCCCTCTTCCACTTCCTTCTGGCAATGCCTTATGTAGAGCCTGCGCGCGAGCCATATAAACTGGTTCGCCGAGATTTCGCCGGAGAAGATGGACACTATTGTCGAGAGTTCGCCCGCCAGCCTGCCAAGCAGGCCTGCCAGCACGGAAGCCAGTTCGCCGTCTTCGATACGGGGAGCGAGCATGCTGCCGAATTCGTTCTTCTCCAGCACCATCTCCTCCAGCCCGGGGGGTACGTCGGATTTGAGCACCTCGTCCATGAAGCAGCAGAACTTCCTCACCGTGTCTTCGTCGGCAGTCTCGCCCAACGGGGGAAACTCGTAGTCCGCGAGGTCGTGGCAGAATGCCATGCTCTGCTCCCCGGCCTTGGGGTCGAGGAATTCCTTCTGCCATTCCAGCACCCTATCCCGCAAGTCCTCGAAGCTGACCTCCACCCCTTCCTTCAGCGGCAGGTAAACCTTCCAGCGTTTGCCCATCCTGTGAATCTTCTCGCACAGGATTGCACATTCGCGGCACATTGCCATCATCAGCGAATTGCACACCACCCTGTTCGGGGACGTCTGATACGCCAGCAGCGTAACTTCCATGCTCTCAAATGATTCCACGAGCAGGGACTCCTTCTCCTGCCTACTGTCCATGTGTTTGCTTGTCATGTTTTCCATAGTCGATTGTCGTTAAAAAGGTTAATAATTCGGTAAAAAAGTGTTCACGTTTGTTATTGCAAAGTTATGTCTTTTTCCAATAGCATGCAACATTATGCTCGCTTTTTTTCCTGTCCGAGGCAAACTTTTTTGCTCCGGGAGGCGAACCCAATGGCGGCTACGCCAGTTCATCGCCCTGGCTGGCAGGATAACCTGCACGACATGCCAACGGGCTGCATTACAAGCATTACCCAAGGCTGAGACGGCATGAACCGAAAGGGGCGGACCCAGTTTGTCGGGACGGGTTCTTGCAAGGTTCCTGAGTTTGCCGTCCTTTGCGGCGAGATACGACAAAGAGATTGTTAAACCAACGAAAAAAAGACAAAGGACATGAAATTCGACTATTGTTCCCACTGTACCAAGCTCCCCGTCCCGCTGACACGCGAGACGTTCGAGCAAGCGATTGCCAGTCCCCGCACATGGACCCTATGCAACCAGATAGCCGCAGGGCGCACCGAACTCAAGCGTGAACTGCCCGCAGCCTGCTGGCAGGCGGCTTTCAACGGGAGGCGTCGCTCCAACCAGAACGCCTGCCCGTCGGGACTGTTCGCCCTGGACATCGACCACATAGACGACCCGAAGGCAACCTTCGAGTCGCTGAAAGGGCGCATCCCCGAACTGGGCATCTACATCGTACACATGACACCCTCCACGCATGGACTGCGCATCGTGGCACGCTGCCGCAACGGACTAGACTCCATAGCCGCCAACCAGGCATGGCTCTCACGGGAGATAGGGGTGGAGCACGATGCCTGCACTCACGACATGGCACGCCTGTCCTTCCTCGCGCCCAAGTCCTACTTCTACCACTACGACCCCAGGGTGTTCTCCGACACCCCTTCCGTCGTGCCGGGCAACCCATGCCAGGAACTGGCAGGGACGGCACGTGAGGCAAGTCCCGGACCCACCCCCGTCGAGACGGAGGCCAGGACGGAGGACGGCGCAGTCCCGTCGTTCCGCAACGTACCATATTCCGTAATCGTGGACAGGCTCGTGGAGGAGACGGGCGGACAGCCTTACGAGGGCGAGCGCAACAACAGGCTCTACCTGATATGCAGGAACCTGGCCAATATCACCGACCGCAACCCCGACCTCATCTACCGCATCTGCCCACGCTTCGGCCTGGACGAAAGGGAGGTGCGCTCGTGCTGCGAGTCGGCATGCAAGTCGGCTCGCACCGAGAGGCTGCCATACGCTATGTACAGGGTGCTGGACAGCCTCGGCATAGCCCCGGAAACGAGGCTCCACGACGGACACACGGCTACCGACGAGGACAAGGGCGGAACAGGCATCGCCATGCCGGACGAGAGCCACCTGCCACCGCTCGTCAGGGAGTTCGTGCAGACGGCACCCGAGGACTTCAAGCCTGCCTCTGCCATGGCTTGCCTGCCGATATGCGGCGCACTGGGCAGCAGGCTCAGGGCGAGATACGTAGACGGCGAGATGCAGGCACCGTCCTTCATAGTCAACGTCACGGCACCGGCCGCAAGCGGCAAGAGCCTGCTGCTGCGCATACCCGACATCTGCCTGGCAAAGATACGCGAGAAGGACGAGGAAGGCAGAGGACGGGAGATGGAACACAAGAGACAGATGATGCAGCAGAAAAGACAGAAGGTGAAACTGGAGGAGCCCAGGCCCATAATACAGGAGGTACCCACCAAGGTGTCGGTCGCACAGCTCATGAAGCGCATGTCGCAGGCACGGGGCCTGCACCTGGTGAGCATAACGCCGGAGGCGGACACCCTGACCAACTCCAACAATCTCGGCCTATGGGCGGAGAAGAGCGACATCTACCGCGTGGCACAGGACGGCGACGGAGGACGCTACGGGCAGGACTTCAAGAGCGACACCTCTTTCTCGGGAATGTGCAAGATGCGCTACAACATGCTCACGCTCGGCACACCCGGAGCCATGGCACGCGCCTTCCCCGACGTGGAAAACGGACTCGTCACACGGTGCATCATGGTGGAACTGCCCTCGCAGTTCGGCAAGCCCATGCCGACATGCACCCCCATGGAAGAAACCCAGAGGCAGACCATAGAGACAAAGGTGGACTGCCTGATGGCCATAAGCCGGGACCAATACGGCAACGTGCTGCCCGAACACGTGCTGGACCTCCCGTGGCTGAACGAGGCCGTGAAGCAGTGGATAGAAGCCCAGAGGCTGACGGCAATACGCGACAACGACTATGCACGCGACCAGTTCATGCGCAGGGCGGCACTGACCGGCTTCAGGGCAGGGATGGTGGCAGCCTTCCTGTGGGGAGACCCCATGGGATGGCAGCAGAGGGGATATACCACGGAGTTTGCGCTGTGGGTGGCTGACACCGTACTCGACGGGCTGCTGCAACGCTATTCTTCGAAGGTGAACCGGGAAGCCAGCCTGCTCGAGATGCCCAAAGCCAGGAACTACCCCTCGCTCTTCGGCTCCATGGGCGATACCTTCTCGGCAGACGACCTGAAGAAGGCTGCCCAGGCACAGGGCATACGCTCGCCAGTGAAAAGCATCATCTTCCGATGGAGAGACAACGGGCTGATAGAGAAGCGTGACGACACGTTCGTGAAACTGACCGACTGAACGTACATCCATACCTGACAAACATCAACATACAACCCTTTAACACAGAAAAGTAATATGGAAATCATCATCAACAGAACCCACGTAGGGAAACGCTCCGTCGACGGAAGCGTATACATCGGAGGCACCTATGTGTGCGACTCCACAGAAGCCCTGGCAACGAGACTGCCAGAAGGACATTATGAACTGACCATGCGCAAATGCCCCAAGGCGGCACGCAAGGTGCCCTGCCTGCAAGTACCGGGGCAACCTGGCTGCACATTGTGCAGCAGCATACACGACAGACGCTGCAAGATACGCCTGTCGACGTACGACAACCTGCTGCAAGCCATCGGACAGGGCATGCCAGACAACGAACTCCTACTGCTGCTGAATGAAGCAGAGGATTGCGAAAGGACTGCACTGCGCAACATCCCACAAGCCGTCTGCCACCGCCTGTGCACGGGCTCGGGCGTGCTGGGACAAGGCGACGGAGGCATACTGCTGGGCACGTCGCTCGTGCCGGGCATAGTCTGCAACAGCCGGAGGGCTTTCGACTCGCTGTGCGAGCGCATACGCAAGAACCTGGAACGGGGCAACAGTGTCTCGCTCAACATCAGCTACACGAAGCCGCAGGGAAAGATAAACACAAACACAAACACCAAACAAGACAAACAGGAATCATGAAAAAGTACATACTATTGTCCATGGCACTCGGAATGGCAGGGTGCGCAGGCACACGGCACGCCATTCACGCAACGGCACGCAACACGCACGACACCGTCTACGTGTCGGCACGACAGTACGACTCGGTACACGTTTACCGGAACCACTATTCTGACTACAGGAGGGGCACGGCAGATACCGCGTCGTGCGTACCGGACACAATAGTGCTGAGGGACGTCTCAGTGGAATACAGGTACAAGTACCTAAGGGACACAATATTCAAGGTACGCACGGATACCTTGCACGTCACACACGAGGTGGAGACCTTCAGGGAAGTGTATCGCACCCCTCTATGGGCAAAGGTCCTTGCCTGCATCGGCGCATGTGCCATCGCACTGGCCTGCCTATGGGCAGCACTGCGGAAGCGGCTTCGCTGAACGACGACGCCATCAGAGAGAACGCAAACAAGTAACATCAACCAACACCACTTATCCCCCATGAAACTTACGCCACACTTCACCATCGAGGAGTTCGAACACTCCTCCACAGCCATTGCCAGAGGCATCAGCAACCGCGTCACAGACCCACAGGCAAGACGCAACCTCGCTAACCTTTGCGTGCAGGTACTCGAACCCTTGCGCCAATACGCCCGACGCCCAATAGCCATCAGCAGCGGATTCAGATGCACGGACCTGAACCGCGCCGTCGGGGGCGCAGCCACGTCCAACCATCTCACCGGATGCGCAGCAGACCTCGTCATACCCGACGAGGCAACGGGCCGACGATGGTTCGCATGGGTCATGGCAAACTGCCCCTTCGACGAACTCATCTGGGAACACAGCCGCGACGGTTCCCGCCCATGGATACACGTCGCACTGCGACCGTCGGGCAACCGGCACCGCATAGTGGCGAATCTCGTCAAGTCCACGTCCCCACCCTGACCCGTGGGCCGTGAGATGGGGCGAGGTACGTCACAATACGCAAAATTTATCAAGCCAGGCTTGCAAGTTGTATCTTTTTTGCTTACATTTGCATCCAGATATCACACAACAACACATTACAAGGAAAAAAGACAAGCATTTCGACCATGAGCAGCAGAAGGAGTTTCATCAAGGCGGCAGGCACCCTGGCGGTAGCCTCTGCCATACCATCCATAGGCAGCGCACACGCCGCCCCCAAGGGGACGCAACTGTCGCTGAAAGGCAGGAAGATAACGGTCAACGACCAGTGGGACGTGATAGTGGTGGGCGGCGGGCCATCAGGCTGCACGGCAGCCATCTCGGCGGCACGCGAGGGGGCACGCACCCTGCTCATCGAGGCAATGGGACAGCTGGGAGGCATGGGTACGGCTGGCATGGTGCCTGCATGGTGCCCGTTCTCGGACGGCGAGAAGGTCATCTACAAGGGCCTGGCAGAGAAGATATTCAACCTGTCGAGAGCAGGTGTACCACACGAGCCCAAGAACCGGGTCGACTGGCTGAACATCAACCCCGAGTACCTGATGCAACTGTACGACCGCCTCGTGGCAGAGTCGGGGGCTCAGGTGCTGTTCTTCTCGCGCCTGGCAGCGGTGGAGATGGACAGCCAGGACAAGGTGGATGCCATCATCGTTGCCAACAAGGACGGACTCACTGCCTTCAAGGCAAAAGTATACGTGGATGCCACGGGCGACGGAGACCTTGCCGCATGGGCAGGCGCCGAGACACTCAAGACCGATGTCCTGCAGAGCTCCACGCTGTGCTTCTCGCTCGCAAACGTGGACACATACGCCTTCAGGTACGAGACTCCCAACCTGCATAGCGGCAACCAGAACTCGCCCCTCAACAAGGGCATCGCCGAAGGACGCTACCCCAAGAGCATGGGACACCTGTGCCTCAACATGGTGGGCCCGAACGTGGTGCAGTTCAATGCAGGGCACATAGAGACGGATGCCACCGACCCATGGAAGGTATCGAAGGCAATGAAGGAGGGACGCGAACTGGCAGAGCAGTTCCTGGAAGCCCTGCGCGAATGCGCCCCTAAGGCCTTCGGCAACGCCTTCCTCGTGAAGACGGCATCGTTGCTCGGCGCAAGGGACAGCAGGCGCGTGGTAGGCGACTATCTGTTTACTGGCAACGACTGGAGAGAGCGCAAGCAATTCGATGATGAGATTGGCCGCAACTGCTACTATATCGACATACACAAGAGCAACGCCGTACCCGTCCGTTACAAGAAGGGCGAGTCGCATGGCATCCCCTATCGTTGTCTCACTCCCAAAGGACTGAAGAACGTACTTGTGGCAGGCCGATGCATATCAACGGACGAGGAGGCGTTTGGCAGCCTGCGCGTGATGCCGCCCTGCCTTGTCACGGGAGAGGCGGCTGGTATGGCAGCATACCATGCCATACAGCAAGGGGATTGCAACGTACACGGCGTAGACGTAAAGCACCTGCGCGCACGCCTCAAGGAGGAAGGACAATACCTCCTGTAGGCCCGCCAGACACTCAATACGACACATGGGACACCCACAAGGAGGGTGTCCCATGTGTCGTCGTATCCCTTCCCAACATGGTCGTTAGTGACGGGATGGCAGAGGGCTGACCGTCATCAGCCCCGGAAAGCCTGCAGCAGTTGGCCTGCAACGTCGCACAACTCGTCGTACCACTCCTGGCCGAACCGGCGGACGAGCGGTTCCCTTAGGAATACGTAGAGCGGCGTGCCACCCTCCGAGAGCCTGCCTACGGCATGGCGGCAGATGTCCCAACGATGGTAGTTGATGCCAACGAGCCCTCCACCAAACCTCTTCTCCCTGATCGGGTAGAGGTGGCAGCTGATGGGACGCTGTGGCAGGAGGCAACCGTTGGGACCGCGGAAGACGCAGTCGCCACCGCCTATGATGCTCGTCACGAGCTCGCCCTCGGGGTCGGTATACGCCACGCCCTGACGGTCGATGACCGCCTGTGCCTGTGCCGGCAAGCGTGGCCATATTTCATCCAGCACCGACTCGATGTATGCCACCTCGTCGAGCGTGACCGGTGCGCCGGCATCCCCCTCCTCGCAGCAAGCACCATGGCATTGCGATATGTCGCAGCGGAAGCACTCGGTGAAGATGTCCGAGTGCACTATCACGTCGCCTACCATGACCATAGGCGGCAAGTCGCGGGGTATGCCCCGGCTACCAATCGATGGGTTGCCTGCCATGTTCGACGAGATATTCGTTGCAAGAAATGAAATGCTTGTTGCCGAAGAATCCCCTGTATGCACTAAGGGGGCTGGGATGTGCGCTGCTCAGGACGAGGTGGCGGCGGCCGTCGATGAGCGAAGCTTTCCTGCCAGCGGGGGCTCCCCACAGCATGAAGACGAGTCCCTCCCTGCGCCTGCCCAGAATACTGATGACGGCATCGGTGAAGGTCTCCCAGCCGTGGCCCGAATGGCTGTTGGCCTGCCCCGCGCGCACGGTAAGGCACGTGTTGAGCAGGAACACTCCCTGCCTTGCCCAGCGGGTGAGGTTGCCCGTTGGCGGAATGGGCTTGCCCGTCTCGGCGGCTATCTCCTGGAAGATATTCCTCAGCGAGGGAGGGTAATCCACGCCGTCCGCCACGCTGAAACAGAGTCCATGCGCCTGTCCCGGCCCGTGGTATGGGTCTTGCCCAAGGATGACTACCTTGACCCGGTCGAACGGCGTAGTGTCGAATGCATTGAAGATAAGCCTGGCTGGCGGGTAGCATACGCAGGAGCCATACTCCCTGCGAACGAAATCGGTCAGTTCGCTGAAGTATGGCTTCTGAAACTCTTCGGTAAGGACAGCCTTCCAACTGTCCTCTATCTTCACGTCCATCAATGTATCAGGCATTTGCCCGTCATCTCCGCCGGCTGCTCAAGTCCCATGATGTGGAGGATGCTGGGAGCTACGTCGGCGAGGACTCCGTTGTCGACGGTAGCCTTGGTATCCGACGTGACGTAGATGAATGGTACGGGATTCAGCGAGTGTGCCGTATTGGCGCTGCCGTCACTGTTGATGGCATTGTCGGCATTGCCGTGGTCGGCGATGATGACGGTCTCGTAGCCTGCCGCCTTGGCAGCCTCCACAACCTCCTCCACGCACTTGTCCACAGCCTTGACAGCCGCCTCGATGGCATCGTATACGCCAGTGTGCCCAACCATGTCGCCGTTGGCGAAGTTCACCACGATGAAGTCGTACTTGCCATCGGCCAGGGCAGACACGAGCTTGTCCTTGACCTCGAACGCACTCATCTCCGGCTTGAGGTCGTAGGTGGCCACCTTGGGGCTTGCCACGAGGATGCGGTCCTCGCCCTCGTACGGTGTCTCCCTGCCGCCGTTGAAGAAGAAGGTGACGTGGGCATATTTCTCCGTCTCGGCAGTATGCAGCTGCCTGAGTCCCTTGCTGCTAATGTACTCGCCGAGGGTGTTGTTCACGTTCTCCTTGGGGAACAGCACATGTACGCCCGTGAAGCTTGCGTCGTATGGAGTCATGCAGTAATATTGCAGCCCAGGTATGGTGTGCATGCCATTCTCGGGCATGTCCTGCTGAGTAAGGACGATGGTGAGCTCCTTGGCGCGGTCGTTGCGGTAGTTGAAGAAGATTACCACGTCTCCCTCCTTGATGGTGCCGTCCACCGCACTGTTGCAGATGGGCTTGATGAACTCGTCGGTCACACCCTCGTCGTAGCTCTCCTGCATTGCCTGCACCATGTCGGATGCCTGCCTGCCCTCGCCACCGACAAGGAGGTCGTATGCCGTCTTGACACGCTCCCAACGCTTGTCGCGGTCCATTGCGTAGAAACGTCCCACGATGTGGGCGATGTGGGCATTGCCGGCCTCCTGGCACTTAGCCTCCAGCTGCTCGATGAACCCCTTGCCGCTCCTTGGGTCGGTATCTCGGCCGTCCATGAAGCAGTGTACGAAGGTATTCTGCACTGCATACTTACGTCCTATTTCCACGAGGGTGAACAGGTGGTCGAGCGAGGAGTGCACGCCGCCGTTGCTGGTGAGTCCCATGAGATGTACGCTCTTGCCGTTTGCCTTGGCATACTCATAAGCCTCCACTATGCCGGGGTTCTTCATTATGCTTCCGTCAGCACACGCCCGGTTGATCTTCACCAGGTCCTGGTAGACGATGCGTCCTGCACCGATGTTGAGGTGCCCCACCTCGGAGTTTCCCATCTGCCCGTCGGGAAGCCCCACGTTTTCGCCACACGCCAGCAGTTGGCTATTGGGATAGTCTCTCATCAGGGAGTCGATGTATGGAGTGGGTGTGTTGAAGATGGCGTCACCCTTGCCATGATTGCCGATGCCCCAACCGTCGAGGATCATCAAAAGCGCTTTCTTTGCCATAGTCTTCTGTCTATTTTTGTTACAACATATTTCCAGCGTGCAAAGTTACGACAATAAAATGAAAGTTACAAAAAAAACGGATAGGGATGTTGCATAAGGGATGCACTATAAGGGTGTTCTATAAAATGGCGCGGGACGATTACGGGGACCATGACGCGGCGGAGACTCACTCCTTGCCCCCCAGGGGCAACCACACTCGCACCCAATGCGATTGAGCCTCCGGCTAACAGGGAAGCCTACTCCCCGAAGTCGAACTCCAACTGCGCAGAGCCAAGCAGGTTGAAGGTCATCCTATGGTATTTGGTGGCCCCAAAGACCCTGACAGCCTCACGGTGCGAGCGTGAGGGGTAGCCCTTGTTGCTGTCCCATCCGTACTGTGGGTATTCCAGGTGAATGGTACGCATGTAGTCGTCGCGGTACGTCTTTGCCAGTATGCTCGCCGCAGCAATGCTGAGGTACTTGCCGTCGCCCTTGACTATCGTGGTGGCTGGCACGGGCTCTGCATCCTGACGAGTCCTGTACGGCTGCCATCGGTTGCCGTCGACGATGATGTGCGTTGGGCGCACCTGCAAGGCATCGAGGGCCCGGTGCATGGCGAGGATGCTTGCGCGGAGGATGTTGATGCGGTCAATCTCCACGTTGTCCACCACCCCCACCGCCCACGCTACGGCATCGCGCTCTATCTCTGTGCGCAACTGGTAGCGGCGTTTCTCCGACAGTTGCTTCGAATCGTTGAGCCCTGGATTGGCATAGCCGGGGGCGAGGATGACGGCAGCGGCATACACGGGACCTGCCAGGCAGCCCCTGCCAGCCTCGTCGCAGCCAGCCTCAACGGCATCCTTCATGTAATATGGTTCCAGCATGGCGTATTCCTCAGAACATTGGCATGACTCTCTCGATGGCAGAGGCAAGGGCATCCACCTCCTCGTGCGTGTTGTAGAGCCCGAAGCTTGCCCTGCACGTCCCCTCTATGCCGAGGCGGTGCATGAGCGGCTCGGCGCAATGGTGCCCCGTGCGGATGGCTATCCCCATGCGGTCGAGCAGCGTTCCCATGTCAAGGTGATGTATGTAGCCCTCACCCCCGGGTCTGGATACGAGGAAACTGATTACGGCATCATGGTGGTCGGCAGGGCCGAAGACGTGCATCCCCTCTATCTCACCAAGGCGGCTCATGGCATACCGCGTGAGTTCCTGCTCGTGGGCGGCTATGTTCTCCATCCCAAGCGACGAGACGTACTCTATCGCCTTGGCAAGCCCCGTGGTGGCAACGTAGTCGGGCGTTCCCGCCTCGAACTTGTAGGGCAATGCATTGAACGTGGTCTTCTCGAACGACACCCTGTCTATCATCTCGCCCCCACCCATATACGGGGGCAGCCTGTCGAGCCATTCCTCCTTGCCGTAGAGTACGCCCACGCCTGTAGGACCGTACATCTTGTGGCCGCTGAAGGCAAAGAAGTCGCAGTCGAGGGCAGTTACGTCGATGGGGATGTGCGGCGCGCTCTGGGCTCCGTCCACCAGCACCGGCACTCCGTGTCCGTGTGCTATGCGTATGACATCGCTGATGGGGTTAACCGTACCAAGCACGTTGCTCACATGGGCTACGCTCACCAGTCGCGTGCGTCCGGAGAAGAGTCGCTCGTATTGGTCGAGGCAGAGCTCGCCGTCGTCCGACATGGGTATCACCCTCAGCCTTATGCCGTGGTCGCGCTGCTGCAACTGCCATGGGACGATGTTGGAGTGATGCTCCATCGTGCTGACAATGACCTCGTCTCCCTCGCCCATGAAGGCAGAGGCGAAGGTGGATGCCACGAGGTTGATGCTCTCGGTGGTGCCACGCGTGAAGACTATCTCCGAAGTCGACCTCGCACCAATGAACCTTCGCACCGCCTCGCGGCTCTGCTCGTGAAGCTCGGTGGATTGCTGGGAGAGGAAATGCACGCCCCTGTGCACATTGGCGTTGACGTTGTAATACTCGTCCACCATCGCCTCTACCACCATCCGCGGCTTCTGCGTGGTTGCGCCATTGTCCAAATAGACAAGGGGGTACTTGCCGTAGATGGTGCGCCCCAGGATGGGAAAATCCTGCCTAACCTTATTGATGTCGTACATACCTTTCCAACTTGCTCTCCTATGGGTGGGAGTTTAACCACCACTGGAATTGTAGGATGCAAAGTTACAAAAAAGATATGATTCGGGAAACGTTTTCGCCAAGAAAGATTGCGTACCGCAAGGAAAGCATGTACGGCTAACCATGCCACGCAGAAAACAGGCAGACAAGGACAAAAGTGACAGGAATTGTGTGCTTATGTTCATTTTACTTCGTATCTTTGCACCAATGAAACAGATACTACTACACTGCTGCTGCGCTCCATGCGCATCTGCCATCATCGAATGGATGATGGACAACGACGTACGCCCCACGCTGTACTACTGCAATCCGAACATCTACCCCTACGAGGAATACTGCATACGGAAGGAGGAACTGACACGATATGCTACGCGCCTGGGATTGGACGTAATCGACGACGACTACAACCACGAGGCGTGGAGGCAACAGGTGTGCGGATTGGAGGAAGAACCCGAGAGGGGAAGGAGATGCCTGCAATGCTTCAAGGCAAGGCTCCTGCGCTCGGCACAGGCAGCGGCACGACTCGGGATAACGGACTTTGCCACCACACTTGCCTCAAGCCGATGGAAATCGCTGGAGCAGATAGAGGAGGCAGGACTATGGGCTGCCTCGATGGTGGAAGGGACACGATTCGTGGCACGCAACTGGCGAAAGGGAGGGCTACAGCAGAGAAGGAACGAATTGCTGCGCGAGAACGGATTCTACAACCAGCAATACTGCGGCTGCGAGTTCAGCATCAGGAAACCACCAGCCACCGACGGCGAGAATAAGGAATGAGCCTAACGGCACAAGCTGCAACCCTCGCACTTGGACAACTCGCCACGGAGCCGTCTGTCTACCAAGATGGAGAGACGGTCACGCAGGGGAGCAAGGGGAATGGAATCTATGACCTCCGTAATGAAGGCTGACTTGAGCAGAAGGCGAGCCTCTGCCTCGTCGATGCCCCTCTGGCGCATATAGAACAGGGCTGCCTCGTCCATCTGGCCGACCGTGCTGCCATGGCTGCACTTTACGTCATCGGCATAAATCTCCAGCATCGGTTGCGAATACATCCTGGCCGTGCCCGTGGCACAGAGGTTGGCGTTGGTCTCGGTGCTAACCGTCTTCTGGGCACCCTCGCGCACGAGCACCTTGCCTGCGAATGCTCCGACGGAAGTGTCGTCGAGGACGTACTTGTACAACTCGTGGCTCTGGCAACACGGCACCCTGTGGTCGATGAGGGTGTTGTTGTCCACATGCTGCGACTTGTCGGCTATGACGCATCCGCCAAGCATCGCCTCGGAACCCTCTCCCGCAAGCACCGCCACCAACCTGTTGCGGGTATGCCCATTGAACAGGGTGATGCCCGTGTGGCGCACCACGCTGTCCCTTTCCTGGCGTATGAAGACGCTACTGTACCTGGTACACAGCAGGTGGGTTTCCTCCACCTCGTACAGGCTCAGGTGCGCCCCTTCGCCGGCAATGACCTCCACTACCTGGTTGCTGAGGAAACGTCTTTGATCCACCGCCTTGTCCGTAACGATGACGTCTGCCTCCGCTCCATTGCCCATCACGATTAGAAGACGGCGATTCACCATGGTGTCATGCTCGCCCTTCAGCACGTTGCTCACCTGTATCGGGTGTTCCACCCTGGTGCCCGCTGGGACATGAATCACAAGGGTGTCTACTGCCAGCATGGTATTGAGGGCTGCCACGGGGTCGCTTGTGTCCGCTATCCTGTTATAGTAGGCACTCACCTCGGCAGGAGACTCTGAGATGCGGTGACAATACTGAGGCAGATTGCCACCCTGCAACGGAAGGAGCGAGATGCCGTAGTCGGGAGCGAAGTCAGCCGACACGTCCGTGTACCTGTACTCCTCCACCTTCCTTGATGGGAATCCCGCCTCGGAGAACACTGCCAACGCAGCTTCCCTGACCTCGTTCATCACGGAGCACGAACGAGCGGAAATCATCTCGCCAGCCTTCTGGTAGAAATCCATGTATTGAGTCCTTGAATCCATCTTGTCCATCCCTGAGATATCTGTGTGTGTGTGTTTGTCGGTTGCCTAAATACCTGCCTCTTCCTTTATCCAGTCGAAGCCCCTCTCCTCTATCTCCAGAGCCAGTTCGGGGCCTGCGGTCTTCACAATGCGTCCGTCTATCAGTACATGTACGATGTCGGGCTTGAGATAGTCGAGCAGGCGCTGGTAGTGGGTAATGACCAAGGCACTCGTCTCGGGCTTGCGCAACCTGTTGAAGCCCTCTGCCACGATGCGCAGGGCATCGACATCCAGGCCCGAATCCGTCTCGTCGAGGATGCTCAGCTTGGGTTCGAGCATCGCCATCTGGAATATCTCGTTACGCTTCTTCTCTCCGCCCGAGAAGCCCTCGTTGACGCTACGGCTGGTCAGCCGGCTGTCCAGTTCGACAATCTTGCGCTTCTCCCTCATCAACTTGAGGAAATCCCCCGCAGACATTGGCTCCTCGCCACAGTATTTGCGCTTGGCATTGACGGCGGCACGCATGAAGTTGACCATGGAAACGCCAGGTATCTCCACAGGTTGCTGGAACGAAAGGAATACGCCCTCGCACGCACGTTCCTCGGGCTTCATGCCGAGAAGATTCTTTCCATTGAAAAGCACCTCACCATCCGTGACCTCGTATGCAGGGTGTCCCACTATCACGTTGCTGAGCGTACTCTTTCCTGCGCCATTCAACCCCATCAGCGCATGTACCTCGCCGTCACGCACTACGAGATTGACACCCTTCAATATTTCCTTGCCATTGATTGAGGCATGCAAATTCTTAATTTCCAACATCTTTCTTATTCCTTTCCACCTTGTCTTCAAATAAAAAACATATTCTCCCGCCTATCCAAAGCCATGCCGACGGCAACATCGCGTCGACACACGGACAGAAGACGAGTTATCCCACGGCACCCTCCAGGGTAACACCCAGCAACTTCTGTGCCTCGACGGCAAACTCCATCGGCAACTTGTTGATTACCTCCTTGGCATACCCGTTCACAATGAGGCTGACTGCCTCTTCGGTATCTATGCCGCGCTGGTTGCAGTAGAGGAGTTGGTCTTCGCTAATCTTGCTCGTGGTGGCCTCGTGCTCTACGATGGCCGTGTCGTTGCGAACGTCCATGTATGGGAACGTATGTGCCCCGCAATGACTGCCCAGCAGGAGGGAATCGCAACTGCTGTAGTTGCGTGCGCCGTCGGCCGTGCTTGCCACCTTGACCAGGCCTCGGTAGGCATTCTGGCTGCGTCCTGCGCTGATGCCCTTGCTGATGATGGTACTCTTGGTGTTCTTGCCTATGTGTATCATCTTTGTACCCGTGTCCGCCTGCTGGAAGTTGTTGGTGACCGCCACGCTATAGAACTCTGCCTGCGAGCCCTCGCCACTGAGGATGCAGCTGGGATACTTCCACGTAATGGCACTGCCTGTCTCCACCTGCGTCCACGACAGGCGGCTCCCCCTGCCGCGCAGGTGTCCGCGCTTGGTGACGAGGTTGAGCACCCCTCCCCTGCCCTGAGCATCGCCGGGATACCAGTTCTGCACCGTGCTGTACTTGACCTCGGCATTCTCCTTGACCACTATCTCCACGATGGCGGCATGCAGCTGGTTGTCGTCGCGCATGGGGGCAGTGCAACCCTCCAGATAACTTACGTAGGCATCGTCGTCGCACACGATGAGCGTTCGCTCAAACTGTCCCGTCCCACGTGCATTGATGCGGAAATAGGTACTTAGCTCCATCGGACAGCGCACCCCCTTGGGAATGTACACGAACGATCCGTCGCTGAAAACGGCAGAGTTTAGGGCCGCATAGAAATTGTCCTTGTACGGAACCACCGTACCGAGATACTCGCGTACCAGGTCGGGGTGCGCCTTGACGGCCTCGCTGATGGAGCAGAAGATGATGCCCTTCTCCTGCAGCTTCTCGCGGAAAGTCGTCTTCACGCTTACGGAATCCATCACGGCATCCACGGCCGTTCCTGCCAATGCCATCCTCTCCTCAAGGGGTATGCCAAGCTTGTCGAACGTCTTCAGCAGCTCGGGGTCAATCTCCTTGTCTCCCTGCCCGGACTTACCCTTGGCTGTAGGGTCGGCATAATATGATATATCCTGGTAGTCAATCTCTGGAATGTCAAGATGCCCCCATGTCGGAGCCTTCTGGGTAAGCCAATAACGGTATGCCTTAAGGCGAAACTCCAGTAGCCATCCGGGCTCACCCTTCTTCTCGGAGATGAGACGCACCACGTCCTCGGACAATCCCTTGTCCAGCACCTCGGTATGCACGTCGGTCTCGAATCCGTACTCGTACTTCCTGTCGGCTACCTCGCGTATGAAACTATTCTTCATTTCCATATCCTATCTCCCTTGGCATAGTGTCGATGAACGACCTGGAGAAGCCCTCCATGAAGGCACACGCCACGGATTGGCTCATTGGCTCACGGCACAGGTTGGCATAGGAGCAGAACGCCACCACACACGTGATTCCGGCAAAGTACTTGACAGCACCCACGAGTGCGCCTCCCATGCGGTTGAGCAAGCCCAGCTGCATGACCTCCAGAAGGCCCGTGAGCATCTTGCCCACCATGCCCAAGGCTATGGGGACAGCCACCCAGATGACGAAGAAGCTGACGATGCGTGCCACGGTGAGCGACGTGCCCAAACTCGGGGCGATGGTGATGCCAAGACGGGAATTAAGCATGTATGCCGCCACCAGGCCCAGGAAGAAGCCGCACAGGGTGAAGAGCGAGGACACTAATCCCCGGCACCATCCCCTTACGGCACCCACGCCGAGCAGCAGCAATATAGCTATGTCTAAGCCACACATATTTTTCTTATATATATAATGCCTTAATTTATATATCCGTTGAAGGAAGCCAATCCCTTGGCAGGAAAGTCCTCCTCCAAGCCTACAGCTTTGCCTTTATCTCTATCTCCTGGAAGGTCTCGATGATGTCTCCCTCGCGGAGGTCGTTGTAGTTGACAAGCGACAATCCGCACTCGAAGTTAGTGGTCACCTCCTTGACATCGTCCTTGAACCGCTTCAGGGCGTTGATGGCACCCGTGAACACCACGATGCCATCCCTGATGACGCGTGCCTTGTTCGTACGGTTGACCTTTCCCTCGATGACGTATGCTCCGGCAACGGTACCTACCTTGCTGATATGGTACACCTGGCGCACCTCCACCTGTGCAGTGACCTCCTCCTTGATTTCGGGGCTCAGCATTCCCTCCATGGCATCCTTCACCTCCTCGATGGCATCGTAGATGACGCTGTAGAGGCGTATGTCCACGCCCATCTGCTCGGCAAGCTTGCGCGCTGCCGCACTGGGACGTACCTGGAATCCGACTATGAAGCAGTTCTCTGCCGCAGCGGCCATGTTGACGTCGCTCTCGCTAATCTGTCCCACGGCCTTGTAGATGACGTTGACCTGTATCTTCTCGGTAGAGAGCTTGATGAGCGAGTCGCTCAGGGCCTCGATGGAGCCGTCCACGTCTCCCTTCACGATCAGGTTGAGTTCCTTGAAGTCGCCCAATGCGATGCGGCGGCCCAGCTCGTTGAGGTCGAATCGCTTCATGGTGCGCAATCCCTGCTCGCGTGCCAGCTGCTCGCGCTTGCTGGCTATCTCGCGTGCCTCCTGGTCGGTGTCCATCACATGGAAGGTATCACCCGCCTGCGGAGCTCCGTTCAGCCCGAGGATTGTGGCTGCCTGTGCGGGGCCAATCTCCTGTATGCGCTGTCCGCGTTCGTTCAGCATCGCCTTGACACGTCCGTAGTTCGTACCAGCCAGCACGATGTCTCCCACGTGCAGGGTTCCGTTGCTTACGAGCACCGTAGCCACATAGCCGCGCCCCTTGTCGAGGGAAGACTCTATGATGGAACCCGTAGCCTTGCGGTTGGGGTTTGCCTTCAGGTCGAGCATCTCTGCCTCCAGCAGCACCTTCTCCAGGAGTTCGCTCACTCCGATTCCCTTCTTGGCACTGATGTCCTGGCTCTGGTACTTGCCACCCCAATCCTCTACGAGGAAGTTCATGGCGGCCAAGCCCTCCTTGATCTTGTCCGGGTTGGCGGCAGGCTTGTCTATCTTGTTGATGGCAAAGACGATGGGCACGTTGGCAGCCGTAGCATGTGCTATTGCCTCCTTTGTCTGTGGCATTATGTCGTCGTCGGCAGCCACTATGATGATGGCTATGTCCGTCACCTGCGCGCCGCGTGCTCGCATGGCAGTAAACGCCTCGTGTCCGGGGGTGTCAAGGAAGGTTACGTGCCTTCCGTCCTCAAGGGTCACGTTGTAGGCACCTATGTGCTGCGTGATGCCTCCAGCCTCTCCGGCGATGACATTCGTCTGTCGGATGTAGTCGAGCAAGGAGGTCTTTCCGTGGTCGACATGTCCCATCACGGTCACGATGGGGGCTCTTGGCACGAGGTCTTCCTCGTCGTCCTCCTCCTCGTTGACGGCCTCGCTGACCTCTGCGCTGATGTACTCGGTGGTGAAACCGAACTCGTCTGCCACGAGGTTGATTGTCTCGGCATCCATGCGCTGGTTGATGCTTACCATGATGCCGATGCTCATGCAGGTGGCTATTACCTGCGTGACGGGTATGTTCATCATGGTAGCCAGTTCGTTGGCAGTAACGAATTCGGTCAGTTTCAGCACCTTGCTCTCGGCTGCCTCGTTCTCCAACTGCTCTTCCATGCCCTGGCGTATGGCATCGCGCTTCTCGCGGCGGTACTTGGCGCCCTTGCCCATCTTGTTGTTCTTGTTGGTAAGGCGGGCCAGTGTCTCACGCACCTGCTTTGCTACGTCCTCGTCGCTGACCTCTGCCTGCACGGGGCTCTGCTTGGGATGGTTCCTCTGCTTCTTGCCCTTGCCTCCGTTTTGGCTGGCATTGCCCTGTCCCTGGTTGCCGGAGCCTTGGTTGCCTCCGCGCTTCTTGGACGAGCCTTGCTCGTTGGCTACGGCATTAACGTCCACGCGTTCCTTGCCCACGCGCAGGCGTTTCTTGCGGTCGCCTCCCTGCCCGGCCGATGCCTGGGCGTTGGCTGCACGCTTCTCGTCTCGCTCGCGTCGCTTCTCCTCGCGGCTTTTCTTCTTGGGGCGCGTACTCTGGTTGATGCTGTCCAGGTCTATCTTTCCCTTCACGGTAAGTCCGGGTCCTGCCTGTGGCGCCGGGTTCAGGCGGAACACGCCGTTCTCCTCAACGCCAATGGCTGGCTTGGGTTTCTCTGCCTTCTCGGCAACGGGTGCGACAGGTTGGCCTGCGGGCTGCTCTGCCTTTGGAGTCTCCTTCTTGGCTTCCATGGTTTGGGGCTCCACAGCCACAGGCTTTTCTCCCGCTTCCACCTTCTTCGGCGTGGGAGCGGGTGCCACGACAGGCTTGTCCTGTGTCTCGGGACTTGCTGCCTGGGCGGGAGCCGGTTCTGGCGCAGGCTTGATAGGATTGCCCGATTTGTCCAGGTTGATGTGCCCCAGTATCTTTGGTCCCTTTATCTGGGGCTTGACGCTCTTGGCAACATCGTTCTTGGAACGTGATGCTTCCTTTCGTTCCATTGCCTGGTCGTGGCGTTGCTGCATCATCTGGGTCACCTCCGACCGCAATCCCTTGTCCGAGCTGAACTCCTTTTGCAACATCTCGAATTCCTCGTCAGAGATCTTGTAATTAGGGTTCTCCTCCACTTGGTCGTGACCTTTCTTTTGCAGGAACTCCACGGCTGTCTTCAGCCCTATGTTCAATTCTTTCGTGACTTTGTTTAATCTTACACTCATTTATGTCTTGTGCTTTTATGGTTCGTTAAAATGTCCCCCCTACAGGTGCGCCAAACGAAGACGCCGCCATCACTGTTCAAACTCCTCGGCCAATATGCGTAGCACCTCGTCTACGGTTTCCTCTTCCAGGTCCGCACGCTGTATGAGCATTTCCCTCGGAGCGCCAAGCACGTCACGCGCGGTGGCGAATCCTATCTTCTTCAGTTCCTCGATTACCCAAGGCTCTATCTCGTTCTTGAACTCGTCGAGGCTCACGTCATCGTCGTCCGAGCTGTCCAATTCACGGAAAACGTCTATGGTGTATCCCGTCAGCATGCTGGCAAGCTTGATGTTGAGTCCTCCCTTTCCTATGGCCAGTGACACCTGGTCGGGATCCAGATATACCTCAGCCTTGTGCTCCTCCTCGTTCAGCACTACGCTGTTAACCCTGGCAGGGCTTAGGGCTCGCGTGATGAGCAACTGGGAATTGCCCGTCCAGTTGATGACGTCGATATTCTCGCCATGCAGTTCCCTCACAATGCCATGCACGCGGCTTCCCTTCACTCCCACGCAGGCTCCTACGGGGTCGATGCGGTCGTCGTAGCTCTCCACGGATATCTTGGCACGCTCCCCTGGCACACGAGCCACCTTGTGTACAGTGATTAGGCCGTCCTGTATCTCGGGCACCTCGGCCTCCAGCATGCGCTGCATGAAGGCGGGGTCGGTACGGCTCAGGATTATCTTGGGGGTTCCGTTGGTCATCTCCACGCGCGAGATAACGGCACGAGCCGTCTCGCCCTTACGGAAGAAGTCGTTTGGAATCTGCTCTGACCTGGGCAATAGCAGTTCGTTGCCCTCGTCGTCCAGCAGCAGGGTCTCCTTCTTCCATGTCTGATACACCTCTGCGCTTACTATTTCGCCCACGCGCTCCTTGTAGCGGTTGTAGAGGGTGTCGTGCTCCAGTTCGAGGATGCGGCTTGCCAAGGTCTGCCTCAGGGTAAGGATTGCACGCCTGCCGAAGTCTGCGAACTTCACTATCTGGCTCACCTCCTCGCCTACCTCGTAGTCGTCTGCCACGGCACGTGCCTCCGAGAGAGAAATCTGCATGTTGGGGTCCTTCACTTCTCCGTCCGGAACTACGGTACGGTTACGATATATCTCGAAATCTCCCTTGTCAGGATTCACTATGACGTTGTAGTTCTCGTCGCTGCCATAAGTCTTGATGATGACGCTACGGAAGCATTCCTCCAGCACGCTTACCAGCGTGGCGCGGTCGATGTTCTTGGTCTCCTTGAACTCCGCAAATGATTCTATCAGATTTACCGATTCTGTCTGTTTTGTTGCCATTATGATGTATGTTTATATTTTTATCAGGTATTTTGTATACGCAGTGTCGTCGAAGGCGAAGCGCATGGTCACCTCTTTCATCACGGGACGCTTCTTGCCTTCCTCCCTGACCTTCTGCATCACTCCCAGTTCAAACCCCTCGTCGTCCACGGCGAGCAGGGTGCCACGATACTTCTTGCCGTCCTTGCCCTGAGTCTCCACGGGCTTGCCCACATGTATCTCATACTGCCTATGTACACGAAATGGCTGGCCAAGCCCTGCGCTGCCCACCTCCAATTCGTAATCTTCCTCCTCTCGGCTGATGCGCGACTCGATGAAACGGCTCAGGTCGGCGCAATCCTCTATCCACACTCCGTCGGCATGGTCTATTTCTACGACTATCCTGTCATCTGGGCTGACAGAGAGTTCCACGAGGAAATAATCCTTTCCTTCCAGCCAGGCGTCCACCGCCTCTTGAACTGACGATTTGTTAATCATGTGTCTGTTTTTTGTT
Source organism: bacterium (assembly GCA_004559785.1). Classification (GTDB taxonomy): domain Bacteria; phylum Bacteroidota; class Bacteroidia; order Bacteroidales; family Bacteroidaceae; genus Physcousia. The sequence goes on along the minus strand of SFXD01000006.1, from coordinate 16,728 downwards.
TTATAAAGAAAAGTGAGGAACTTTGCAAGCCCCTCACATTCATCTTTCCGCTGCAAAGATACGCCTTTTTGGAATATCTGCCAAACATTATGGCATATAATTTGCCGTCAGGCGACAGAAAGCACAAAAAAATCCCACAAAGGGCGATACCTGCACCTTGCCCAGCGTAGACAATAGCGTGCCCGTACGTCTGCCTCCCGTCCCACGTGCGCCTCCCGTCACGTCATGGTTTTGCACCGCCCTGGCTGCCACGCCCCAGGATGGAGCCGTATTCCGTGGGCGAAGCCAATATCCCCAGCGAGCGTTCCAGGCAGGGGTCGTCCATCAGTTGCTGCTCCACCGCCCCACGCTGGCCGTAGTAGCGCACGGCAAGTTCGTCGGTGATGTAAGGCTCGATATCCTTACGGGAGCGACTCAGGTCGTGGGTTATGTCGGTGGTGAACTTTGCCTGCAGGGCATCGAACTCTGCCTCCGCCCCTTCCAGGTAGCCTTCCTTCCTTGCCACGTCGCGCAGCAACCTGAGCACCTCGTCGCTCCGGCGATTGTAGCTGAAGCCGCTTGCCTTGATGCTGTCCACGAATGCACCATACTCCTCGTCAGTCAGGCGTATGCTGCCTGCCGGAGCAATGTCGGGATGGTGCGCCACGAAGTCGGTACACCAATCAAAGAACTCGTCGCTCGCCACCAGGTCATACACTATAGTCGGCAAGCTGTCGGGCTTGACCTCCACGTCGGGCTTGATGCCGCCGCCGTCACGCACCTCACGTCCTCCCATGGTATGGAACACCTTGGTAAGGCTGTCGGGCAGCGACCTCGCCGACCCGTCGGGGTTGGCATGGCGGTAGTCCCATGCCTGTATGCACCTGCCCGAAGGTATGTAGTACCTGCTCGTGGTCAGCTTGAGGTTGCCGTGGTATGGTGTCTCCCTCACCATCTGCACGAGTCCCTTGCCAAAGGTCCTCATGCCCACCACCACGGCCCTGTCCATGTCCTGCATGCTTCCTGCCACTATCTCCGACGAGGAGGCGGAACTGCCGTCCACCATCACCACCAGCGGCATCACGGAATCCACCGGCTCAGTAGAGGTATAGTAGTCGCGGTTTGTCTGCGCCATCTTGCCCCTTGTATACACCACCTTGCGCCCCTTGGGAGCGAACAGGTTCACTATGTCCACCGCCTCGTTGACAGCTCCCCCGGGATTGCCCCTGAGGTCCAATATCAGTTTCTTCGCTCCTTGCCCCTTCAGTTCCGTCAGAGCCTGCCTCACCTCCTTGCATGCCCCGTCGGTGAATCCGCTGAGGAAGATGTACCCCACGCTGTCGCGCATCATGCCGTAGTAGGGCACCTGTGGCAGCTGTATCGTCTGCCGGGTAATGGCAAAGGGCAACTCCCTGCCGCCCCTGCGCACTACCAGTTCGAACGTCGTACCTGCCTCGCCCCTGAGCATCGAGCTTACCTTGGGCGTACCCATTCCCTTCACGTCCTTGCCGTCGATGCTGATTATCACGTCTCCTGCCCTGACGCCTGCCTCATGGCTGGGCGAACCTTCGTACGGCTCGCTTATCACGGCCCTGTCCTCCTTCCTGTGAAAGCGTATCACGCTGCCTATGCCTGCGTACTTGCCTGTCGCCATCTGCCTCAGGTCCTCGTCATCCTCGGGATAATAGTCGGTGAAGGGGTCTATCTGGTTCAGCATCGAGCGTATGCCCATGCCTATTACCGAGTCGGCGTTGAGCGTGTCCACGTAGAACAGGTCCAACTGCTTGTATATGTCGTTGAAGAGTTCCAGGTTACGGCTCACCACCGCATTCCTGTTCTCCGACTTCTGTGCCCATGCCGCGGCGAATGCCACGAAGGCCAGCGATGTCGCCATCGCCCTGCATATCATTCCTGCCCTCATCAGTATGCCGTCTTTTTCCCGTTTACTATCAGTATGCCCCTCGCTCCGTTAGCTACTGCCCTGCCGCTCAGGTCGTAAGTCCCATGCGGGGCTGCTTCACGTCCTGCTTCCACCCTGCCTACGGATGTGACAAGGGAGTCCTCAGGCAGATGCATCGGCATCCACGTCCAGGGCTCCAGTGGCTTGGCATCCGCCATCTTCTCAACCGACGTCTGCGTCCCGTCGCCGTTCGTCACCTCAACGTTCACGGACATTTCCGTACCTGTCACGGGAGCGGTCCTGCCCATGTCGTTCCAAGGCACGGCTACCTCCATCGTGTACGTCAGCGTCGTCTTCCTTACCACTGCCCTTGCACCGCACGACTCTCTCACCACCCATTTCTCGCCGTCGCCCACGTATGGCTGCACGCTTGCGGCTGGCGACACGTCATATCGGAAGGACGTTCCCTGCGGAGCGTCGTAGCATCCCCCTCCGGTGTCGAAGGACAGGGAGACGCAGTCGGCATTCTCCCCCTCCGTCACTTTCTTGCTGTCGTACACCAGGCAATAGACGTACAGCGAGTCGACATCGAAGGCGAAGTCTAAGTAACTGTATGTGCCTGTCCCGCTCCCCAGCATCACCTGCCTGCCGCTGTCCGTATGGTAGCCCTCGCCCTTGGCAAGCTTGCCGTCCACCACGGGTGAAGCGAACGGCACTTCAAAACGGTTCTTGGGGTAGCCCTTCACTACGTGTATGCCTCCGTCGTACCCTGCCACGGCCATCACGACGCCCGTGTCCACCACGGCGAGCGAATTCCACAGGGCCTCCTTCGTCTCTGGCAGGTAGAATGGCGTGGACATAGCCTTGAAGTCGGTGGCCTTGTCAGTCCCTACATAGACATACATGTTATGCTTGCTCCCATGGTTGTAGCACGACTGGTGGGACAACACCGTCTGTCCGTCGGGCAACACCCTCAGATATGGTGCGCCCCCCTTGGCTACCGGGCAATACGTATACGACACGGCACGGCGCCTGTAGGTGCTCTGGCCACTCACGAACGACCTCCAGTTGACGGTCAACGGGGTGCGTACCGTAGCCGGGACGAAGTCCCCGAAGCCATAGCCATTGTCCTCTATAGCCACCACTATCGTCTTGCCGTCCGACAGCAGCACGGGCACTGGCATCCCGTCGCGAAACCCCTGCCTGTACGACACCTTGCCGGGAGCCGTCCACGTCAGCCCTCCGTCCCACGAGCGGCATACGGATATCTGCTGGTCGCCATTGCTGGTATAGGGGCTCTCGTCGGCAAAGTACAACTGCAATTCTCCCGTGGGCAGTTCGAGCAGGGATGGTTCCCAGCACCCGTTCTCGAAGACGCAATCCGCGTCGAAGACGAAAATCTCCTCGCTCCACGTGCTTCCGTTGTCCGTGCTTCGCCTCAGCCTTATACCAAAACGGCGGTCTTCGGTGTATGGAGCAGAGGGGCGTGGGTTGTATGCCACTATGATTGTGCCGTCCTTCAGCTGGATTAGGTCGGGCACGCAGTTAGGCGTATTGTTGGAGTTGGCTGCTATCAGCCTCGGAGTCGTCCACGTTGCGCCCATGTTGCTGCTGAATGCCACCTTGATGCCTCCGCTCTCGCAGCAAGCCATAAGCCTGCCGTCGGCAAGCTGCGTCACACGCGCATAGCCGCCACTGGGGAACACCGTCACTGGCGAGCGAGAGTCCCAGAATATCCTCGAACCGGAATATCGCTGCTTCGAGGCACACCCTGCATCTGTGCAGAGCAGCAACGCTATTGTGAAAAAAATCAATTTCTTCAGCCCTGTCATACCTACTTTCTATGGTTTGTTCATGCAAATATACGACTTTTTCACGACACCATCCATACATGCCACGATAAAATAAGCCCTATTTGGCTCATGTAGGCACCGGGGCAGTCGTGCGGCTGGGATTCCGCACCCATACACGCACGCACCTTAATAATATTACCCCTACCTAACACCTAATACTTAATCACTAACACCTAACACTTAATCCCTAACGCCCAATCACCTCTTCTCTCACCTCTTCCCATGCCTTGGGCGACATGGCAGTACCCACCACCTGTATCACCTTTGCCGAAAGCAACGTGCCGGTACTCATACACCTCTCCAGCGACTCACCGCGGACGTACGAGTGCAGGAATCCCCCAGCAAAGAAATCCCCCGCCGCCGTGGTATCTACCGCCTCAACCCTGTGCGCCGGCACCATGCATGTCTCGTCTCCGCTCTTGGCGCAGGCTCCTTTTGCACCAAGCTTTACCACGGCCACCCTTGCCATGCCGGCCATCTCGTCGAGGGCCTCCTTTGGCTGCTTGCCGCCCGTGAAGGCAGCGCACTCCTCTTCGTTGGCAAAGACGATGTCCACATACTGCCCCACCAGGTGGCGGAAGAAGGCAAGGTCTGCCCTCACCACGTTGTAGCTGGCCAGGTCCAGGCTTACCATCATGCCCTGCGACTTGGCAAGGCTGCATACGGACTCTATCAGTTCGTGGTTCTGTACAAGGTAACCCTCCACATGCAGCAACCCATAGCCTTCGAGCATCGCGGCTGCAATCTCGTCTGCACTCATCTGTGCGGCAGCACCGAGACACGTGCCGAACGTACGCTCGCCGTCGGGCGTGATGAAGGTGTTTGCCACTCCCGTATGCCTGTCGCACCTCACGAGCGAGGCCTCTATCCCCTGCCTGCGGCACTCCGTCTCGAAGAAGTCGCCCATGGCATCCCTGCCCACCTTGCCCAAGAACCCAGGACGGTCGCCAAGGTTAGCCAGCACCAGCATTGCATTGCAGGCACTGCCGCCCACCGCCATGCTTGTATCCATCGTACGCATACGTCCGGACAGACGCTTCTGGAACTCCTCGTCTATAAGGGTCATCCCTCCCTTTGGCAGGGACAATTCGGCAAGTATATTTTCACCCTCTATGCGAGCCAAAACATCAACCAATGCGTTGCCCACACCAATAATTTTCTCCATTTAGCACATTTTTTTTGCAAAGATATTGCATAATTCCCAAAAAAGCCATACTTTTGCATCGCATTTGAGAGATAGTGCCGAAATTCTCTTCAAAAGACTGCTTCAGTAGCTCAGTTGGTTAGAGCACATGACTGTTAATCATGGGGTCGTTGGTTCAAGCCCATCCTGAAGCGCAAAGGAGGAAGAGGGGAGACAGGAGGTACGGAACCCCTCTCGGATGCGAACTGCTTCAGTAGCTCAGTTGGTTAGAGCACATGACTGTTAATCATGGGGTCGTTGGTTCAAGCCCATCCTGAAGCGCAAAGAACGAAGGGGAATTGCCTGCAACGGCGATTCCTCTGATTGTATACAAGAATCACCTGCACACACACCTTCCCATGAAATTGCATCTGCTCTCCACGCTCTGCTGTTGCTGTCTGGCCGCTATCATGTCGGCACAGCAACCCTCCCACGACACCATGCCTTCACCCATGCCCGCCGACGAGGTGCCCGCCAACTACCTGCCCCTGATGGCACACAAGCACGTGGCTCTCTTCAGCAACCAGACAGGATGCCTCTCCAATGGTCGTCACGTACTGGACATCCTTGTGGAAGGGGGAGTCCATGTCACCACCCTCTTCTCGCCGGAGCACGGGTTCAGAGGAACAGCCGATGCCGGGGAACACGTGCAGAGCCAAACTGACAGCCGTACGGGCATTCCCATCCTGTCGCTCTACGACGGCCAGAAGCCAGGACCGTCCGACGAAGCCATGCGCAGGTTCGACCTGCTGGTGGTTGACATCCAGGACGTGGGGCTTCGCTTCTACACCTACTACGTCACCATGCTCCAGCTAATGCGCCGGTGCAGCGAATACGGCAGGGAGGTGGTCATACTCGACCGCCCCAATCCCAACGGGCACTTCGTGGACGGTCCGCTGCTCGACATGTCGCTCAAGAGCGGCGTGGGCGCCCTGCCCATACCCATCGTCCATGGCATGACCCTGGGCGAACTCGCCACCATGGCAATAGGCGAGGGATGGACTCCCCACTGCCGGCTCACCGTGGTGCCTTGCCTACACTACACCCACCAATCGCCATACCACCTGCCCATACCTCCCAGCCCCAACCTTCCCGACATGCGTGCCGTACTCCTCTACCCCAGCACCTGCTGCTTCGAGGGCACCGTGCTTTCCTTGGGTCGCGGCACCGACCATCCCTTCCAATGCTACGGTCACCCTCTGCTGCAAGGATGCGACTTCTCCTTCACGCCCACAGCACGCCCCGGTGCCAAGCACCCTCCATTAGAAGGGCAATGCTGCCAGGGCGTTGACCTCAGCCACATCCCCATAGACAGCCTTCTTCGCCTGTCGCGCATCGACCTCGGCTACATAGTCGATGCCTACCGCCGTTTTCCCGACAAGGCCGCCTTCTGGCTGGGGGACGGCAATTTCTTTGACAAGCTGATGGGGCAAAGGTACGTCCGCCAGATGATTATCGACGGGCAGGATGCCCATGCCATAGAAGCCACCTGGCATCACGACGTCGTCCGCTTCGTAGAGCAGCGCAAGCCCTATCTACTCTACCCCATCCGCCAAGGGGAATAGTACGCTTGCCGTACCACCCCGTGTCTCGTTTGTCATTTGGTCTTTGCCCTCCTTATCACATCGGCAATATTCAGGTGTGTCCTCTGCTGCCAACAAGGGCACTTCCTCGGGCATCTCATAGCGTTTGAAGAATCTGTCTAGCAGGAAAATCCTGTTGAGCGTATATGCCAGCGACTCTAATGTCTTTTTCCGTACTTTTGGCTTCAGTTCACATTCCCAGATGGTGATGCAATGCCACCCCATAGCGGCAAGTTCATGCTGCACCCTCGTGTCCCGCTCCTGATTCCGCCGTATCTTTGCCACCCAAAAATCCCTGTTCGTCTTCGGAATCTTGCAGCACTCCGAATCTACTACCTCCGGCATTGCCACGTGATGCCCATGCCAGAAGCAGCCGTTCACGAAGATACACGTCCTGTACTTCCGCATCACGATGTCTGGCTTGCCAGGCAAGCGAGGATAGTTCAGCCGGTAGCGAAACCCATTCCTCCACAGCCATTGTCGCACCACCATTTCCGGCTTCGTGTCCTTGCCGTGGATGGCAGCCATGTTAGCGTGGCGTTGCGATGGGAGGTGAGTGTCGGCCATAAATATTATTTTTTCTGACGGTTTCCTTGGCAAGGTCACCCAGCCTCCATAGGCTTGGGTAAGGGACCTTTGGTTGCAGCAAAGTTAGGTATAATATGCGAAGTATGGATGGTTTTTCGGGGCAAATCTTGGAAAGTCTCCACAAATTTGCGTTAAAGAGGGGAAATATGGTTCCGTATTTCATGGAAAATAGGTACTTTTGCAGTCGGCAGGGTAGAGGTACGTGCCTATCCTCATAGCAGGTGCGGGCTTTACCTTTGCCCCCCTTACCAACGGGAAGTGGTTATTGCCCGCCCACCACCTAAAGATAATGCTAACGGAACTATACATATTTTATTATGAGCTACAAGATAAACATGACCCTTGCACTACTTGCCCTTGCAACTCTTGCCATGGCACATAAGCGCAAGGAGATGAACCTCAAGGTATGGGATTTCTCAAGGGACAAGCAATCGTGGGAGACGGTCGGCGTGCCTCATGACTGGGCCATTGCCGGACCTTTCGACAAGAAATGGGACTTGCAGGTGGTAGCCATCGAGCAGAACGGGGAGAAGAAAGCCTCGGAGAAGAGCGGACGCTCGGGTGCCCTGCCGTGGATAGGCAAAGGGTATTACCGCACCAGCGTAAGGATAAAGGCAGAGGACTTCCGCCCGAAGGAGGACAGGGCGATACTGGAGTTTGACGGCGCAATGTCCAATCCTATGGTATACGTCAACGGCAAGGAAGCGGGATATTGGGCTTATGGCTACAACGCTTTCCGGATGGATGTCACCGACCTCGTCAAGGTGGGCGACAACGTCGTAGAGGTAAGCCTTGAGAACATGGAGGAAAGCTCGCGATGGTACCCTGGGGCAGGCATATACCGCCCCGTGAAATTGGTCCTGACGGGCAGAGCCGCCATCGACCCTTGGGCAACGAGCATCCGTACCACATGCCTCACCAAGGGGGCGGATGCCCCCGGAGGGGGAACGCAGCAGGCCGCCATAGATTATGAGACGCAACTCGTTGGCGGTACGTCGAGCGTGCATCTTGCCGGAAGCAATGACCAGAAGGCAGCCAATACGTCGCCTGACGCTTTCATGGGGCTTGCCTGTGTAGTCGACGTGCTGAACGACAAGGGCGGACTTGAGGCAGGAGAGCGTTTCGACGTACCTGCCGATGGCCATGTAAAGACGACGATAACGGTCAGCAACCCCACCCTCTGGTCGCCGGAGGCCCCATATCTTTACAAGGTGCGCACACGCCTCTACCGCAAGCGGAAACTGATAGACGAGATTGTCACTCCGTTCGGCATACGTACCGTGGAGGTAAGCAAGGAGGGCGGCTTCAAGCTCAACGGCATCAGCCGCAAGCTGCAGGGCGTATGTCTCCACCATGACCTCGGTCCCCTCGGCGCGGCAGTCAACAAGGCAGCCCTCATACGTCAGGTCCTGCTGATGAAGGATATGGGCTGTGATGCCATACGCACCGCCCACAACATGCCCTCAGAGATGCAGATGCAGGTGTGCGACTCCCTCGGCATGATGGTAATGGCAGAGAGCTTTGATATGTGGAATTATCCCAAGTGCAAGAACGGCTATGCTCGTTTCTTCAACGACTGGGCAGAGAAGGACATGCGCAACCTCCTCCTGCACCACCGCAACCACCCGAGCATCGTGATGTGGAGCATCGGCAACGAAATTCCCGAGCAGGAGGACAAGAGGATGGGAGTGGAATGGAGTTGCAGGTTACAGGACTTATGCCATGCCCTCGACCCCTCGCGCCCCGTAACACAGGGTCTTGACCGTGTCGATGCCGCCATTGCCAGCGGCGTGGCTGACGCCATGGACGTAGTAGGGCTGAACTATCGCACGCATAAGTACGTGAAAGCCTACGAGCATACCCACCACAAGTTTATCCTTGGCAGCGAGACGGCTTCGGCAGTCAGTTCGCGCGGCGTGTATAAATTGCCATACGAACCGACCAACTACGGAGTGTACGATGCCGGACAGTGTTCCGGCTATGACAACGAGTGGTGTCCCTGGAGCAACCTCCCTGATGTGGATTTCGAACTGATGGACGATTATCCTTGGACGATAGGTCAATTTGTGTGGACGGGCATTGACTACCTTGGCGAACCTACGCCATACGACGGCTACTGGCCGAGCCGTTCGTCATATTTCGGCATCTGCGACCTTGCCGGCCTCCCTAAGGACAGATACTACCTCTACCGCTCTGTATGGAACAGGAAAGAGCATACCCTGCACATAGCACCTCACTGGTCATGGGGGAAGGAGATGGTGGGCAAGAACGTTCCCGTGCAGGTATATTCCGACTACGACGAGGCAGAACTCTTCGTCAACGGCAAGAGCCAGGGCAGGAAGAAGAAGGACTACGACGTGAGCCGTGGTGCTGACGGAAAGCAGAATACAGGTACAGAGGAGAGGAATCCCAACGGGGACCGCTGGGATGCCACTTACAACACGGGGAATGCACCCAACCTTGACCGCTACCGCCTCCGCTGGATGGATACCAGGTATGAGCCGGGCGAACTGAAGGTGGTGGCATACGACAAAGACGGGAAGCCTGCCATGGAGAAGGTGATACATACTGCCGGCGAGCCAGCCGAAATAGAGCTGTCGCCGGACAGGCCTGTCCTTGCTGCCGACGGAGAGGAACTATGCTACATCACCGTCAGCCTGACAGACAAGGACGGCACCCTCTGCCCTGATGCAGACGACGAGGTACAGGTCGCCGTCGAGGGAGAAGGTCGGTTCAAGGCTATATGCAACGGCGATGCCACGTCCCTCGAACCTTTCACTACACCCCGAATGCACCTCTTCCATGGTATGCTTGTGCTGACTGTGCAGAGCACTGAGAAAGCAGGTAAGATGACGGTCTCCGTCGTCTGCCCCGCATCCGAGCGGAAGGTGGACGGGGAGATGGTCGCCATTCCGGAGATACGCCGCAGCATCTCTATCCAGACAAGGTAAGGATTCCCTGCTTTGTGGCGTAACCTATAGGGCTGTCCTATTTTGGGCAGCCCTATAGTGTATGGAAACGGCATGACAATGTTGGCAATATAACAATATTGTAATCTTTATGAAACATCCATGTAACACGAACCGAATTACTTTGCAGCCGAAAACAGGAATATAGTATAAACTGTAGCGCAAACTAATGAAAAAGATTTTCGTCTGCATCTTGCTGGCAACGATTGCATTGACAGCCGGCGGACAATCCGCGACAAGAGAGATTAGAGGTGTAGTGACAGATGCCGCAACCAGAGAACCGCTCATCGGAGCCACCATCTACGTGAAGGGAAACAATACGACGGGGGCAACGACTGGTCTGGACGGTTCGTTCGTACTGAAGACAAATGCTGCATCTCCCGTAATATGTTGCTCGTGCATAGGGTTCCATACCTTGGAGACGGCATACAAGGGCTCGCCTCTGGCAATTGCGCTGAAGGAGAACACCACAGACATGTCGGAGGTGATAGTGACGTCCAACTACAACGGAAGTACGGATGCCAAGGCGATAGAGATAGAACGCAACTCGGCAAACATTGTCAACGTGCTTGGCTCACGTGCCATGGAGCTGTCTCCCGACATCACGGTGGGAAACATCATACAGAGAATGTCGGGGGTAACGGTGGAGCGCAACTCTTCGGGAGAAGGGCAATATGCCATACTGCGCGGGATGGACAAGAGGTACAATTATACTTTGGTGAACGGCATCAAGATACCAAGCCCCGACAACAAGAACCGCTTCGTGCCGCTCGACCTGTTCCCCTCGGAAATATTGTCGAGGATAGAGGTGAACAAGTCGATGACGGCAGAGCTGGAGGGTGACGGCATAGGCGGCGCGGTCAACTTGGTAATGAAGGATGCCCCTGCACGGAGGCTCCTGACGGCAAACATTTCCACTGGCTACAACGCCCTGTTCCTCGGCCGCGACTTCCTGTCGTTCGACCATGGCGCCATAGTGTCGAGCTCGCCCGACGAGCAGAAGGGCAACATAGGGCAGAACAAGGTGACGGCGGCAGACTTTGACAACCGCAGCTTGCACATCACGCAGCAACATCCATTACCCGACCTGACCGCATCGCTGGCATACGGGGACAGGCTTTTGCAGGACAGGCTTGGCTACCTGCTGTCGGCAAGTTACCAGAACTTGCACCGGGGGAAGAACATGGATTACTACGACTACACTAAGTCGACGGGGGCAATAGAATACAGGACATACTCCGACCACAAGCAGAGAGTGGCGCTACACTCTAAGTTCGACTATGACATCCTGCCCGGGCACGAGCTCGTCTGGTACAACGGCTTCCTGATGCTGACGGACGACCAGGTGAGGACGGGCGAGGCAGAGCAGGTGGTTTCGATAAGGTTGAGGCACAACAGGCAGCAAATCTTCAACAGCACCCTCTCCGGCTCGCACCGCATGGCTGGCAACATATTCACGTTGGATTGGAAGGGAGTCTTCTCCACTGCCAACAACAAGACTCCCGACAACTCGCAGATATACATACAGGGCAACCACATACAAACCAACAAGGCTGCCACCAGAAGATGGGAACACAATTCCGACAGGGATTGGGCGGGATACCTGAACCTGACGTATTCGCCCACGGATAGCTGGAAGCTGAAGACGGGAGCAATGTACAGGGCAAAGACGAGGGGCTCCTTCTTCAACGAATATACCTTCGACAGCAGTACGGGCAGCGAGGCATATCAGGCATACGGCAAGGACTGGTACAACCTCGACGGAATACAACTCACGCCGCGCGAATACGGCAACGTGGGAGACCCACTGAACTACGATGCCACCGAGAACATAGGTGCCGCATACCTTACTGCCACGTACAGGAAGGGGGAATGGGAAGTGGCAGGAGGCCTCAGGGCCGAGCATACCGACCAAGGCTATAAACTGACTTACCCAAGGAGCGCGGACGGAGAGGGCAATCAGAAGTATTGGGACTTCCTGCCCGACCTGCACATGAAGTACCACGTCGCTCGCAACATGGACATCCACCTCAGCTATGCCAGGGCTACCAACCGCCCCAGTTTCTTCGAAATAGTACCTTACAGCATCATCAACGAAGAATACAAGGAGAAAGGCAATCCCGACCTGAAGCACACCATCGCCGACAACATCGACCTGCGGTGGGAACTGTTCCCAAAGGCTTACGAGCAGGTAATGGTGGGAGTGTTCTACAAGCACTTGCAGAATCCCATCGAATACGGACTCATCACCGAAGGGCAGGACATGTACTACAAGCCACTTAACCTGGGTACCGCCAACAATGCCGGGGTGGAGATAGATGCCCTGAAGTACTTCTGCCGGTTCGGTATAAAGTTCAACTACACATTCACCCACTCGCGTATTGTGACCGAAAAGCGTACCATGCAGGGCAACGACATAATAGTGGTGCGCCAGTCAAGGCCGCTGGCTGGGCAGGCCGCACATGTAGCCAACTTGTCGCTGCTGTACAAGGACACTCAGCACGGGGTGAATGCGCAGATTACGGGCAGCTACATCGGGAAGAGGCTTGCCGACGTGTCCAACTGGTACGACAACGATATCTGGGAGAACGAATACTTCCGCCTGGAACTCTCGGCCGAGAAGTCATGGCAATGCGGAGTCGAGATCTACCTGAAGGCTACCAACCTGCTCAACCTGCCTCTGATAAGGTACGTACACAAGGGGGAACACACGGACGGAGTGGATTTCCCACGCTACCATGGCAACATACGCGAAAGGGAGGAGAGGTACGGACAGACAGTAATGATAGGAGCAAGATACAAGCTATAAATTAAAGTATAACCATTAGTAAATTTGTTATTTGTTATGAGAATGTATTCTTTTAGAATGTTCGCAGCCCTTGCCATGACAGGAGGACTGCTGCTTGCCTCGTGCAGCGACGACGATGGAAACGAAACAAGCGTCACCGAAGTGATAGTTTCTGATGAGATGGAAGTGTCGGGTGTGTGGGAGGCTGGCAAGACCGTCAACGTCAGCCAGCACCTGGTAGTACCCGAAGGCAAGTCCCTGACAATAGAGCCGGGAGTTACCGTGGTGATTGACGTGAACGGAGTGGGCGTGAACCACGTTCCCGTGGAAATATCCGTCAAGGGCAATCTCTACGCCCTGGGTACCGAGGAGAACCCCGTGACCTTCACGGTGTCGCCGTCGCTTAAGACTGTAGCCAACACCTTCAGGGGGCTCTGGGGCGGCATCGTGGCATACGAGTCGTGCCAAGAGATGGCTCTTGACCACGTTGTCATAGAATACACCGGAGCACAGGTCATAGAGGGCTCGCCAGCCGCCGTTGCAGGCATTTACACGGCAGGCGACGATATGTATCCACAGATTACCACCACCAACATACAAGGCAGATATGCCCTGACTAACTCCGTGATACGCAACGGGTCGTCGGACGGCATCTACATGATGGGAGGAAACGGCATCATCTGCCACAACACCTTCGTTGCTAACGGCTACACAGGAGGCGATGCCGTAAACATGAAGGCAGGAGTGAAGGCAGACATTGCCGGCAACGTGATGTTCTCGCCCAACACCAACGGGCTGAAGCTCTCTTCCTCCGGCCAGAGCGAGACACGCGGACAGTTGCTTGCCAATGCCTACAACAACACCATCATAAACGCTGGATGGAGACGTGACGGGGAGAAGGGAGGCTGCATCTATGTGGAAAAGAATGCCCTCGTGAACGTGGTGAACAACCTGATGGTAAACTGCAAGTTCCGCGCCATGACCCCCAACTACAAAGACCCCAACAAGCCAGACGGAGGCTTCGACGACAAGTCGGTAATCGACTACAACTTCTATGCTTCGGGCTCGCTTGCAACCCCCATTACGGGCGATGCCACAGTAGGCAATCCTGCCGAGGGATATGCGCAGGAGAACAAGAACTACAACCCTGCCATTGATACCCACAGCAAGATTTCCTCCCCGGGCAACCTGCTCGACCCCGGCTTCGTGTCGTTCGACATCAACTGCGTGGAACTAACCTCATACACCCTCGATTCGGCATGGGACTTCCACCTTGCCTCCGGTTCGCCGGCATTGTCAGGTGCAGAGGGCAGCGTATCTCCCTACTTTGCAGGAGGGCTGACCATAGGAACCAGGAACTATGTGTCGCCAGCCATTGAAAATCACTTCGGAGCATTAGGAACGAAATGAAAAGATACCTGATCGCAATGCTGCTGCCGTACGTCTTGACGGCAGCAGCTTTCGCCCAGATTCGGCTGCTCGTTGCCAACGACCTTGGACGCAATGGCTACTACGAACAGAAGCCTATAGCCGAACTAATGGGCAGAATGGCAGAGCAAGACGGCATCGAGGCCGTGCTTGCCCTGGGTGACGTACACCACTTCATGGGAGTACAGAGCGTGTCCGACCCGCTATGGATGACGAACTACGAACTCATATACAGCCATCCCGAACTGATGCTGCCATGGTATCCCATACTCGGCAACCACGAATACAGGGGCAATACACAGGCCGTGATCGACTACTCGGGCGTGAGCAGGCGTTGGCAGATGCCTGCCAGATACTATACCAAGGTCTTCAAGGACGACGGAGCCTCGCTGAGGGTCGTCTTCATGGACACCACTCCCTTGATAGACAAATACCACACGGACTCCATCGACTACCCCTCGGTGCAAAACGAGGACGTCGACAAGCAACTGGCATGGCTGGACAGGCAACTGGCGGATGCAAAGGAGGACTGGGTGGTAGTGGTGGGGCATCATCCCATATATGCCGATACGCCCAAGAGCGAAAGCGAAAGGCTCGACATGCAAAGGCGCGTACTGCCCATACTGAAGCGGCACAGGGTGAACATGTACATCTGCGGACACATACACAACTTCCAGCACATTTCCTTCCCCGGCGATAGTACCGACTATATAGTAAACTCTGCCGCCTCGCTGTCCAGGGAGTCTGTCAAGCATGTGGACGGCACCGTGTTTGCAAGCGGAGAGGCAGGATTCTCCATATTGTCATGCACAAAGGTGCAGCTGAGGCTTGACATGGTGAACGGGAAGGGCGAGACCATACACTCGGTGGTTAAGCAAACCGAGGGGAAATGACAAGATATAGCTTAGCCTACTACGAGCAATGAGAGCCCCCCTCTGTCCCCCTGTTTAGGGGGAGGAGTAGTGAGCTATGAACTGTGAGCTATGAGCCTATTTCGTAGGGATTTTCAGCCGGGATTTCCTGTGGAGATTTTGAGCGAAGAGACCATATAAAATTTTGGCTTAATTATTTTTAGTTAGTTACTATGTTTGCAGAGCGAAAGCCCTAGCGAGGGTCGAAAAGCATGCCGAAAACTTATACTTTTCCTCGGTCACGATTAAAAATCGTTCCCTCTGAAAAGTGAATAAATAAAAAAAGTAAGGCAGATTAAAGAGAATAGTTTAATTTTGTAATCACCAAAAAAACAATTTTAAATTATTACCCCTAAAATGCCCTACAGCATGCAAAGTAACAAAATTTCCTTCAAAGGACAAAAGATTTATGTCGGAATTGATGTACATCTTAAGAATTGGTCGGTAACAGTTATCACTGAAAAGGGTCTCAAGCGTACTCACCCACAGAAAGCAGACGCTAAAGAGCTCTTTGACTTTTTGAACAGACACTATCCTGAAGGCGAGTATCTGGCGGTCTACGAATCTGGATTCAGCGGATTCGCCACTTACTATGCCCTGAGGGATGTTGGTATTGACTGTATTGTTATTCATGCGGCAGATGTTCCTTCTTCTCAGTATGAGAATGTGATGAAGACTGATGTCATTGATTCCGAGAAACTGGCTCGTGCCCTCAAAGGAGGATTGCTCAGACCTATCTATATCCGTGACAAGGAGAATCTCGACGACCGTGGCGTTGTCAGAATACGCAAGACTATCCAGAAGAAGATGGCTGGAGACAAGACTCGTGTCAAGCACATGCTGCATCAGAATGGAGTGACCATACCTGAAAGATTCACTAAGAGTGCCTACTGGTCAGGAGCATTTATCAAATGGCTCCGAGAGGATGTGCGTCTTCTCTCCAGTACACGCATGTCACTGGATCTGCTGATTGAACAGGTACTGGGACAGAAGCGAATGGTACTCAAATGTACCAAAACTCTGCGTGAACTCAGTCAGGCTTCCAAGTATAAGGAACGGTTCGACCTGTTGATGACAATTCCAGGGATTGGTCCAATCGTGGCCATGTGTATCCTTACTGAGGTCTATGACATAAAGCGATTTTATGTGAGGATTTCCATACCCATCTTACATGAGGCTTGTCAGAATCTTCACTAAAATCCATACTAATAATTGATACTTTTGCAAATTACTGTAGGGTCTTACGCAATGTAAGACCCTACAAGTGGCAGATTTCACCATAAATGGCAATTAAGGTTGAAAAAAAGATATATTTTCTTTCGTTTGGTTTTTTTTTCATAAATTTGTCTCGCATAACCTCTATGATAGGTATGGAAACCGAGAGTTATTAAGGGGTGCTCTATAAATTAGCTTGAGTCGATTGTTGAACGATAACGCAGCAGATTTCTTTTTTGCATGAAGGAGCGATGCGGGCATCGTGACTGATTGAAAAATAGAAATATGCAAGTTAGGGGCAATAAGCGACCAAGCGTATGTAGGCACCCAC
>SFXD01000149.1 GCA_004559785.1 bacterium | reverse complement strand
AGCAAGGATTTTGTGGATATGGGTAACGGACTGCGCATGAGCCTTGCGAGGAACAAGACCAGTGCCAACCGCCTTGACATCATCTATGATGCAGGGACTGACCTCTACAACATGCGTTTCTTCCGCAAGACGTTCAGCAAGAAGACCTTCGAGAGCAAGTCGAAGGACGTAGAAGTACATGAAGGCATCTTCTTTGATATGTTGGAGGAGGTCTTCACACAAGTGACCGGACTCTATACACACTTTTGAGAGGTGGGCGGCGCAAGCCGCCTACTTTCTTTCATGAGCAGGACAAGCGGAAAAAGAAAGTAGCAAAGAAACCTATGTACCAATCTACGATGAATAAAAAATCCGCAAGTAAAAACTTGCGGAGGAAAATATATTGAGTCGTTATTTTTGGTGGAAGGGGAATGATTATCTCATAACGTTGACTACACATTTCTGCTTCGTTTCCATAACCCCCAACGCTTTGATATGTCTAAACATTCTTGTTGTCCCTTTCTGAATTATCCAAAATATTCTCTTCATATATTCGCTATACTTTTTACGGTAAATAACTATTTCATGTAATGCTCTCACTACACTTACTATTTGAAGTGCATTTTGGAAACCGATTGGCAAAAATGGTTCAACGATGTCAAATAACGAGAAAATCCTAAAATTGTCTATTAGCAATATGCAAAATCCGTGCCAATTTGAACAAGACACGGATTTTGTTGTCAATTTGTCAGTTGCGTCAGGGTACATACAGCAGCGCAAACTCCGCTTTCCTACGTTTGAGCAGCATGGCGTGCCGTTTTCCCTTGTAGTTACAGAAAGCAATGTATTCCTGGTAGATGTTGCGGTCGCCTGCCTCTAACTTCCTTATCAGCTTGCTTTTGGGTATTTTGCCGCTTCCCAAGAGTCTATACGGGCCGACATTGTAGGCAAGCGTGGCAAGCAAGAGAGAATCTTTCCCGAACTTGCGGAACATGACACAGAACTTTCTCAAATCCTTACGCAGCAACGCCTCGCCCTGCCTGCGTGTCATTGTCCTTGCCGAATACCTCTCGCCCGGTTGCAACTGATGACCATATCCAACGTACGGATGATGCTTTTCGGTGTGCCACCCCTCAAAGAACTTGATGCAGCGCACCGCCCTCTCAAACCGGGGCAGGCGATATATCCTTGCCGTCTCCATGCGGCCGCCCTGTGCAAGCAGAGGGCTGACCGTCAGGAGTGCACAGCAGATAGCCATGAATATCCGCATCATCACGACAAGGGTTTGAAGTTACCGATGGGAACTACGGACAGCGTTTCGTCCTTCACATTCTGGTTGTTGAAGTCAAACTCCAGCTCGTAGGCATTCCCGAAATTGTCCTCCACCACCACGATGAAGTTCTGCGCCTCGCTGCATCCCGAAGTGTAGTACAGGCGGAACTTCTCGTTCTCGAGCAGGTAGCGGTCGTTGGGCAGGAACGTAATACCGTTGTCCATCTTCAGCGTACCCTCACCCTCAAACTGGAAATAGCGAATGGTGTAGAGCGCATTGGCATAGTTGCCCTCCTTCTTCATCTCGCAGCGTATCTCCACCGTCTGCCCCTTCGTCACCTTGCCCGGTACGGGCATCGTCTCCACCGTGAACGGATAAGACTGCTGTATGTCCAGCTCGTCATCGCAGGAGGCGGTTCTTGATATTCTTGATGTTCATTGTCATTCTTTGTTTTGATGGTTACTGATTTTCTGTTTGGCCACAAGGTACTCGTTCAAGTCCTTGTAGCCCGAATAGCGTCCGGAATGGTCTGCCACACGCTCACCGAACCGTTTCCGCAAGACTCCCACCGTCCTGCGCCCGGCATCGTCATGGTCGAGGTGGCAGACTATCTCGTGGTAGTTCTCCAAGGCAGGTATTGCCTTGTCCGCATTGGCTACGGAGTTCAGCACAAGGCTGTCCTCCGCATGTCCGATGCCCAGAGCCAGCGCAGATAGCCAATCCATAAATCCCTCGTAGAGGTGGCAGCGAGAGCTTCCATACTTCGTCAGCGTGATGTCCTTCGGCGGTATGCAACCCTTGAAGAAGCGGTTGCGCAGTTCAAATCCACCGCTGCGATTCCCGAAACCGATGGCAAAATACCGCTTGCCGTTGAGCCGGAAATGGACTTCCTTGCAATGCCGCCCAGCAATCGCCGAAGCAACGCCACGTTCCTCCAAATACGAGAGCAATGCCCGATGACTTAACGCCCTTACCTCCACCTCCTCAAAGGCAGGCTTCTTTCCCACGGCTTTATGAGGGCGAGGTTCTGTCTGCGGAAGCGGAACGATGCCCGCTTCCGTGATGAACTTTGCCTGCTCCATGAAGTCGCAACTGTGGACAAACTCGCCTGCCAGCGTGAAGATGTCGCCGCCCTTGCCCAGACCGAAGTCATACCAAAGCTGCTTGTCCACGTTCACACGAAACGAGGGAGTGCGCTCCGTGCGGTAAGGTGCGGCATACCACCATTCATTACCCCTTCTTCGGACAGGCTCATGCCCTAAACGTGCGAGAAAGTCCTCCAGTGGTATCTGCCTCAATGCGTCAATCTCCATGCGCTCCGTCAGTTAATGATGAACTTCACGCCCACGCCGAACTGCGTATGGAAATGCCCTGTGGAGTTGCCCCAGAGACACCTTTCCCTGAGGTTGGCGAGCAGGGCGATACGGTCGGCCACATAAAACTCCACATCGAGTGTCAGCGCACCGCCATAGATGAAGGAATCCTTATCGTGGAGCATCGCCCCGTCATGCAGCACCTTGTCTCCCCAGTTCACCGTCTCATAGCCTGAAAGAGCCGAAGCCCCGGCATAGACAAAGAGCGTTTTCCTTGCGTCCGACAGCACTTTCAGATAGTAGCCGCCCTCCGCCATAAACTGCGCCACGGGTATCTTCTCCTCCTTGTAGGGCTTGTTCTTCAGCAGGTACTCGCCACCGAACACCCACTTGTTGCCGCCTTTGGTATAGGTGGAGAGAGCCGTGCCAAGACTGTACCCTCCATCATTGCCGCCGGGATTGAAGCCGTCCACCATGTTCGCCCTCACCTCGATGCCCTGCATCTTCGGGAGACATCGCTGGGCGTGCGCCTGCCCCGTAAACAGGGCAAGCGACGCGAGAATCATAAAAAGAAACTTCTTCATAGGGTCAGCGCACTTGAAGTTCGTTGATGGTATTGGCACGCACCAGGTCCTCGTTCTCAATCACGAACGACTGGTGACGGCCACCGTTCTTCTCATTCAGTTCCACCACGAGGCACTTGTCGTCAGGGATGGTGAACTTCGCCATCGTGAACACCGTGCGCTCGCTCTTTTTGCCAGGCACGCAGGTAGCATAATTCTGCGCACGGAGTGGCAGGACAACCTGCTCCTGCACGGCGGTACGCTTCGCCACCTTCTTGTCCACAATCTTCCATGTCACGTAGTCCACATCAAACGGCACGTTGCTCTGGTTCTTGATTTCCGTGTGGAAATACAGCAGTCCGTTGTGCGTGTAGATACCTTTCAGCAGGTACTG
>SFXD01000148.1 GCA_004559785.1 bacterium | reverse complement strand
TGGGGATTACCTCTATGTGGACAAGACGGAATACATCTGGAACATGGTCCACCTGAGCAACTATATCTTCCTGAGCCGCCCCCGGCGGTTCGGCAAGTCGTTGCTTGTGTCCACGCTCCAGGCGTATTTCGAGGGAAAGAAGGAACTGTTCAAGGGCCTGGCCATGGAACGGCTGGAGAAGGAATGGGTGGAATATCCTGTGCTGCGGTTCAGCATGGCATCCGGCAAACACATGGAGAAGGAACAGTTGGAGCGGTATCTACTATATATACTAGGAGAAAATGAAAGACGTTTCGGACTGACCTCTGATATACAAGATCCCAACCTTCGAATGAAGAACCTGATTGAGAATGTCTTTAATTTGACTGGCCGTCAGGTGGTCATTCTCATTGATGAATACGATGCACCGCTGCTCGACGTGGTACACGAGGAAGAGACCCTTCCCATCCTGCGCAATGTGATGCGCAACTTCTATTCGCCCCTGAAGGATTGCGACCCCTATCTCAGATTCGTCTTCCTCACGGGCATGTCTTCCTCACGGGCATCACCAAATTCTCCCAGCTCAGCATCTTCAGCGAGCTGAACAACCTGACGAATATCAGCATGTATCCGGAGTTTGCGGGAGTCTGCGGTATCACGAAAGAAGAAGTGCTGACACAGATGCAGGACTATATCGAGAGATTGGCCCGAGCCAACGAATGGACCATCGAGGAGGCGATAAACCAACTGAAGCAGCAGTACGACGGCTATCACTTCGCCTGGCCATCGCCCGACCTGTTCAATCCCTTCAGCCTGCTCAACGCCTTCAATGCGAAGCGCATCGAGAACTACTGGTTCGCCTCCGGCACACCCACCTATCTCATTGAGATGATGCGCAGGTTTGACACGTTGCCCTCCGACATCAGCTGCATGGAAGCCATGTCTTCAGAGTTTGACGCGCCCACAGAGGGCATGCAGTCCATCATTCCCCTGCTCTACCAGAGCGGCTATGTCACCATCAAGGGATATGACCGCGATGCGCAACTCTACACCCTCGACCTCCCCAACGGCGAAGTGCGCATAGGGCTGATGAAAAGCCTCTTGCCGCAGTATGCCCCCAAGGTGTCGGGGCGGGGCATGACCATGGCGGCAAAGATGAGTCTGGCATTGAGGAAGGATGACATAGACGGCGGACTGTCGCTGCTCCAGGCCTATCTGCTGACGGTGCCCTATTGCGACAATGCCAACTCTGAGGGCCACTATCAGCAGATGCTGTACATCATCTTCTCCCTTCTCGGCCAGTTCCGTGGTCTGGACGTGGAGGTCCACACCCCCACAGGCCGTGTGGACATGGTACTGCGCACAAATCAGGCTCTCTATCTCTTCGAGCTGAAGCTCAACATGTCCGCCCAGGCCGCCATGGACCAGATCGACCTGAAGGACTATGCCTCCAAGTTTGCCCTCTCAGGACTGCCCATTGTGAAAGTGGGCATTAACTTCGACCCCGAGCGCCGCACCATCGGGGACTGGAAGACAGAGAACGCCTGAATGAAGAAACGCCATGCGGAAAGGAAGGAAACCAATTACCCTGTCAGCAGGAATCCTCATTCTCCTGTTCACTCTGATGCCCCTGGGCGGCTGCCAGCAGCAGAAGGGGGAATTTCAAAGGCAGCTCTCAGCAGTCGACTCGCTCATGCAGACGGATGCCGACTCGGCTTTCCGCATGCTCTGCACCATGGATTCCCTGGCCTCCCTCATGCCCAAGGCCCTGCAGATGGAGCACCTGCTGCTCCGCTGCAATGCGCAGAACAAGGCGGATTTGCTCTTTTCCAGCGATTCCATCGGCCTGGAACTGGTGGAATATTACGACCGCAAGGGAAACAACAACCAACGTATGCTGGCTCATTATGTTCTGGGATGCGCCTACCGCGACATAAAGGATTTTCCGTCGGCTCTACAATGTTTCAATGATGCTGTGGCGGCAGCCCTGCTGAGCCTGACCAGCAATAAGTACATCATCCTGCTCATCATGAACGTGATCCTGCTGGTGTCCGGCACCTTCATGGATGTGACCCCGGCCATCCTCATCTTCACCCCGCTGTTTTTGCCCATCTGCCAGAGCTTTGGCATGAGCACCATCCAGTTCGGTCTGATCCTCGTGTATAACCTTTGCATCGGCAACATCACCCCGCCCGTGGGCAACGCCCTGTTCGTGGGTATCAAGGTGGGGCGCACCTCGCTTTCCAAGGTCATGCCATATATGCTTATGTATTATGTGGCCATCATCGGCGGCCTGCTGCTGGTCACCTTTATCCCGGCAGTGTCTACCGCACTGCCGCAGGCAATGGGCCTGATGTAACTGAGACATCTCCTTCTTATTCTTATTCTTCTTCTCCTAAAAAGGCGGTACCTGCTTTGCGGCGGGCACC
>SFXD01000147.1 GCA_004559785.1 bacterium | reverse complement strand
AGGATTTAAATATTTAACATAAAAAATAATGGAACTACAAAGCAAATACGACCCAAAAGAAGTGGAGTCGAAGTGGTATCAGTACTGGATAGACAACAAGCTGTTCAGCAGTAAGCCCGACGGTCGCGAACCATATACTATTGTGATTCCGCCGCCCAATGTCACAGGTGTGCTCCATATGGGACACATGCTCAACAACACCATTCAGGACATCCTCGTGCGCCGTGCGCGCATGGAGGGAAAGAACGCATGCTGGGTGCCTGGCACCGACCATGCGTCCATCGCCACCGAGGCCAAGGTGGTGAAACGACTGGCCGAACAGGGAATAAAGAAGCACGACCTCTCGCGCGATGAATTCCTCAAGCATGCATGGGACTGGACCCACGAGCATGGCGGCATCATCCTCAAGCAGTTGCGCCGACTGGGTGCTTCGTGCGACTGGGACCGCACTGCCTTCACCATGGACGACACTCGCTCCAAGAGCGTCATCAAGGTGTTTGTGGATCTATACAACAAGGGACTCATCTATCGCGGACTGCGCATGGTGAACTGGGATCCCAAGGCACAGACCGCCCTCAGCAACGAGGAGGTGGTGTATAAGGACGAGCAGTCGAAACTCTATCATCTGAAATATTATGTGGCGCCCGAGTGCGACTGCACCGACATCGAGAACGCCGGCGAGGGCAATGTCATCCACAAGGACGACAAGGGATATTATGCCGTTGTGGCTACCACACGTCCCGAGACCATCATGGGCGACACTGCCATGTGTATCAACCCCAAGGACCCCAAGAACCAGTGGCTCAAGGGCAAGAAGGTGGTTGTGCCTCTCGTGGGACGCGTCATACCCGTCATCGAGGACAGATACGTGGATATCGAGTTCGGAACGGGATGTCTGAAGGTCACTCCCGCCCACGACACCAACGACTATATGCTCGGCAAGACTCATAACCTCGAAACCATCGACATATTCAATGCCGACGGAACAATCTCGGCCGAGTCGCCTCTCTACGTGTTCGACTGCCGCCGCCAGATTGCCATCGACCTTCAGGAGGCTGCACTGATGGAGCGCGTGGAGGACTATAATAATAAGGTGGGATATTCGGAGCGCAACCCCGACACTGCCATCGAGCCACGCCTCTCACTGCAGTGGTTCCTCAAGATGCAGCACTTTGCCGACATCGCCCTTCCTCCCGTTGTCAATGGCGAGATGAACTTCTATCCCGCCAAGTACAAGGCTACATACAAGAACTGGCTTGAGAATATCCAGGACTGGTGTATCTCGCGCCAGTTGTGGTGGGGTCACCGCATTCCGGCCTACTACTACGGCGAGGAGCAGTTTGTAGTGGCCGAGACTGCCGAGGAGGCTCTTGCCCTGGCCCGCAAGCAGAGCGGAAACCCAGACCTTAAGGCTGAGGACCTGCGCCAGGACGACGACGCCCTCGACACATGGTTCTCGTCGTGGCTGTGGCCTATCTCCCTCTTCGACGGTATCAACAATCCAGGCAATGAGGAAATCAACTACTACTACCCCACCAGCGACCTTGTCACTGCCCCCGACATCATCTTCTTCTGGGTGGCTCGCATGATTATGGCGGGTGAGGAATATATGGGCAAGTTCCCCTTCAAGAACGTGTATTTCACCGGTATCGTGCGCGACAAACTGGGACGCAAGATGTCGAAGAGTCTTGGCAACTCGCCCGACCCCATCGAGCTGATCGAGAAATTCGGTGCCGACGGTGTGCGCATGGGTATGATGCTCTCTGCCCCCGCGGGCAATGACATTCTCTTCGACGAGAGTCTGTGCGAACAGGGCCGTAACTTCAACAACAAGATATGGAACGCCTTCCGCCTCGTGAAGGGTTGGGATACCGTGGATGCCGAGCAGCCCGAGGCCAACAGGATTGCCGTGGAGTGGTTTGACGCCAAACTGAAGGCTGTGAACGTGGAGCTCGACGACCACTTCAAGAAGTATCGTATCTCGGATGCCCTCATGACGGTATATCGCCTCTTCTGGGACGAGTTCTCGAGCTGGTATCTCGAGATGGTGAAGCCTGATTATCAGAAGCCGCTCGACCGCACCACCTACGACGCCACACTGCGTTTCTTCGAGACTCTTCTCAAGATGCTGCATCCCTTCATGCCGTTCATCACCGAGGAGCTCTGGCAGAATATCTACGACCGCCAGCCGGGCGAGTCTATCATGCGCGACAGTCTCTCGCTTGCCGCTTCCTCTGAGGCAGAGCTCAAGTTGGTGGCAGATGTTGAGAACCTGAAGCAGGTGGTAAGTGGTGTGCGCACGGTGCGCAATCAGAAGAACATCTCTCCTCGCGAGGCATTGCGCCTGCAGGTGGTGGGCAATGCCGTGCTCGGGGCCTACGACTCCGTAGTCACCAAGATGGCAAATCTCTCTGCCATTGACATTGTCAACGAGAAGGACTCCACAGCATCGTCATTCATGGTGGGCACCACCGAGTATGCCGTTCCTCTTGGCGAGATGATCGACGTGGCTGCCGAGATTGAGAAGGCCGAGGCACAGTTGCAACATCTCGAGGGCTTCCTTGCCTCAGTGCGCAAGAAGCTCAGCAACGAGAAGTTTGTTGCCCATGCCCCCGAGGCCGTAGTTGCCATGGAGCGCAAGAAGGAAAGCGACTCGCTCGAAAAGATTGCCGCCCTCAAGGAGACGATCGCCGCGCTGAAAGGGTAAAAGCTCTATGCGCAGCCCCCATCCGCTGTAGGGTCTTACCTCGTGTAAGACCGCCCTTAAATATGGCAAATTACAAAAAAACTGCATAAATAATAAAAAAATGGCGGAAATATTTGGTTATTCCGCCATTTTTTTGTACCTTTGCACCCGCAAAATGGGGTTCCGTAGCTCAGTTGGATTAGAGCAACGCCCTTCTAAGGCGTGGGTCTAGGGTTCG
>SFXD01000146.1 GCA_004559785.1 bacterium | reverse complement strand
TCTCTAAGTTGGCGATGGCGGAGGCTTGGGGCCGGTCTATGCCGGTTACTCTTGTGGCAGTTGCCACCGCAACGCGGGCCGCACGCAACCCACCTTGTGGAGTGAGGGGGGATCGGGCAGCTATGGATTCTCCTCGATGTTGGTCTATATCACCCGTCGCAATGGGGCCTTCTTCAAAAACTATGGACGGGTGTTGCACGACCAGGCAATCTATGGGGTGAAAGCGGAGGGTAAGCTGAAGGTGAAGTATGATTACGAGACCTTCTCCTTTCCCGATGGCGAGACCTATGAGCTTTGCAAGCCCATCTATACCATCACGGAATGGTATGCCGACAGCATCGCCCCCAACGATCTCTTCTGTAGCGTGCGCATCCCCTTGCGTCATGTGGGATTAGGGCAGATGATGGCACTCGACCCGACCGAGATCGAGGCCTTGGCCGCCCGGAGCAACTACCCGGAATATGGCATCAGTGGACGAGCCAACTACATCAACGAGCGAGGCATGAAGCGGCTGGGCCTTTCCGGCAACAAGGCGCAACATGCGGATCTCACGATCGAGTTGGGCTTCTCCAGTGATATGGGTGTGACCAACAGTCGCTACCCGGAGGAGATTTGCGAGGGACAGCTCCAGATGGATCAAGGCAGCATGATGGGCTTGGCCTACGATCAGTTGGATGTCTCCACCGAGGAGATGGAGAATGTGGATCTCTATCTCCATTGTTTAGGCGTACCGGCCCGTCGGAACGTGAACGATCCGCAGGTGATCTTGGGCGAGCAGAAGTTTTACGAGGCGAAGTGCCACCTGTGCCACGTCACGACCCTGCACACACGCCCTCGGGGAGCGGTCTTGATCAACAATACGGAACTACCTTGGTTGGGCAACCAGACGATCCATCCCTATTCCGATTACCTGTTGCACGACATGGGATCGGAGATCATGGGGGTAGGTCTGAACGATAACTATGTCAGCGGATTGGCTCGGGGAAACGAGTGGCGAACCACCCCGCTTTGGGGCATCGGCTTGCAGGAGAAGGTGAACGGACATACCTATTTCCTGCATGACGGACGGGCACGCAACGTGCAGGAGGCGATCCTTTGGCATGGCGGAGAGGGCGAGGCCTCGAAAAACCTGTTCAAGCAGATGAGCAAGGCCGATCGAGAGGCGTTGGTAGCCTTCATCAATTCACTTTAAACACACATTCAATGAAGTATAAACAGCAATGAAACAGCTATTCGCAATACTATGCTTATGGATCGCCTGTGCCGCTCATGTATATGCCCAGCACGAGGAGGAATCCGAAAACGGCATTGTCTCCTTGGCCGGTAAAGAGGGCTTCACAATCGGCAGCAAGAAGGGAGACTTCCTGTTCAAGCCCTACCTGTTGGTACAGGCCAGTGCCAACGTCAACTATTACGATGACGAGGGGTTGGATGCGGCCTATAACCAAGACAATATCGCCAACTCCGGCTCCTCCATTCCCTATGCGGTCTTGGGATTCACGGGTAAGGCATTCGACAAAG
Organism: bacterium; assembly: GCA_004559785.1. Classification (GTDB taxonomy): domain Bacteria; phylum Bacteroidota; class Bacteroidia; order Bacteroidales; family Bacteroidaceae; genus Physcousia. The sequence goes on along the minus strand of SFXD01000146.1, from coordinate 503 downwards.
TGACCTTCAATCTCTCGCTCAACGCGGCCACTTCGGGTGGGGCATTGTTGCAACAGGCCTGGTTTGACGTGCGCTTGAAAGAGGCGTTCGCCATCCGGGTGGGTAAATTCAAGACCCCCTTCTCGCATGCCTACCTGACCACCTTGGGCGAGACCCTGCTGCCGGTATTGCCAGCCTCGCTGACAGCTTCCGTCATCCTGCCCCATTCGCTCAATGCGGTCACGCCTAATATAGGTACCGGTTTTGACCTGGGTGTCGAGGTGCATGGATTGGTGAAGGAGAAGTTTGGTTATGAGGTCGGCATCTTCAACGGAACGGGTAGTGCGGTCAATCTGGCGAGCAAGACCTTCAGCGACGATTGGCATATCCCCTCGTTGCTTTATGCCGGTCGCTTCACCTACATGCCTAAGGGCGTGATGCCCTCCACGCAAGGCAATCCCCACCGCCTCCGGGAGGATAAGTCGCTCTTCGGCCTCTCCACCTCCCTCAATGTCGAGAGCGAG
>SFXD01000145.1 GCA_004559785.1 bacterium | reverse complement strand
CTTATTTAACAACGGTTGCACCGTTTAATTGCTTATTTGGCAATCATCACTCGGTTTGGGTAGCCTGATATTCTGCTACAAGCTTGTTCTGGACGTCACCAGGAACAAGTTCGTACGAAGCGAACTTCATGATGAAACTTGCCCTGCCTCCCGTAAGACTGCTGAGAGATGTGCTGTAGTTTGACATTTCCTTTTGTGGAGCCTTTGCGGTAAGCTTCTCGTAGCCATTCTCGCTTGTCATGCCGACAATCATGGCACGTCTGCCCTGCAGGTCGCTCATTACATCGCCCATCTTGTCGCTGGGTACGAAGACCTCAACATCATATATGGGTTCCAGAATCTTTGGTCCGGCCTCCTTGAAAGCCTGGGCAAACGCCTGCCTGCCAGCAAGCATGAAAGACAATTCGTTGCTGTCTACGGGATGCATCTTGCCATCATATACTATGACTCTCACGTCGCGGGCATAGCAACCTGTAAGAGGTCCCTGCTCCATGCGCTGCATGACACCCTTTAGTATTGCGGGCATGAACCTGGCATCTATGGCTCCTCCGACAACGCTGTTGATGAATACGAGCTTGCCACCCCATTCTAGGTCTACCGTTTCCGTGCTCTTGGCATTGACGCGATACTCCTGGTTGCCAAAGGTGTACACCTCTGGTGCGGGCATACCCTCGTAATATGGCTCGACAATGAGATGAACCTCGCCGAACTGCCCTGCTCCGCCAGACTGCTTCTTGTGGCGATAGTCGGCACGTGCGGCCTTCGTGATGGTCTCACGGTATGGAATCTTTGGCTCGTCGAAAACGATTTGAATCTTCTCGTTATTCTCCATCCTCCATTTCAAGGTACGAAGATGAAACTCCCCTTGTCCGTGTACAAGTATCTGCTTCAGTTCCTTGCTCTGCTCAATCTGCCATGTAGGATCCTCCTCGCGCATCTTCTGCAGGGCGTTCATCATCTTCTCCGTGTCCTGTTCGTTGGCAGCCCTGATAGCGCGAGTATACTTGGCATTGGGGTACTTGATGAAGTTGAACCTGTTGTCGCAGTCCTTTGCGTTCAGTGTGTTGCCAGTCTTGACATCCTTCAACTTGACGGTACAGCCTATATCGCCTGCGACAAGTTCCTCCACCTTGATTCTGTTTGCGCCTGCGCACACAAAGAGTTGAGCCATACGTTCCTTGCTTCCCCTGTCTGCATTGCTGAGGTCGTCTCCCTCACGTACTACGCCGCTCATCACCTTGAAATACTGCACCTCGCCGATATGCGGCTCCATGGCAGTCTTGAAGAAGAAGAGGCTGGTGGGAGCGTCAGGGACGGGAGCCACTTCCTCTCCCCTGGTATTGAACACGCGAGGCATCTCGTCTACGAACGGTACCACGTTGCCGAGGAATTCCATCAGTCGCCTTACGCCCATGTCCTTGACGGCATCAACGCAGAATACAGGGAACATGCCTCTGCAGGCAAGGCCCTTGCGAATACCCTCGCGCATCTCATCCTCGGTTAGGGTCTCACTCTCGAAGAACTTCTCCATCAACGTCTCGTCGTTCTCTGCTGCAGCTTCAACCAAAGCCTTGTGCATTTCTATCGCCTTGTCCATCTGGTCGGCCGGAACATCTTCGATAGTCGGGGCACCTCCGTCGGGACCCCATGAATATTTCTTCATGAGGAGGACATCTATGAGGGAATTGAAGCCGGGACCTGTCTCTATGGGATACTGCACGGGTACGACCTTGGGACCATAGATGTCCTTGAGTTGCTCGAGCAGGTTGTCGTAGTCGCAATTCTCGTCGTCAAGTTGGTTTACGAGGAAGATAACTGGCTTGCCCAGTTTTTCGGTATACCTGAAGTGGTTCTGCGTTCCCACCTCAACGCCTGCTCCGCCCTTGAGTAGTATTACGGCCGTGTCTGTCACGTTGAGTGCCGTAAGTGCAGACCCAACGAAATCGTCGCTGCCAGGGCAATCGATGATATTCAGTTTCTTGCCATTCCATTCAACATGGAAGACTGTGGAGAAAACGGAATACCC
>SFXD01000073.1 GCA_004559785.1 bacterium | reverse complement strand
ACTATAGTCCCAATACTTGATGGTCTGGGTTTGGTTACCAACATTAGGAGTAACAGCAGAAGTAAAGCTATTTGGAACTCCAACATACTCCCAACCAGCGGTGTTGGATACTGTTGTGTTAGCAGTACCATCTTTAAATTGAACAAGATAGTTCATGTAAACGATTTGTTCGTCTTTACCATCTGCCTTTTCCGTATCGGTAGTCTGCTTCGTACCATAAACGAAGAACTTGTTGCCAAGCTTAGTTGCAGCATCATTAGTTGCCCTCGTCGTTGAGCTGCGGTCACCATTGAAGTTGATGACGTTGTTGTCCGCCAGCTTGGTTGGGGATGGTTGCCCACCAAGGAAATCATCGCTGGAGCACCCTACCAATGCAAGTGCGGACACAGCATAGATGAAATACTTTTTCATAATTGTGTGAATTTTGATTGTTGATAATTGTTTGTAGTTTGTTTGTTTTTTCTCGTTTAGCCTTTTCTCGTAATAAATGTCTCTTTTTCGTTTGTTTTCTCCTATATTTATTTGTTGTTATACCGTTATTTATGTTTTTACTTCAAATACCTTAATGTTGATTTCTCCATTGAACGTAGCATCTCGCCCCCTACATGTCGAACTCCCATTCCTCTTCCTCTTCGTCTTCCACCACAGCATCCATGCCTGAGCCGCCACTGCCTCCGCCACGATTAGGAATAGGTACGGTGTCCATATCAAGTTCCACCGTGATGACACCTCCCTTGAAGAGGCGGCGCACCTCGTCCGTTACGTCGAAGACGATGGTGGAGTCCGCTCCGTTGTTGAAGACCAGTCGCATGTCGAGGTAGTGCCTGTTGTCCTTGTCTGCCTCCAGCACCTTGCTGTACGATGCGTCGTAGGCACGCGTGTCGAGGTCGCCGGGGTTGAGGTTGGTGATGCCGAAGGTGAGAAGCTTAGCCCCCACTATGTCCACCTGCTCCCCATCCTTGTAGGACAGGTCCTGCTTCATGCGCGTGCTGAAGTTGACGGTGATTGCATCCGACGTGGTGACACCCGTGTTCATTATCACGGCACGCGCCATGCCGCTGAGGTTGCCGTCGCCATCCACGCCCGTCACCTTGCGCCCGTTGACGTTGTTGTGGTGCAGTATGAGCTGTGGCAGGTAGATGTACGAGAGCGGATGCAGCAGCATCTCAAGGCGGCGCACCCATACGTTGCGCTCGGGGTCGAACGTGAAGCCGTCGAGGTTCTCGTTGATCTCGATAGCCTCCTCGTATGCTGCGAAGAGTTCCTCCGGCTGGTAGAACGAACGGGTGTATAACGTGTTGCCATACCGGGCAGTGCGCATGGTCTGGCCCGTGTACGCCGTAACGTATTCGTAGGTGGTGTTCTCGTCGAGGCGTATGCTCTGCACCCCGTCGGGGGCGTATATCTCGTTCCACACCAGTATGTCCCAGAAGCCGAAGTCGAAGCGCGACTGCAGCACCTGTCCCTCTATCCTGTCTCGCAGGGGTGCGTCGTGCCGCCCGTAGGGTACGTCATGCGTGAAGTAGCGGCGCACCTCGAAGGCCTTAGGCTCGGTATATCCCAGCTTGCCGAAGAGTTCCTCGTCGCGGCTGTCCCAGCCGTACCACCATTCCTTCTCCCATTCGTACTCCACGTCGTAGTGGAAGAGGTAGTCCCAGAGTACCTCCAGTTCGAGGTCGACGGTGGGCGGGACAAGCTCCACATGGGGGTCTACCGTATGCAGGGGTGGCTCGATAGTGCACGACCCCACGGTGAGCATGAGCAGCACGACATAGTACACACGATGCCCCTCCCTGCGCCATCGGCGTAGGCTCTCTCGCATGCGTGTGTAGATGTATGGTCTGCTCATAATTTCTTTTCTTTTATAGTCGTTCTAGAGGGGCTAGAGGTTCTAGAGGCTCTAGGGGCTCTAGTTGTTCTAGAGGTTCTAGAGATTCTAGAGGCTCTAGGGGGCTTTGCCCCTTTACTCCCACCTGCGGAGGGAGATGCCCTTCGATCGTCCTCCGCCGTCGGGGGCATCTTGGCGGGTGCCCTTGCGCCAGAGGAGGTCGTAGCTGATGCTTACTCCCAACTGGGTGGGGCCAAACCAGCGGTAGCGATGCTGACGCTCGCGGAATTGGCTGCCAAAGAGGTCCGTGTCGTAGTAATACTTGCCGTCCTCTATCCTGCCATGGGAATCGGGAGTGCCGTATACGTATGGGTCGTAGCGCGTGACGTAGAAGCCAACGCCAAGGGTGAAGTGCAACTTCCACTGCCCATGGCGTGCCACAGGCATTACGTAGCCCACCGTGGCCTGGCCTCCATAGCCCTCGCCCTGCCAGCCCTTGTCCTTGTTTAGACCTATGCCATATTTGTTGACATCGGCCGCAAGGCCTACGTACAGCCCTTGATATGTCGCGCTCTTGGTGCCACGGAAATAGTAGCGCGCCTCAAGCTCGTAGTTGCGTATCTGGAAGAATTTGTTCTTGCTCCACCTATGATAATAGGGACTCATGAACCATGCGCCGTAGGTGAAATGCCCCCGACGGGGATAGAACTCCAGACCTACGTTCCACATCGGCGCAAAACCATAGTTGGGCATGTAGAAGAGGTCGTAGAGCATGTTGGTGCGCACTGCCATGAAAGGTATGCGATGTACCCTCTCGCCATCGTCATAAATGTAAGGTGTCAGCGGCTCGGGGCAGAATTCCTGTTCGGGTTCCCTTAGCATCCTGTTTGCATCCTGTTCGCTCGCCAAGGGAAAGGTAAGGGGATGAAGCTGCACTACTTGGTCGTTGAGAACAGTGCGGCGGTCGACTGCCATGATGCGGACGGCTCGCAGGTCGGGATAGTACTCGCGCAACAGACGCTGCCACAGTTCGCCTCTACGCAGGGAACGCAACTGCTGCTTGAGCCTTGCAGGACGGTCGAGGTGACTACGTACGAGGGAGTCCACCAAGGGGAAGTCCTCGTCGTGGTTCTGCTTCATCAAAAGGCAGAGCATCTCGTAGTCCTCAGGAATCACGTCGTAGCGTATTCGGTTGACGTCAATGCCTAAGCGGCGGAGTATGCGGTCGGCAGCCTGACGTCTCTCGCGAGCCAAACGGACGTTGTTGTCGTATGGACCCTCGGGCGATGCTGCGGCTCGCCCCAGTATCAAGGCATTTTCACCAAGCGCCTCCAAAGCAGGCTTGAGCGAGTCGTTTATCCATTGCTCATCCTGTGTCTGGATGTATGACTTATTGACAAGAAAAATGATGGGACGTGAACCACGAACGAAAACGCTGTCCAAGGTCAGTTGGCTTTCACCCTGCACCTGTGTACACAATGAGAACAGGTAAACCAATATGAAAACTATCTTATACCTGTAGGACAAAACCATGTTTACGTTCCATTTCATAACTACAAATATACGCCAATATCGTGACATAGCGAACATTTCTTTATATAAAATATAAACAACATTAGAAAGTTAACTTAATTTAACTAAATGGGGGGGGGTATTTTGGAACTTTCGACTTTCGAAAATCAAGGTTTAAATGGTACTTTTCTGTTGAAAAATGGGCAAGATAATACTTTTTCGACACAAAAAGAACATGTTCTGCAACACTCTGTGGGCAACTACACACCAAATCCGTAAATGAGGTTTAGCACAACTGCCATTGTACAAGGAGAGCGAAAAATAGCAAGCCAATAATGTAAATATTTTTTGTAAACAACAGCGTACAGATTTGCTCTTGGGATATCCTGAGTCGCGAGAGAAGAAGACCAAAGGACAACTGATATACATTCGCTAGAAAAGGTCAACTGATATACATTCGCGAAAACTACAATAAAAAAGAGTGTATTCCGTTGGCTGGTTCAAGAAATAGTCGTAAATTTGCTACGTAAGAACCAAAAGAACGTAAATCAAACCACCTATAAACAACTATTCATCATGAAACGCATCATTACGACAATCATCCTTACCCTCATGGCAAGCGCAGGCAAGTGCCTCGCACAAATAGAGGAAATCAAACTCTACGACGGCACCACGATAAAAGTAGACCGCAGCGTATTCCCTGACCTGGACCTAAACCTCCTGAAAAAAGCCCCACCAGCCGAATACACGGCACGACGCAAGGCAAGGGCTGAAGGAAGGGCTCCGCAGATAACCCTGCCACCATACGTATACAACGGGGAGGACAAGTACTTCCCACCCATATTCAATCAGGACGGAGGCTCGTGCGGCTCTGCACAGAACATAGGTTATATGTTCACCCACGAGATAAACTCACTGCGTGACCTCGACGCATCGAAGCCCGAAAACCAGTACCCGACACACTTCACGTGGCTGCTTACCTTCCAGAACAGCGAAAAGGAGGACATGGCACGAGCCAACGGAATACCAAACGTGACAACCTACGGCGGAAGGACCTACAGCCGGCTGTTCGGAGCACAGACACACGATGACAACGACTACGGATGGATGCAAGGCTACGACAAATGGTACAGCGCAATGTGGAACAGGGCAGCCAACACCTTCAGCATGACGGCAACCAATACGCCAGAAGGCAGGCGCGAACTGAAGGAATGGCTCTACAACCACTCGGGCGACGAGACAATGCACTCGGGAGGAATAGCCGGGATAGGAGTCGCCGCATACGGCACATGGGAGAAGATTCCCGCTTCGGCAACCAACGACGAGAATGGACTGACAGGAATGAAGTACGTGAAGGCATGGGGAGACACATACAACCACGCCGTCACCATCTGCGGCTACGACGACCGCATAGAATTTGACCTCGACGAGGACGGAATAGTAGGCGAGGTGGAGGAAGACGAGGTAGGAGCATGGATAATAGCCAACTCGTGGGGAGACGGATGGGAGAACAAGGGCTTCATCTACTGTCCGTACAAGTACAGCTACTCGGTGGGCACCGACCAGCTGCCATGGACTCCTGGAACATACAACATACGACGCAACTACCGGCCGCTGAGGACGATAAAGCTGCTGATGGACTACTCGCACAGGAGCGAAATGCTGCTGTGCGCCGGCGTGGCACAGAACCTGGAGGCACAGAAGCCAGAAAGGACGGTGAACTTCGAGCACTTCAAGTACGCAGGCAACGCTGCCAAGGAGGACCCCGCACCAGAGGTGCCAATGCTGGGCAGATGGACGGACGGAATGCACTACGAACCAATGGAGTTCGGCTACGACCTGACGGACCTGACGGAATGCGTCGACCGCACACGACCACTGAAATACTTCTTCATCGTGAAGACGAAGTCAGGCTCAATAGGCAAGGGACATATTTACAAGGCTTCCATAATGAACTACGAGACGGACGAGAACGGCGTGGAGATTCCCTTCGAACAGCAGGACGTGGAGATTACCTCAAACGGTACGCAGACCATCATAACCTGCACCGTACCAGGCGAACAACTGTACCCTGCCACCAACCTGCAACTGACGGACGGAGTGCTGGCATGGAACGCACCCCAGAAATCGGGACTGGAACTGAAGGGCTACAACATCTATGCAGGCAATGAGAGAATAGCTTCCGTACCGTCAGACAAGACCTTCTACACACCCGAAACGGCTTATGAAGATGCCCTGACCGTAAGGGCATGCTACCAATTGGGCAAGTACGAGCAGGAGGCAAAAGCCACCAACACAGTGTCGATGACTGCTCCCACGAGCGGAGAGAACGTCGCCCTAAAACTGAACGAGAGCGGCATCACGATACCCGGCATATTCACGGAAGACCTGAACGAGGCAACTATAGAATTCTGGATTTACCACTCAAGCCTCGCCAACTACATACAGCAGGTAGGACCGGGATGGGGCAAGTTCCTCTTCCATACGGACAAGGCAGGTATGCTATATGCAGGATGGAACACTACATCAGGCGACAGGATGATGGTGGCAAACGGCTTTCCTGCCAACAGATGGTGCCACGTGGCAATCGTCATAAAGGGCAACTTCATGACAGCATACGTGAACGGAATACGCAAGGGACAGATATCGAGCAAGACCTACACAGGACTGACGGGCTTCGGCGACCTTAGGTTCGGCAACGGAAGCAGCCAGTCGTGGTGGAAAGGCTCGGTGGACGAGATTAGGGTATGGAAGACCGCACGCACGGCAACAGAGATAAAGCAGAACATGCGGATTCCCATAGAGAGGCCTGCCCTGAACCCCGACCTGCTGGCGTACATCAACATGGACACGATAGAAACAGACGGCGAGGTGAAACTGCGCGACTGGGCAAGGGGACACCATGCCTCGATACAGAAGATAGGAGAGAAGGAGTTCGAGATGACAGAGACTCCCTTCACCGGCACAAAGCCCAAGGCTGCCGTGGAAATAGAAGTGGAGGACGGTACGCACACCAGTGGCATGCCTGTGAACGTGAAGGCTCTTTGCCCTTTGAACGCCATAGAATGCTCGTGGAGCGCACCAGACTCGAAGGAAAAGGTAATAAGCGGAATGACAGCCACTCTGACCTTCGACAAGCCAGGGACTTACACCGTGACATGTACCACAACCTTCAGCACCGAGGAGACGGCTACCGCCACGCAGGAGGTTACGATAGTGGATGGCTCTGCCCCTGTGGCAGCATTCGACATAACGTCGGACGAACTCCCCGCGGGCGACCGCTTCTGCTTCATCAACCGCTCGGAAGGCGAAGGCTGCTCCTACCTGTGGGAAATGCCAGAGGCTGAAGAAGAGACTTGCACAGCAACAAACGCAACGGCACTCTATCCCAAGACAGGCACGTTCAAGGTGACACTGACCGTAAGCAACCAGTATGGCAAGGACAGCATGACGAAGACCGTGACCGTGAAGGAGTCGGCACCCAAGCCCTTGTTCGACATGTCGAAATCAGCCCTCATACTGGGTGACACCCTCACCCTGGAAGACCTGACCAGATACAACCCCGAATCATGGCAGTGGGAACTGAACAACGGCAGCCGGGCCTTCCTCATAGACGGGCAAAGCCCATCGGTAGTACCCACGGCACCAGGCGTGTACGACGTGACACTGCACGTGGGGAACGCACTCGGCGAGGACGCACTGACAAAGGGCAAGGTGCTGACGATATGCAGCGAGAATCCCGGGTCGTGCCTGAACTTCACGGGCAGGGAAAGCCTGAGACTGGAATGCCCCTATACGGAGGAACAGAAACAAGTGTCGATAGAATGGTGGATGAGGGCACAGGATTGCACAGGCAGCTTCAACCTGACTTCTGCAAGCACCGGACTGACTACCAGCGTGAGCGACAAGGGCGCGATAACGATAAAATTAGGGACACGCTCTGCTGCATCAGAAGATGGCTACATAATACCCGGAGAATGGCACCACTATTGCATAACATACAACCTGGGGACAGTAAAGTTCTACCGAGACATGATACTGGTATGTTCCTCAACGACAAGGCTCGACACGAGGATGCCTCCACTGGGAGAAATCGTGGTTGGCTCGGAAACAGAGGGACTGAAGGGACAGATAGACGAAGTGCGACTATGGGCAGCCGTGCTGACACCGGACAAGATGGCACAATACTCCAACTGGAGCATTAAGGACATTACACAGGCAGAGGAAGAGAACAAGTTGCTGCTGTACTATGACTTCAACCAGAACGGAGGCAACGTCATTGACCGTACCTCGGGCAGGCACGATGCAGAACGCATCAACTTCGGTCCGGACGGTGACGCATGGAACTCTGCAATAGGCGTTTTCACCCTCGACACAGAGGCAGCCACACACGGGGATATGTCGGCGGCATACCTGACCAACTACAAGAACCCCTTCCAGACCACTACAGGAACGGTAAACCCAGCTAACAGTTCGAGGTTCAAGAAATTGGCCATGAACACGTCACGCTCCACATGGAGGGACAAGAACGCCGTGGTATACGGCTCGGTGATAACCGGAGCACACATAGATACGGGACATAGCAGCAACATTACCTTTGAAACGGTATGGAGCGGCTTTGCCGCCAACCTGCTCGACTACCGTCTGTGGCAACCCGTTACCCTACCGGCAGGAAAGTACAGGTTCGTCTGCAACTTCGGCGACGGAAGCGAATGCCAGACAAGCAGGCTCGTGGCTTGCAAAGGCAACGAGATGGTATCGGATGCCCTCTGCGAGGAGCAAGCCTTAGCATGGGCAAAGCTACAGGAGGAAGAGATAAGCTTCACCCTCGACGAGGAGACAGAGGTTTCCCTCGGCGTTATCATCAACCTACAAGGGAAGGCAAGCTTCAACATCAAGTCGTTCACCTTAGAAGGACAGCCATACGAATGGCTCAAGCCCATAGGAGGCACGGACATTGCCCTGCCCGAGACGGCGCAACCGAAGGAGGAATACAGCAAAGAGACATACGACCTGACAGGAAGACGCATCACAGCAAACAAGAAAGGCGTATACATAACGGCTGGCAAGAAGGTGATAAGGAACTAGAGAATCTAGAGAATCTAGAAAATCTAGAGGCTCTAGAAAATCTAGAGGATCTAGAAAATCTAGAAAATCTAGAGAGTCTAGAAAATCTAGAACTACTATAACAAATATAACAATATGAATATATACAGATTCCGCTGCCTATTGGCAGCAATGGCGGTAAGCCTGTCGGAGGGTGTCAAGGCGCAGAGCGATACCATATCCTACGTGGTGGCACCGGCACACAAGATGCAGGTGTGCGAAGGATGGGGAGCCAGCATCTGCTGGTGGGGCAACATGTGCGGACGATGGTCGGAGAGCACCATCGACAAGATGATAGACTGGCTCGTCAGCCCCAACGGATTGAACATGAACATCTTCAGATACAACATCGGAGGTGGAGACGACCCCAACAACGCCAACTGTACACCACACCACATGGGCAACGGCAAGGGGCTAAGGGCTGAGATGGAGGGATTCCAAGACTACGCAGGAGGTCCGTACATCTGGGAACGCGACTCCGCACAGAGAAGGATTATGCTAAAAATCAAGGAGAAGAGGCCAGATGCCATCTTCGAGGCTTTCAGCAACTCGGCACCTTGGTGGATGACCTATAGCGGATGCGTGGGTGGCAATGTCAATGCCAACGACGACAACCTCAAGCCCGAGTACTACGAGGCTTTCGCACACTATTTAGTCGACGTGTGCAAACACTACAAGGACGTATTCGGAATAGAGTTCAAGACCCTGGAACCCTTCAACGAGCCTAACACCAACTACTGGCCCGCAAATGGCTCACAGGAAGGATGCCATTTCAGCGCAGAGGCGCAGGCTGACTTCCTGAAGGTCCTGCACCCGATTCTGAAAGAAAGCGGACTGAACACAGTGATTTCCGCAAGCGACGAGACGAGCGTGGCGACAGCAGTAAACACCTTCAAGACCCTGGAGAAGGCAGGCGTGAAGGACTTGATTGGACAGTGGAACACCCACACCTACATCAATAACATAAGGGCACGCAGCCAGTTCGGAGTACTGGGACGATGTACGGGCAAGCCCGTATGGCAGAGCGAGGTAGGCTCGGGCGGAAACGGACTGGACGGCAACCTGAAACTGAGCCAGACGATGTTCCTGGACATCCACTACATAGTACCCTCGGCATGGATTGACTGGCAGTACCATGAGGAAGGCGGCGACCAATGGTGCCTGGTGAACTGCCCCTATACCGAGGAGAACAAACTGCAACGGCTGAAGAGCTACTACGTCCGACAGAACGTTACCATGTTCTTCAAGCAGGGCTACCACTTCGTGCCAACAACCTGCGAGCAGGCTCTGGCAGCCGTGAATCCCGCACAGGACACCTTAGTGATGTCCATCATCAACAATACCAAGCTCATACAGAAGCACAGGATAAGAATGCCCTTCACGGCACCAGGAGCATCCGTCAAGGTATACCAGACAACACCCAACGCCAACTGCTCGCGTGCGCTTGGCCTGGCAAAGGTGCAGGCTGACTCTTCCATCGTTGTGTCGGTACCGGCAACCAGCATCATCACCCTGACAGCCACGATAAACGTAACCGACGAGGACACGAAGATAAAACCCGGAGACACCTACATGATTCTGCCACAGAGCAACATAGGTATGGCTATTGACATAGTAGACAACAAAGTGGTAATCAGCGAGCAGGACATTACCTCCCCATCACAGAGATGGACGGTGTGCGAGAGCGGCAAGGGAGACGGCAAACTGATACTGCGTAACGAGGACGGCAAAATCCTCTCGTACAACCACAGGACTAAGGCTTACTACATCTTTGGCTTCGCTAACGAGTCGTCGGTATACACTCAGGCTTTCGACATAGTCCCAGTAGACGACTATTTCTACCGCATCGGAACAGGCACGCTGGCTTTCGACCTTCAGAGCAACGGTCTCAACTCTGGTACCAGAATCGGCATGTACGAATACGGGGACAGCCCTGATGCCGATACACGCAACTGGAGATTCGTCAAGGTGGCTTCGTCACAGGACAATGCAGACGTAATTGGAAAGGTTCAGGGAAAAGGGGGTGTAGCCGAACAGCAGAAGTTCTACAACCTCTCAGGCATTCAACAGGACAGTTGCTGCAAGGGAATCAACATAGTGAAGGACCAGAACGGAACACGCAAACTGGTTGTGAAATAGACTGCCATCTGTCTCCTCTAAAGCATTGTTGTATAGCTGTTTAAAAATAATGACTCACATGTTTGATAAAAACATCTTACATGATTAATAAAAACATACAAACGATAACAAGCAAAAGAACCTAATGATGAAGAAGAAACTGACAATAGCCGTCCTGACCATCGCCATGGCAACGAATGTCTTGGCGCAGGAGAAAGTAAAGACCGTATTCGACTCGGGCACTACAACAGTAGAGAAGGAAGGTGCCGCAATGGCAGCCGACGGCAAGATGTACACGAAATGGTGCATTGACGACAAGAGTCAGTTGCCATACACCATCGTACTCGATGCGAAACAACCTACCAAAATCTCGGAATACGGACTGGTGACAGGTGATGACACGTCCACCTACAAAGGACGTAACCCACAGACATGGAAGGTGCTGGGAAGCAACGACAAAAAGACGTGGGAACTGGTGGACGAGATGAAGTTTGACCGCCGTATGAGAGACGAGAACGAACAGGAATACAGGTACAAGGTAAAGGGAGAGAAGGAATACAGATATTATATGTTCAAGTTCCTCATGATGACCGAAGGTACTCGCCTACAACTATCAGAGATAAACCTCTACAAGTAGGCTGTCCCAAATGTGGCATTGAGCAACAGACAAGGAAAATCTGCCGACCCCCGTCATAACACGACTTTCAGGGTACTGGGGAAGTCAATCCCCAGTACCTGCAAACTTATTCATTCCCCTGATGGTATGCTTCAAGTCACCAATGAGCTCCTGCGACTCCTGGAGGATGTTGATGGTAAGCAGTTGCGTATTCAGGTTGACCCTGCTATCCTGTAGGATGTCGAGATTCTGCTT